>JBJTUO010000276.1:0-35719 GCA_046080785.1 Leptolyngbyaceae cyanobacterium | reverse complement strand
GAGATCAAGCCAGGTGTTTTAAGTTTGGCAGTCACTCCCCCTACGGCAACTTCCCTGGTGTTTGACGCCCAAGGGGTTGTGTTTGAGCCAGAAATTGATGAAAACAACCCCTTTATCGCAACTGTTAATCTGAGTGGCTCTACCGTCAAACGCTGTACCAAGATCCCCACAATCTTAGGTGCCGTTAGCCAAGAATGTAATTAATAGTCGGTGAGAAATGAAATTACAACTTACAAATAAGGATGTTGCCCTAGTTCTTCTTATCCTGGTTGTACTAGTAACAGCAGCGTTCCTGATTTGGTTACTCTTTGGTGAAGCCGCCCTAGTTGCAATACCCATTCTTTCTACAATACTCACCTTAGTTGTGATTCTAGATTTGTATCGCCGATTTAGTGATCAACAAAAGGAGCAGCAGCAGCAGCGACAGCAAGACTATCAACAAATCGAATCTCTTTTTTCGTTATTTTTTACCTTACGCCCAGATTTACCGCTTCCAAATATGAGGGGTTGGGCTGCTTCGCCAGACTTTCTAAAAACGGTCATAGAATTAGTTTTAATTGAGCAACCAGCTCTTATTTTAGAGGCGGGTAGCGGGGTTTCTACATTGCTGATCGCCTATTGTCTAAAACGCTTAGGCAAAGGTAGGGTTATTTCACTAGACCATGATTTCAAGTTTGCTGCTATTAGTCAAAATTTACTGGCTTCCCATGGTTTGAGTGAGATTGCAACAGTTGTGTATGCCCCCTTAAAGGAATTTGAAATTAATGGTCAAAAGTGGCTTTGGTATGACAAAAGTAGATTAGAACTTGATCAAACCATCGATTTCTTTGTGATTGATGGCCCTCCACAATCTGTTCAAAAATTAGCTCGGTATCCTGCTTTGCCCCTGCTTTTTAATCATTTAAGTGACAAAGCAATTCTCCTTTTAGATGATGGTTATAGGGAAGACGAGAGAGAAATTGTAGCCCTGTGGCAAAGAGAATTTAATGACATTTCTTGCGAAATAATTGATGCAGAAAAAGGAGCGTACCTTATCCGAACCTGATTGATCGACAAAAATTAGGCCTACTCTTCAAGGTGAAAGGTTATTTCCGCAATAGAATTCAGAATTCAGGAGGCAATGCTTTTGAAGCCACAGGCGCAGCAGGATTCAAAAGTATTTAAAGAAGCCAGAAGTCAGGAGGCAGAAGTCAGGAGGCAGAAGTCAGGAGCCAGAATCCAGGAGGCAATACTCTGGTTGACTGACAAAACTTGTTCGCCAAATTTCTGGAAGCCCTCACCCTAGCCCTCTCCCCTTGGGAGAGGGCACTGGAGGCTGAATCGGCTCCCCACCCTGCGGGAAGCAAGCTACGCCCTCCGGGAGAAGGGATTTAGGGATGAGGGGAGCAAGATTTATCAACTAATCAAACTCTGCCTAAGCCGCAGCAGGGTTGCCGTATGGCCCAAATTTAGCGGCAACAGAGTCACCCCCTCCAGGCGAGACTGCACCCAGCCATCGCCCCAATACCACTCATGAAAGCCATCAACCCCCTGGCTTAGGAGCAATTGCAGGCAGTTAGGCTCTACCCGCTGCACCAGATGATGCACCGGCAGCGGCCCCAACCAGGTGGTAAACTCAGTACCCGATCGCAGCTCTGCTGACAGATCATGACTGAGTTGTTGGGGAAACAGCCATTGCCGTAACTGCTCTGAGCGCAATAAAAGCTCCCCCAGTCGCTGCTGAGAAGCAGGCACTTCAATTCTTAACTGGCTTTGCTGAAAGGTACCAAACATAGCGACCCCAAATTAAATGGTTGTACCGGCTTGATGATGCGACCTGCCACCATCCCCTGCGCCCCTCAAACCAGTCTTGACAGACCCTGAGGGCACGGGAAAACGCGATCGACGACTTCTTCCAGTATGCCAGAGCCAATCTCTCCCCGATGGCAAGCAAGCATTCTACAATAGGGAGAGAAGTGTTAAGAAATATCAAGGATTTTATGGCAGACCAGTTGATTCGAGCAACTGCCGCAAAGGGGGGCATCCGCGTCGTGGGGGTGTTGACCACCCAGGTCACCCGGGATGCCAGAGAGCGGCATCGTCTTTCCTACGTGGCCACCGCCGCCCTCGGTCGAGCCATGACCGCCGGGTTACTGCTGGTTTCCAGCATGAAGCGTCAAGAAGCTCGAATTAACATTCGGATCAAGGGCAGCGGCCCTTTAGGGGGGTTGCTGGTCGATGCGGGAGTGAATGGCACCGTGCGGGGCTATGTGGAATATCCAGCAGTGGAGCTGCCCCCCTCCTCCAGGGGCAAGCTCGATGTCGGGGCCGCCGTTGGCAGTGAAGGCCATCTCTACGTCGTGCGAGATGTGGGGTTTGGGTATCCCTACTCCAGCACGGTTG
This sequence comes from Leptolyngbyaceae cyanobacterium, assembly GCA_046080785.1. Taxonomy (GTDB): domain Bacteria; phylum Cyanobacteriota; class Cyanobacteriia; order Leptolyngbyales; family Leptolyngbyaceae; genus JBJTUO01. Next base: position 33,337 of record JBJTUO010000276.1, on the reverse strand, counting down.
AGCTAGTCTCCGGAGAAATTGGAGAAGACCTGGCCCACTACCTGGCCCGCTCTGAGCAAGTGCCCTCTGCCCTGATGGTGGGGGTTTACATGAACCCGGAGGGGGTAGAAATTGCCGGTGGCTTGCTGATTCAAGTGTTGCCCAAGGCCGCCAAAGATCAATCTTTAATTGACTTGTTAGAATCGCGCCTGACTAAACTGGCGGGTTTTACTGCCCTGCTGCGGTCTGGTAAAACCCTACCTGACATTCTCCACGAGTTACTCGATGATGTCGGGCTCCAGATCTTACCAGAGGTGCAAATGGTGCGCTTTCACTGCGACTGCTCCCACGATCGGGTGTTGCGGGCCTTAAAGCTGTTTGGCCTGACAGAGCTGCAAGACATGATTGAAAAAGATGAGGGTGCCGAAGCGACTTGCGAGTTTTGTAGTATGGTGTATCGGGCCAACACCGATGAGTTACACCAGTTAATGACCGAGATTAAAACTGAGATGGCGATGAATTGAATGGTATTGGGCTACCCGCGATCGCCAAATTGATTGGCAACCAGCCCCCCCGCTCCCAGACCACAGGTGGCATAATAGATCGGTTATTACTGACCTGAGCCCTAGGATAAAGGCATAGCCTGTTGGTATGGAACGGTAAGGAGTCAACATTGATCACAGGAAGCTTAAAAACAACCAAGTCAGAAGAGATTTTTGCGGCGGCTCAAAAATTGATGCCGGGGGGGGTTAGCTCGCCGGTGCGGGCATTTAAGTCTGTTGGGGGGCAACCGATCGTCTTCGATCGGGTCAATGGCGCTTACATCTGGGATGTGGACGGCAATCAATACATTGACTATGTCGGCACCTGGGGCCCAGCCATTTGCGGCCATGCCCACCCTCAGGTGATCAAAGCCCTACACGAAGCCCTCGATAAGGGCACCAGTTTTGGCGCGCCCTGCTTACAAGAAAACATTCTGGCCGAAATGGTCATCGATGCCGTACCCAGCATTGAGATGGTGCGGTTTGTCAATTCTGGGACAGAAGCCTGTATGTCTGTCCTGCGGCTGATGCGAGCCTACACCGGGCGCGAAAAGATCATTAAATTTGAAGGCTGCTACCACGGCCATGCCGATATGTTCCTGGTCAAAGCGGGCTCTGGGGTTGCCACCCTGGGTCTACCTGACTCTCCTGGGGTGCCCAAATCTACGACAAGCACGACCCTGACGGCCCCTTTTAATGATCTAGAAGCGGTGGCGGCCCTGTTTCAAGCAAACCCCGGTCAGATCGCTGGCGTGATCCTGGAGCCGATCGTCGGTAACGCTGGCTTTATTCCCCCCGATGTTGGCTTCCTAGCTGGCCTGCGGGAGCTCACCCAAGAGCACGGTGCCCTACTGGTGTTTGATGAAGTCATGACGGGGTTCCGCATTGCCTACGGTGGTGCCCAAGAAAAATTTGGCATCACCCCTGACCTCACCACCTTGGGTAAGGTGATTGGCGGCGGCCTACCGGTGGGGGCCTACGGCGGGCGGCGAGATATCCTGCAACTGGTTGCCCCGGCTGGCCCGATGTACCAGGCGGGTACCCTGTCTGGCAACCCCCTGGCGATGACCGCCGGGATTAAGACCCTAGAAATTTTGAAACAACCGGGCACCTACGATTACCTGGAGCGCATCACCAGCCGCCTTGCTCAGGGGCTGCTGCAGGTGGCCAAAGAAACCGGCCATCCAGCCTGTGGCGGTTCCATTAGTGGCATGTTTGGCCTCTTCTTTACCGATGGCCCTGTCCAAAACTACGAAGACGCTAAAAAGTCAGATCTCAACAAGTTCAGCCGCTTTCATCGGGGCCTATTAGAGCAGGGGGTTTACCTGGCCCCCTCTCAATTTGAGGCGGGCTTTACCTCCCTGGCCCACACCGAGGCCGACATCGATCGCACCCTGGCGGCAGCTAAAACCGTAATGGCTAGTTTGTAGACGCGATCGCTATGCCAAAGCCCAGATACGACGAAGACGAAAATGTGTCTCGTCACGCAGCCGCCAGTGAGGGGGATTGCGAAAATATGGCTCGTAAATACGGGTGGAAGTTAATTGAGGTTGAGCGAACCCCAGAAGATCCCATTTTCAAGGTCGATTGTGTTTTTGAAGGCGAAACTGAGTTCCCAAAACCCTACCAAGAGCAGGAGTCAGACTAATGAGTAAATACATCATTTTCCAGGCTGAACCCAACGCGGAAGGTTGGGAAAGTCGAAAGTTGGAACACACACAGGCACTCACCCGCATCTTGGCTGAGCATTGGGACTACTCCAACAAGCCTATTCCTGAACCTGGGTATCGCCCAACCGAGTTCATTCGTGTAGATGCGCTCCACGATGCAAAACAGCATGGACGCAGCACCCATTATCGCAAGGGCGACTGGGAAGTTGTGCGAGTTGAAACCTACACGACTGATGGGCCAATGGGTAAGTACGACATGGTGGTGATCTGCTACTGCCAGTACAGCCCAATGAATGCCCCGCTTAAACCAATGCCTGAACGTCAGGTTTCAGTAGACTCCTTTGGTGGAGACGAAGTGGCTTACAAGCGGTGGCTAGAGTCCCAAAAGGAACCTGCTGAAGTGTAATCGTAGAAGTTGCCCCTGTGTGCCCCTTCTAACACTAGCCTTAACTTTGTTCTTGATGGGCGACGCTTTCAAGTTCCAGGTTAATCATTTCTTCGGGCTCTGGCCGATCCAGGCTGGGGGCAGATACCGGGGCCGCGGTGGTCATGACCTTGGTTCGACTTTGAGACTTCCAAAAAGGATAGCCCAGCACAGGCAAGCTTGCTACCCGCTGGGCCATCGCCCAAAAAAACAGGTAACTGGCCAGCAGCCTTTGTAGAGACTGAAAGCGGGATTCTCGCAGCGTCTCAATCAAATCGCTGGTGAGGCGGGGGTGATCGGAGGCGGTTTCACCTGGAGGGGGCAGGCTGGGTAATACCAGGGCAGTTGCAAACCCCTGACGCACGATGGCTGGATTAGAACCCAAAGCCACAATTTCAGGCCCCGCCCCCAGGTTGCGAATACCATTGGCCTGGCGACCGGAAAGGATCACCGCATTCTCTTCACCCTGCTGCTTGTCACCAAAACGCCCATCTGGAACCCCAAGGAACAGCAAGGTGCCCCGCACCACTCGATGGGCAAAGCGATGCACCAAGTCATCCTGGGGGTTAGCCCCATGCACCTCTAGAGTGGCAATGCCATAGCTGAGGGAAAAGAGCTTACTGACATAGTTTTCTAGGGTCTGCCTCACCCATGGCGTCTCCCCTAGCACCAGTGTGCGTTTACCAGTACGGGCCAGCAGGGGGCGCTTTTGCAGGAGCCGCAGGCCCAAGCTCCAAAACCAGGGCCCAAAAATATAGATAATGATGTCGTCTACTGTAAAGAAGATGTCGAAGGCTGTAGCCAGCATGGCATCTGCTGGCAGGTTAAAAGCCCATAACACTCCTTTGAACAGAGTTTGAGCCAGGGGGATAGAGTAGCCAAACACGATCGCCCAGCCGACGGTAACCGTGATATAGACAGCATGGATCAGCCAAGCCAGGGGCGTTTCGATGATGTGTAAGCCCCATTTGCGGCCCGCTTCGACAATCTGCCGATGCAGGCGAGAGGGGCGATCGCCCGTTGCTGGGTCGGTCTCCAGCAAATCTTCTGTACTCTGGTGCAGGAATTGATTATCAATATCAGCCAACAGCGCTAAACCAGTGGGGCAGAGGGTCAACCCCAGGGGCTGCTGGTGGGGAAAGGTGGCCTGCAACTGGCGCACGAGATAGAGCAGCAACTCAGTCAGGGTCTGGTGGCTGGTGGCCACCGATGCGGTAGCTGGCTCCGCCACTCGCCGCCCGCTGCCATTGGTAAAGAGCCGACGACTAAAGGGCTCTCCGGCAAAGGTGGGGGCCAGCAGGGGGGAGCCTAAAAAGCTGGTGGGTTCCCCCGTTAGTACAAAAAATTCTCGGATGACGCTCTGACGCACTAACAGGTCACAGGCTTCCAGCACCTGACGAGTCGGAAAGGTCTGGCCTGACTGGGTGATGGCCAGCACCAGGGATTGTTTGGCCAGACCCAGGCTGGAGAAGTCGTACTGCAACTTTTGCAAGACCAGGTTAGAAGACATCACCTTGACCGAAAGCAGGGGAAACAGTCTTTCCAGGTCTCTGGCAAATTGTTCCCCGACCCACAGGCTGTTTTCTATGCCCGTAATCAGCAGATCAACATGGCTAGACTTCGCCAGGGAGGGATCCAGCCCCAGGCTGACCAATTGTTGCTGTTTTTGCTTAAGATATCGGGCCTTGGCGATCAAAAAGTTAGCCAGGTACTCCGCACTTTGGCGGTTACCAGAGGCGGGGTTAAGCCAGGTATCTTTGATCTGACGAAACAGATGCGGGATATCCTGCAAATCTTGGGCAACGGGGTCTGAGGCGGGCTGGCCAGCCGGGATGGGGATGGGGTAGACAAGGCGTCGTTGAAACAGCTCCATATCCCTGAGTTCACGGCTTTCTGTCATGGAATAGACCGTCACCCCCGTAGCGGTGAGCACCGCCACTTCCCCGGTATTTTGATTTAGATCCAGGCGATAGGCCCCTGGCCTTTTAGCCAACACCCCATCTACGGCGGCTGGTTCAGAGGCGTATACGGCGTAGCTCTGATTAGGATCAAACCCCAGACTAATGGGCTGGCCCAGACTACTGAGCACCACCCAGTCTGGATTGAGGGTAGACAACACCGCCAAGCCAAAACTCCCCTGCGCCCTGCGCATTAATAGGCGAGTGGCCCGATACACATCATTTTTTAAGAAAACCTCCAGGGTCATCTGAATAAAAGCGGTCAACTCTTCGGTGGCAAACGGCTTAAGGCTTTCATCCTGACGTAAAGTCGGCATGATCACCTGATGCAGCCACTGCTGACCGGCAAGACTAGGGAACTGTTCGGCGGAGGGTCGGGTTTCGCAATGGGTAAGAAAAACAGACTCAAACCGATCAGCCCATCGTTGCAGTTGATCGGGGCTGGGAGCTGTAGAGTGCGCTGTTTTAGGGGGCAAATCGCCACCAAAGGCAGCGGTGAAACCGGAGGCCAGGGTCATCTGATAGGCCAGACGGACGGAGGGCAACCACATGCCCTGGGTCACCAACAGGTCGAACATAGCAGCGATTTTGGGAGAATCGCCTACGGTTTGGTTGGGGACATGGAGCACCCGTTCTAACCACAGCCCCAAACTGACATAATCCACGACCTGACCAAACAAAACCCAGCCATCAAAGTCTCCATTGTGGGTAATCCGATGGTTTACTAACTTGGGCCAAGACTGCCAATGCCCACGCTCCAGAGACCAAACCTGCTCTAGTCTGGCAGGGCTCCATTCATGCCAGTGGGTTTCTAGCACCGAAGGCGGCCCACTGGTGCCAAAGCGGTAGTGGTAGGCCCCCACCATGTTTTTGAGCATGGGCCTAAACCCAGACTTGCGCGACTGCTGCCGGACTCGGGTAAAAGTCGTAGCCAGGGAGGCGGTTAAATTACCCCGTTTGGCCTTCACCAGCTTATGGCCGACAAAGCAGGTGTAACCCAGTTGATCGCGGGCAAACACCAAGCCTCCCCCCGCCTGCTCCCCCCGCACCTCGGTCTCTCGCCCCATGATGGCAAACAATGCCTTCCCTTGCTCAGGGATGAGATCCCGCTCCAGGGCCGATTCGCCCTGAATGATAAAGCCAAAATTGCCACAATACAGCCGATCGCCCTGACCAGTCATCAGGGTGAGCCAATCGGATTGGCTGGTGATCAGCACCAACCCATTGGCCAGGGCAAAACACCAACCCAGGATGGCCAGACCAGAGAGCTGACCAACCCCAGGCCCGTCAGCATGACTCAGGAGCAGGCCAAGACCCAGCCCCACCAGGTTAAATGCCAGCCCACCCGCCGCCTTGCAACGGACTTTCCAGGGGGTGCGATCGCCCACCCCCAACCAGGGCAACGACTGGGGCGAAGGTGGGCTGAGCCAATAGGGGGCTAGGGGCCATAGGGCGGCAAACACCTGACGGGGGCAACGATGTTCAAAGATATGGGTGTAATGGATGACTGCGGGCTGGCGATCGACCAGGGCACGACAAAGGGTATGACCCAGGCCATGGAGTAGCATGGCCCCTTGCCAGCTCCAACGGACTATGCAGCAGAGCATCAGCCCCCACCCGATCAATGGGAGTGGATCAGCGGGAAGCAGAATTGCTAGTTTGATCCAGAGCCATAAAGCCAGGAACTCTGGTAGCGCCCCCTGAAGATATTGATATTGATTAAAGGAATCATCCCCAAAAGGTCTCAAGCCCTTAGACGATTGATTGTTAGATGCTGCCATAAAATTTGTTTTTAAATAAAAATAGATTTGATTTAACTGGGGGGAAGTGGCCATCATCCTTAGTCGCACTCATCAAATTGACCCGGAAGGAAGACCGAAGAGGCAATTGATAGGATAGTCAATCCCTCGGTATTTCCCATGGATTGAGTATGAAGCTGAAACTCAGTTGGCTCAATCGCAGTTTAGGCAATTAAGGCCGAACTTAAGGAGTGCTGACCGTGGGCTTCTAGAATCTATGCCCGACAAGGAATTCAGACTTTTGGGAGGATGACTCTCGCGATCGCCAGCGAAGGTGCTTAAAATCGGAAACATGGCTGATTGTTGGCAAAATGTGGTCATAGTTTTGGGCCTTACTGAATAGCGGTATGATTTCGCAAGATTCCAAACGAGTTTGGGAGGCTTTCAACCACCGGTTAATACCTGGAGTGGGTATCCGCTTAAAGCGGGGCAAATTAGAGCATACAAAAAGGAATTGCGTTCCTTTTTGTCCCGCCTTGCGGTGGTAGCCCGAAGCCGGAATAATTATTCAAAAAATTACAAAAAAAGACCTATCGCAGGCTTGAATCTGAAGTTTCGGAGGTTAAAATCCTATTTACTATGCCCTGTTTGTGAACCCTGATTTTTACTAAAATGGCAAACTTTACGAAAACAATAAGTCAATCAAGTGGATACCCGTTTAATGGGTAAATCAATTAACGAATAGATCAGAAGGCGTATAATATCAATTACATCAAAATCTCCCCAGCCCTCTTAATAAAAGAGAGATTTAAAGCCTATCCGGAAACTGCTTGACAATTTCCATAATCCAGCAGTGGTGGGCACTGCCCAGCCTAAAATTCGGATATTCGGATAGACTTAGTGACAAGCTACCCTTCATCTGCCGGCCCCTTTTCTCCTTGATCAGGAAAATACACATTAAAAAATTATCCCCCTCTTAATCAAGGGGGGTTTAAGAAAAGCGAAACATTAACTTAAAATTACTCTTTTATCGGGGAGAGCCTTCAACGATTGCACTGATTTTTGCCACAACCCCTACCGACTAAAACCTCCAGATAATTTTGTTAGACACACCCTAAGACGCTGAAGCAAATTGTACAGATCAATTGTAAGAAATTCGTGAGGAACAAGAATTATTTCAAAGATCTGACAAAAAATCTGATAAGAGAAATTTGCCAGGAACAAAGTATCAATCGATCGTCAATGCATTGACATAATTAGTCAGCCTCTAGTCTGCATCATTCATGAGGTAACTGAATTGTTCGTCATTCCCGCGTAGGCGGGAATCCACCCTGGTAAACGTTGCCCAACCTGGGTTCCCATTGCCATGGGAATGACAGCCAATAATTGAGGGGGTCGTAAATAATCCAGGCTAGGATGGCCAGCGCAGCAAATCTAGCTGCAAGTCTAAGTTACAGAGGAGCCCCAACAGTCGATTTGCCCTTGAAACAGAGCGAGACCCTGCTGAGGTCTTTCTCGTTTTTCTTCATATATGTTTACACACAGTTTTTAGGCCCAAATGTCAAGTAGAGTGCTAGAATAAATAGGTGAGAATAAGTATCGGCTGCAAAATTTGTTTTGAGTATTAACGATTTTTCGCGTTTTTCCATTGACAGGTTTCTCTCCGAAATTTTGCTCTCTACGTTTTTTTTGATTTTGGAGACAATCTATGTCGATTTATGTTGGTAACCTGTCCTACCAGGTTACACAAGAAGACTTGACTGCTGTATTTGCAGAGTATGGGTCGGTCAAGCGGGTTCAACTGCCAACCGACCGAGAGACTGGTCGTCTTCGTGGTTTTGGCTTTGTGGAAATGGGCACAGATGCTGAAGAAGCAGCAGCCATTGAGGCTCTCGATGGGGCTGAATGGATGGGCCGCGATTTAAAGGTCAATAAGGCAAAACCTCGGGAAGAGCGCAGCAATACCTTTGGTGGTGGGCGTAAAAGCAATAACTTTGCTCGCAACTACTAATTCTGTAGCAATTCTTTGATGACTGAAGTACACCTGATTGTGGATAACAAGGGGCTCAACCTAAATTATTCACGAGTCCCTTAAGGATTGGCCGTCATCCCCGTTTGCACCGGAGTCCAAATTGGCCAACCCCTACTAGGGTAAATTCTCGCCTACGCGGGAATGGTGAATAGTTCAGTTATCCCATGAATCACACTGTTTAATGTTTCTTCAAAGGTTCAGCTATTACTGTCTGAGCCTTTTTTCATTTTCTTCTTTTCTTGTGGTCTTTCGGTTTAACCGATGTATTTTTTCGTCACAACAGCCTGTAAAGAGTAACTTCGTAGTTTATCAGACTGCTGCAAAAGCTGCTCCCATGCCTGATGGGTGGTAATGGCACCCGGTAACAGTGGGTGTGATGGATTAAAGTCAAACTCAGAAGGTGATTTGGGTAGGGATGCAATGGCACCCAGGTCATAAAATCGGATCAAGTTAACAATCCACGGTAATAGATTGAAGATTTCTTCGGGTAGTAAGATCAGTTGAAAATGCCAGCTTCGATTTAATTCCTGAGTTCCTTTTTTATGGCTGTTTCTATAGCAGGAGGTAATTGCAAAAGCATCTCCTCCAGTATTCACAACTAGACGCAGGGTTAATGGCCGTTCAGGGATTAGATCATCCGGTGCAGTATAGGCGAAAATGCACAGATAATTTAATCGTTGATGACTATCTAACCAAAATGCGATCGAGAAGTTACTGGAATAAGAATTTCGATTGACAACAGTAACTGCCGCATCCATTGCCACTGTAAAAATAGTATAAAACTCTTTCCGTATCTGAGCGACTGTCCGAACGGCTTCTGGGGTCATTAAAAATAAGCCTTAAAATTCAAAAGCATTGAAAGGGTGAGGAGAGAAGGAGTCAGAAGATCAAGGAGCTAGGAGATCAAGGAGCTAGGAGATCAAGGAGTCAGAAGTTAAGCAAATTGCTAAATTCTGGCTCCTGAATTCTGACTTCCGACTTCTAACTTCCGAATTCTATCGCGGGGATAACTTTTGGTCTTGAAAAAAATATATATCCTATCTCATCGCTTTGCGACTCGAAGTACTATTCACAATGGCCTGACTTAAATCAGTCCCGTTTAAGTTGGCATCGTCTAAATTGGCACCAGTTAAGTTTGTTTCTAGCAGTGTTGCATTAGTCATATTAGCGCCTGCTAAATTGGCATAACTTAGGTTAGTTCGTGTTAGATTTACGCTGGTGAGATTGGTTCCTCTTAAGTCTGCGCCACTTAAGTTCATGTTTCTTAGATTGGCGGCAGTCAAGTTTAAATTTCTGAAGTCTCGTTGACCCGCTCTATATCGGCTAAGTAGTTCTTGGATTTTCATAAAAGCTAAGTAGTTGGTAGGGGTAGTAGTGTAAAACGGGACAAATTAGTCCTCACGAAAGTGGAGATTAGAGGATACAAAAAGGAACTGAGTTCGTTTTTGTCCCGCCTTGCGATGGTAAGGGACTTGCGTGAAAATAAAATCCCCATGATGCGTTACGGCTAGCACCTAACACATCCTACAGCGGGTACATTATTTAATTGCAAAGCCCTAATTTATCCCGGCTTAAGTTGATTGAGGTGCATCGCTTTAATGGGTAAAGAGTTATTTCAGTAAGTATATGATCTTTACTCTTTGAAAAAATAACTCGTTTACCGATTTGATTAACGAAAGGTGTTGCGGCGCTGTTTGCGTTTAGCGATTGCTTTGCGTTTGCGTTTCTCAATCGGTGTTTCAAAATGGCGATTTTTTCGCATGTCTGGAAAAATGCCAGCAACTAAGACCTTACGTTTAAATCGACGCAACGCAGATTCAATTCCTTCGTTTTCACCAAGAATAATTTGTGTCATCTAGTCTCCTGCATTTTCATGGAATGGTTTTGGTTTAGCTTGGGTTATTCAGATTCTTCCGCTTCGGTTGACATTTCTACAAACCCAAAGCCTCATACACGGCCTGTTTCTCGATCGGTTGGAATCTGAACCCGCTTGACCGTACCGTACTGAGCAAAAACTTCAGAAAGGCCACCCTCTGTCATTTCATAGGACAGATTCTCAACATATATCGGCATAAATTTCTCCGAATTAAGATGGTAACGAATTAAATTCGGAGAAACGCCTATGGGACGGATTACACGGCCGAATATAATGCTCTATTGCTCTAACACTAGCATGGTATTTCAAATCTGGCTTAGAACTCTTTAATAGGTGGCAAGATGACTCGATCGGCTAACCCAAGTTGCCGCAATAGCAAGATTACCCACCAGGTCATATCAATTTCCCACCACTGCCATCCTGCTTTTGCCACATTTGGGTAGGCATGGTGGTTGTTATGCCAGCCTTCTCCATAGGTGACCAGGGCCGCCCACCACAAATTCCGGGAGTTATCTTCTGAGGCATGACTGCGATAGCCAAACAGATGGGTCGCAGAATTAATTAACCAGGTGCTATGCCAGAGCAGAACAGTCCTGACAAATAAGCCATAAATCACCCAAGACCAGCCGCCGACCAGGTAGAGCCCGATCGCCAGGGGCACTTGTAATAGGAGGAAGTAACGATCAAGCCAGCGATAGAAGGGTTGCCGGTCAAGATCCGGTGCGAATTTACGATAAGACTCACGGCAAAAGAATTTTGGACGCTTATGAAATAACCACAGCATATGACTCCACCAAAACCCCCGGCGGGCCGAGTAAGGGTCTTTATCTCGATCTTCAGTATAAAGATGATGCATGCGATGGCCTGCCACCCAGAATATCGGGCCACCTTGTAAGGCCATGGCACCAATCAGGGCGATGGTATATTCCAACCATTTAGGCACTTGCAAACTGCGATGGGTCAGCAGTCGATGGTAGCCCAGACAAATCCCAATGCTGCCCAATAGCCAGTGCAGCCCCAGGGCTATACCCAAGGCTGACCAAGAGAAAAACCAGGGTGACAGGAGAGCCCCAGCATGAATCGCTCCAAAAAAAAGGGCATTTGCCCAGTTAAACGGAATAGGGCTCTGTGGGGTGGAATCGTTTACTGGAAGGCTTGTTGGAGCGTTTATCACGGAATGTTCCGTCATGAAAATCCTTTGAAGAGTGATGATTAACCTGTTGGATGGGGTTAAAACCATTTGGCGTTAAAACCATTTACAGTAGTGCAAGTGCCACTTACATATTAAGTGTAACAGCCAGTCCTTTTTACTGCAAGTGTCACTTGCAGTTTGCCCATGCCTGTCCGTCGTAACTTAACTCGCCAACGTCTCATCCATGCGGCTATCAAACTATTTGCCGATCAAGGGGTGACGGATACCACAACCAAACAAATTGCCGAGTTAGCAGGCGTGAACGAAGTCACCCTGTTTCGTAACTTTGGCAGTAAGCATGGTTTGCTGCTGGCCGTGATTGAAGAAGCCGCTGTTTTTACACGATTGGGTAAAAACCTGGTGCAGCAAGCTAACCAAGCTAATAGTATTCATCAGGCATTAAAAGACTACGCCACCGCCTGTCTGGCTACGCTGGAGCAGGTTCCCGAAGTGGTGCGATCGATTGTGGGTGAGTCTGGGCAGTTACCCTCTGAAAATCGGGTGGCTTTAGGACGGGGTCTGACCCAAGCCAATCACTATGTGGCGGAATACTTTCAGGCAGTCATCGATCGAGGACAATTGCAAACCCATCTCTCGGCTGAAAAGTTAGCAAGTTTATTGAATGGTATGTTATTGGGCTATGCAGTCATCGAGTTTACCAGTGAGTTTCACCATCTCTGGCAAGACCGGGATGATTTTTTAGAAAATCTGGTGACTTTATTCTTGCATGGGGCTGTCTCTTTACCCCCAGACATTTCACCTGCCCTATTACTGCCTGACTTAGACGGTTGCTAACCCAACCTGTCGCCCGTCTAAAAGGCGGCATGGCTGATTCCAGGGATAAAAAGGATAAAATAGGGCGGGCATTGCCCACCCTTACAGTGTGAAAAATGTGAAGCCGTTTCTGGAACAGCTTTTAGCAGCGCCAGGCCCCTACAATTTTGGTAAGCTACAGGTCTTTTTCACTGAGCTCGCGGGTCAGGTAATCAAAGGGTTGATCGACGACACTGTTGTCAAACCCTGCGGCTTCTACCTTTTCTCGGACGATCGCCTTCATAATCTGGATGCCCTGAACGGTAGAGCCGATCGGCACACCGAGAGAATTATAAGTTTCTCGTAACCCTTCTAACACCCGCTCATCCAGAACGTCGTTATCTCCCGCAACCAAAGCATAGCTGGCATAGCGCAGGTAGTAGTCTAGATCCCGCAGGCAAGCAGCATAGCGGCGGGTTGTGTAAGCATTGCCACCGGGGCGAATTAATTCTGGGAACTCATCAAATAGCTGTAAACCCGTCTGGTTAACGATTTCTGCGGCATTTGCTGTGATCACAGCAGCTGCCTGTACCCGGGCCAAGCCTGAAGCAAAATAAGCCTTCAGGTTATCGTAGGCGCTGCGATCAAAGTAGCGACCGGCAATGTCATAGTTTCTAATCAGACTAGTTACGGCATCCCGCATGAGTCTTGTCTCCCAATGCTGCTGATAAATCAGATTTCAGTTATTTATTGACCACTCACTGAACAGAAGAACTGACCCAAGATAATAAGGAGTCTCGCTCAGGTAACGGTTTCATCTCTGGCATGAAATAGTGTATCACGCTGCACAACCCAGAATAGGTGTCGTTTTGAGCGACTTGCAGGTGAATTACAACCCAAGAATGAGGATAGAGCGAAATGCTGATATTGCCACGATTTAGGCCCCATTCTTAATTTAAGTTTAAGTGTGAGACAAGAAAGCTTCGTTTTGTGATTTTTGATACAAAATCTGTATGAGCCTATTTCATAGGATGACTCAGAAATCATAGGGCTTTAATGGGGGAGCCTCGTCAAGTTCTTAGTGGATTCCATTCGCCGCTTGGGTTCACCCTTGTTTCAATCGATCTATGGTTATCGATCTATGATTATCGTCCTATGATTATCGTCTCAAGTTTGTTCGGAAGCGTAAGGAGTATTTCATGACAACCCCGCAAGAGATCCTGGATAAGGTTAAAAATGAAGGGATTCAGCTTATTGATCTGAAGTTTATTGATACTCCAGGGATCTGGCAGCATTTGACCCTCTACTACGATCAGATCGATTTGGATAGTTTCACCGCTGGGGTTCCCTTTGATGGCTCCAGTATTCGCGGCTGGAAGGCGATTAATGAGTCTGATATGTCAATGGTGCCAGACCCCGACACTGCTTGGATCGATCCCTTCATGGAAGAGCCGACCCTGAGCATGATTTGTACCATCATCGAGCCACGGACGGGTGAACTGTATAGCCGTTGCCCGCGGGCGATCGCTCGGAAAGCGGTAGACTACCTGAAATCGACCGGGCTGGGTGACACCGCCTATCTGGGCCCAGAAGCTGAATTCTTTGTATTTGACGATGTCCGCTTTGACCAACGGGAAAACGAGAGCTACTACCATGTCGATAGCGTAGAAGGTCGCTGGAACTCTGGCCGAGTTGAAGCAGGGGGTAACCTGGCCTACAAACCCCGCTACAAGGAAGGCTACTTCCCCGTTGCTCCCACCGACACCCTACAAGACATGCGGACGGAGATGCTGCTGACGATGGCAAAGTGCGGCGTCCCGATCGAGAAGCATCACCATGAAGTGGCAACAGGGGGGCAGTGCGAGTTGGGGTTCCGTTTTGCGGAGCTGGTACCTGCGGCTGACTACTTGATGACCTATAAGTATTGCATTAAAAACGTGGCCAGGAAGTACGGTAGAACCGTGACCTTCATGCCCAAGCCCATGTTTAATGACAACGGTTCTGGAATGCATACGCACCAATCAATCTGGAAGGGTGGCAAACCCCTCTTTTTTGGAGATGGCTATGCCAACCTGAGTCAGATGGCGCTGCACTACATTGGCGGCATTTTGAAACATGCCCCAGCGCTGCTGGCCCTGACCAACCCCAGCACCAACTCCTATAAGCGGCTGGTGCCAGGCTTTGAAGCTCCTGTAAACCTGGCTTACTCCCAAGGCAACCGCTCCGCCTCCGTGCGGATTCCGCTTTCTGGTGGCAATCCAAAGGCCAAGCGCTTAGAATTCCGCTGTCCCGATGCCTCTTGTAACCCTTACCTGGCCTTTGCCGCCATGCTCTGTGCTGGGATTGACGGCATTAAAAATCAAATTGATCCAGGGGAGCCCCTGGATGTTGACATCTATGACCTCAGCCCTGAGGAGCTATCGAAGATTCCCTCCACTCCCGGTTCCCTAATGGATGCGTTAAAGGCCCTGGAGGCAGACCACGAGTTTCTGACTGCGGGCGGTGTGTTTACAGAAGACTTCATTAACACTTGGATCAGTTACAAGCTGGATAACGAGGTGATTCCGATGAATATTCGGCCCCACCCCTACGAGTTTGCCCTGTACTACGATGTTTAGACCCTTTTAAAAATCAACGTCCAGCATTGAGGTCTAAGGGGTATATCGGTTGATATGCCCCTTTTTCTATCTCTCCTATCTTCTCTCTTCAAAGGAATTCGCTACACTAGTCTCCAATACATTGCATTGCTATTAATACCCGCGAGTTAGCACCATGACTGTTGCATATCCCCGCAAGCTACAAAACCAATTGGGTGCCAGAGAAATCTTGGCTCAGGTAGTGCGCGATCGCGAGATTCACCTGATTACCCTAAATCGGTATCGTTTTTCTGAGCAGCGCAGCTGTAAAGACTTGACCGCCTTGATTGAACAGTTAAATGGAGAGCCAGCAGAGCTAGTACGGGATCTGTCTCACCATGTTGCAGATGAGGCCCGTCATGCCATGTGGCTCACCGATCTGCTGGTAGATCTGGGTGCCCCTGTCAACAGACCACCAGGAATGGCTTATATTGAAGAATTCGATCGACTGCTGGATCAGGAAGCCTATGACACGGATCAAGCGACCGACGATGCCATGATTGGGGCTCTGGCTGCGATCAATGTCACCGAAAAGCGGGGCTGTGAGTATTTCTCAGCTCACATCAATGCACTCAAGCAAGCACCCCAGACTGAAGAGACTATCAAAATTCAGGAGACGATTGCCAAAATCTTCCCAGAAGAAGCTGCTCATGTGCGCTGGGGCAACCGCTGGTTGGCAAAACTAGCTCAAAAAAGTCCAGCCCACCGTCAGAAGGTGGAGGCCGCCAAGCAACGGTATAGTGCGATCGAGCAGGCCGCTTTTGAATCTGGGATGGATATTACTCTGGGTGCAGAGTTGCGACGAGTCAGCAAATTATTGGACATTGCCAATACCATGCCAGTCTGGCAGCGGCCCCAGTACCTGATGGAGCGCCTGCCCCATACGCTGCTGTCCCCCGATTTGCAAATGACCCGAGTTGACATGATCCAGCGGGCCTGGAAGCGGGATCCCAAAGCAGTCATGGAGAAATTTGTCCCCATGTTTCTCTCTGGCTTAACCCAGTAAAATTTTTGAGGGGCTGGTTGCCCCTCGATTTTTATTTTTAGGAATGAAACGGGATGCTGGCCAATGGTAAAAGGCAGACCAGGAGCCAGTTCCAGGGGTAAGCGCTGGCCGGAGGGGAAGCTTCGGCATCGGTTAGCAAATAATCAATCCGTTCTGTTAACCGATCGCGGCCTGTGGCGTTTAAACCGGCTGAGACCTGGGTTTGCATTAAAGGGGCACTGACTACCTGCACCAGGGCTTCTGCCAATAGCAAGGGATCGACCCGTTGCGCAGCCCAGCGATCGGCTCGCATTTCTCGCAACAGCAGAAGCTCTTGCCAGAGTGCCTCGGTTTGTGGGAGCCATGCAGTCAGGCGACGAATCCAGCCCAGCCAGAAAAACCAGAAGGTGTCTCGGTACTGCACATGGGCCTGCTCATGGGCCAGCACAGCGGATAAATGATCACTATCCAGATGATCTAATAGGCCCTGACTGATAACCAGGCGAGGGTGCCAAAAGCCAATTTGGGCACTATAGAGATCGGGAATATCTAGACAATGGGCGTGATGGTTCTGAATTGTCAGTTCAGGATAGGCAGCAATGTGGCGAATGGTCTGGTAGCCTTCTCTGGCTAAGTTTAAGCAAAGTAAGAGGGCACCGATCAGAATGGAGATCGCCAGACTAAAGCTAAACCAGCCCTCCTGGCTCCAAAACATGTGCCCATGGGGCCCCATGCACAGCACCGCAATGGCCGTCATCAATAACAAGCAGGGAGGGACGAGAAAGGCAAATAAGCTGTGTTGCCAGCGATCGTCCCATTGCCCTGGTAGAGGGCTCCATTGAGACCGCAGCCACCAGGCCAGGGTGAGCCCCAACCCAATCATCAGGAGGTGCATTAGGCTTCCTCCCGCGATTGCCGAATACTGCGAAGCCTTTGGGCGATCGCTTCTAACTGATCGACGCTAGTTTGATCTAGCCGATCAGCAAAGGCCGCGACCACGTCAGGATTAGTAATGGCTAAAAACTGATTGAGCTGCTCGTAAGCGTGTAGGGCCCTGGCCTGCTCCCGCGACACCAGGGGCCGCCAGCTAAAGCTTTTACCCTGACGATCACAGGCCAGCCAGCCTTTGTTGGTGAGGCGATTTAAGACGGTCGTGACAGAGGCATAGGCCAATTCTCGATCGGGGTCTGTCAAAATGTGATCGTGAACCTCCCGTACAGTCACCGTTCCCAGCTGCCAGATTATATCGAGAATCTCGGCTTCCAAGGGGCCCAGAGAGAGCTGCTTGGGGTGATGATCGGGTAAGGATGGCATAGATAAAGACACAGGCGATTGGAAACTTTTCTATCCTACCGATTTTTCCCAGGTAACCAACCAGTAGGTAACAGTTGCTTAATGTTTGACGGGGTGTCTTTTGACGATTCAGTCGGGGCGATCGCAGAATAGGTTCATGTATCGTAGCGTATCGGGAAGAAACCTCTGTGAAACGGGTATTATCCATTATTTTTCTGGCGATGGCGGTCTGCCTGGTTGCCATTCCTCGCCCTGCCTTAGCCGATAGTACAGCTATTGCTCAGGGGGCAAAGGTTTTTAATGCCAATTGTGCCGCCTGTCACCTGGGCGGGGGCAATGTTGTTGCTGCGCCTAAAACCCTAAAACAAGATGCGCTCAAACAATACGGCATGGATACGGAAGCGGCCATTATCGCCCAGGTCACCAACGGCAAAAATGCAATGCCAGCCTTTAAGACTCGCCTAAAACCAGAAGAAATTCAGGCAGTTGCGGCTTACGTGTTAGATAAGTCTGAAAAGGGCTGGTAATTGCGGTTGTAAGAGACGCGGTTTAATTTTCATCTAGGCTATCTACGGCTCCGGCTGAGTTCAATTTAACTCGATTGAGTGGTTGTTCCTCCGGAGTATTTTTATACCTGCGTAAAGTTCTCCAATCAAGGGCAGCGGCCATGCAAATAGTGCTTCGACAGGCCTTAGTCATTATTGTTGCGTTAGTCTTCCTGGGCTTTTCCCCTTTAGCTAGAGCAGATTTACTCCACTCTTCTAATGCAAAGGGGTTTTTTGACCAGGGGGTTGAGTATGCTGAGTCAGGCCAGTATGAGGAAGCAAAGCTGGCTTTTACTCAGGCGATTCAAACAGAGACAAAGGTGGCTTTAGCTTATACCAATCGCTGCTGGGTCAACCTGCAACTGGCAAATCCTCAACAGGCTGTTCAAGACTGTGCAGAGGCATTGCGATTGCAGCCAGATAACCCAGAAGCCTATCTTAACCGGGGCGTTGCCCAATTTCGCCTAGGCCACTACGAAGCGGCGATCGCAGACCAGACCCATTTGATTGAATTGGCCATCAATGATTTGCGGGCTTATTTTAATCGAGGCTTAGCCCTGTCTATGGTGGGCCAATGGCAACAGGCGATTTCTGACTATGATCAGGCCCTGCAAAGGGTTGTAGATAACAACAATGAAATTCGCTCAGATATTTATACCGAGCGCGGCTTAGCCCAGGCCTCTTTAGGTAATTGGGCTCAGGCAAAGGGGGATTATGCCCAGGCGATTGCACTCAACCCGCACAGCGATCGAGCTTATTACAACCGCGGTTGCTTGCATTTACAGCGAGGCAACTACCCGCTTGCGATAGAGGATCTAAATCATGCATTAGCCCTTAGTCCCAACAATCCCGATGCCTATCTCGATCGAGGTCTGGCCTATTACCAACTAGGTGACAATCCTGAAGCGATCAGGGATCTGCACCAGGCAGCCCAAACCTTTCTCAACCAGGGAGAGCAGATCGCCTATCACCGGATCCTGACCTTGATTCAACAAATTCAGTTTGAGGCATCGGTGATCGGCTGAAACTGCTGCTTCCGGTTCACCATTTTTTGCCATAGGAATTCAGAATGAAAAATACCGCTGCGATCGCAGGTATTGCTGCGATGCTTTGTCTGGCTCCCAGCTTAATCCATGCCCTGGCAGCCCATGAAATGCCTGGGATGACTCAGCCCACGGGGAGCCAACCGTCCACCCATGACCATACCTTACTGGAAATTCCTGCGGGTCAGCCAGTTCCCACGGTGCAACTGAAGCTGGTACCCGATGCCATGAAGGGCTGGAACCTAGAGGTGATTACGACTAACTTCCGGTTTGCACCAGAGCATATCAATACCAAAAACTTACCCGGTGAAGGCCATGCTCACCTCTACGTGAATGGCAAGAAAGTCACGCGCCTCTACGGTGCCTGGTATTACTTAGCCAGTCTGCCTGCAGGTAAAAATACAATTACTGTTAGCTTAAATAGCAACAAGCATGAGCAACTGGCTTACCAGGGTAAACCAATTCAGACGACTACCCTTTTGACTGTTCCTTGATGGCTAAGTCCCTAGTAAACACCATCCGGTAAACCGGTTGGCCCTGTTTCAACGTAGATAGCTCTCGTTCTGTGGCGATCGGGAGAGGATTGTCAGCCAACCAATCGCTCTGAAGCCGCTGAAACAAGGCGTTGGCATCAAACCGATCGCACATCTCCCTTGCGACAGCTAAGACATCAGACTGAATTAAAACCGCACCCCCGTCTACCATCGCTGCGGCTAAATCAGTCACCATTTCTGGTTGCACCACCCGCCGCTTTTGGTGGCGTCGCTTAAACCAGGGGTCAGGAAATTGGATGGTGACCCGATAGAGGCTTGCTGGGGGCAGGGAAGATAACAGCGATCTGAGGGAGGTATTGGCATTACAAAACAGGTAATAGAGATTGGTCAGCCCCTGTTCTTGGCACCAGTCATTGGCCTGATCCACTAAGGGTTGCCGAATTTCTAGCCCTAAAAAATTCCAGTTTTGTTGGAGTTGAGCCATCTCCAGTAAAAAACGGCCTCTGCCGCAGCCAATGTCTAGATGCAGAGGTCGATTAACCTGAGAAAACACGTCTGACCAGTTGGGCGCTGGAGTAATGACCTGAAACTTACGACTGAGCGGGTTAACATGCTCACGAACACGGACAAATGGCATATCCTATGAAGTCTGGCGGATCTTAACTTATTATCCTAGCTGCGAGGCACTGAGAGGATGGCATCGTTTCGAGTCTGTGTAACATCCTATGAACCCTATCCGGTTGATCATCACGATTCCCTACAATGAACAGAGAAAACCGTCTAAGGAATAACTGTTGAGCATGCCGAAAACTGTCTCCGACCTTATGACCCCCGACCCAATTACGGCTACCCCAAGCATGCCGTTAACCGATGCCATTAAGCTATTGGCTGAACGTAGGATCAGTGGTCTACCTGTAGTTGAGAATGGCAAGCTGGTGGGTGTTGTCGCTGAGAGTGACTTGATGTGGCGCGAGTCAGGGGTCACCCCCCCACCCTACATCATGCTACTGGATAGCGTAATTTATTTAGAAAACCCAGCCCGATATGAGCGGGAGCTCCACAAAGCCCTGGGGCAGACTGTGGGGGATGTGATGACCCGTAACCCAGTCACCATCTCACCTGACGCTACTCTAGCAAAAGCTGCTCGCTTAATGCATGAGCGCAGCATTCAGCGCCTACCGGTCTTAGATGCAGCCGGGCAAGTGGTGGGTATTTTGACCCGCGGGGATATTGTGCGGATGATGGCAACCGAAGAAAGCTAGGAAGAGTACGGCTAACTAACCCATGACAAATCTCCCTGAATCCATTTCACCCTTATTGACCTCTGCTGATTTTGGCGATCGCTTACGTGGCATCAGTCAATTGCGCCAACTGGAGCCTGCAATCGCCTTTGACCTGATTCAACCCCTGGTTGAAGATAAACATCCTCGAGTGCGCTATGCCGCCGTGAGTCAGATGGCCACCTTGGGTCAGCAAAACCCCTCTCAGGCCCTAAGCTTATTGCGGCTGCGCCTGCAAGACTCTGAGCCAGACGTTCAGGCGGCGGCGGCAGACTCCCTCAGTGCCCTGGGGTTGAGAGAAGTATTTGATGATTTACAAAAACTCTACGAGACCACGTCAGAATGGCTGGTCAAGTTTAGTATTTTGGCAGCCTTAGGGGCCTTGGGTGAGCCCAGGGGCTACGAATTACTGGCTGATGCACTCAAGTCAGAAAACGAAATGATCCAAACCGCAGCGATCGGTTCATTAGGCGAATTAGCAGATCCAAGGGCTGTTGGTCTGCTGGCCTCTTTTATTAGCCATCCCGATTGGCAGATTCGCTTTCGAGTGGCTCAAGCCTTAGGAACCATTGCCACTCCAGAAACAAAACCAGCTTTAGAGCGATTATCCCAGGATGCCTTTGAACCCGTGGCCAAAGAAGCTCAACGCAATCTGGGGAGCTAGCTGCGGTTACTCCGATCTGCTCGTGGAGCTGGGGATGGACGAATTGAAGCCCCTTTGCCACCCTCCCGTGGGCGGGGAGCTGTCTCTGGTTGTAGCTGTTGACGGCCATTACGGACGACCCGCATCATCTCGGATAGTTGTAATTCCATCTCACGCAGTACCCGATCAGCATACTCATCGGCTCCCGCCTGAATCTCTTCACACTCTGCTAGGGTGTGCCGCTTCATCTCTTCCAGATCCCGTTGGGCCTGCCGCTGCAGTTGCTCAATTTCAGCGATCGCCTGCTCCCGAATGACTTCACAATCTTCTAGCGCTTGTTGTTTAAGGGCCTGGACTTCTAACTCGGCTTGCCTCAAAATTCCCATTTCATTCATGAGCTGGGCTGCTCGCCGCTCAGCCTGCTCAATAATTTGTTGAGCACACTGCTCAGCCTGCATCAGTAACTCATCTTTATGGCGCAGTAGATCGTCTGCCTGCTGAAAAGCGTCAGGTAGACTCAAGCGAATCACATCCAGTTGTTCCAGTAAATGCTCTTCGTCAATCAGCGTACGCCGACTTAAGGGAATACGAGGACTGTCAAGAATCAGTTCCTCCAGGCGATTGAGTTCTCGTTGAATATCAAAATCGCTGGTGTGAGCGCCTCCTAGAGAGACGGCTCCATTGGTGGATCCGGGGTTAGCCTTAAACCCTGGGTCGGGGCTGGCGCTGGAGGAATTTTGTCGAAGCATTTGTAAATATCTAAGGCGACATGGGGTGGAACAAGATGATCAACAGAACCGCCAAAGCGGGCAATCTCTTTTACCAGACTACTACTGAGGAAGCTGTATTCATTGGAAGTCGCAAGAAAAACGGTTTCAACATGAGCAGACAGAGTCTTATTAGTATGGGCCATTTGCAGCTCCATTTCAAAGTCTGATAAAACCCGCAGACCCCGAAGTAAAGCTGTGGCCTGACGTAACTCGGCATACTGCACCGTTAACCCATCAAAGCTGTCTACTTCTAAGTTTGATAGATGTTGTGTTGCCTGACGAATCTGGAGAACCCGCTCAGAGACCGTGAATAAAGGGGACTTTGAGGGATTTCGTAAAACCGCCACCACGACATTTTCAAATAACCTACAACCTCTCTCGATAATATCAAGATGGCCAAGGGTAATGGGATCAAAACTACCGGGATAAATTGCAAGCACTGTAAAAAACCGGAGTCAACACTATAGGCACCCTCCTAGAGTCAGACATGAACAACGGGTAGAACTGAACAGTGACTGATTTCTCTAACCCCGCTACAACAGCCCAATCGGCATTGCTGATTCCAGGCATGTAAAAAATGCAAGATGATTGAAACATCATTTCAATTCATCCTATTTTTAGTAATGCCACAATCAAATCTACCATCAGAAGCAGTTTTGGACGCTTCAGGAACAATCAAAAAAATATTGTACTTGATCAGCTATCTAGCGCTCTATCTCTAACCAGAACTTTACATTTGAGAGGACGTTTGAAAAGTATCCGGCAGTTAAAACCGCTGCTAAGTACCTAAACCTGCGGCGGCAGGTTTTCTCTATATAGCCGCGAATTCAGTCGCCAGGGTGACTAGCCATTATTGCCTGCTGCAGTGCTGACGGGTGGGCTGGGAGGGATTTTTTCTAGAGAGATTAATGCCTCCATGACAGCTTTGACGACCGGAGCAGCCACCGTTGCGCCAAAGGCATCTCCCCCTTGGGGTTCATCCACCACCGCAACTATAACATAGCGGGGAGCATTGACTGGCACGATGCCCACAAAGCTGGTAATTTTGCCATCGCCATAACCACCCCCGCCTCCAGCTTTTTGAGCAGTTCCCGTCTTACCTGCGATCCGATAGCTGGGGATTTGAGCATTTTTTGCGGTTCCGTTTTGGACAACCTGCTCCATCATCAGTAAGACGGCCTGGGTTGTTTTGAGAGAGAAGACCTGTTTAGGGGGGGGCAGGTTGGGTTGCCAGTAGAGCTGCCCTTTACTGTCATACAGACCGCGCAAGACATGGGGGGTGACCAGCTTGCCTCCGTTGGCGAGAGAGCTATGCATCTGTGCCAGTTGAATAGGAGTGAGGGAAAACCCCTGGCCAAAGGCTGTAGTGGCCGGTTCAATAGGGGATTGGGTAAAGGTTTTCCGATCCTTAACTTGACCCGCGGCCTCTGAAGGAAGGTCAATGCCAGTTGTGCTTCCCAGGCCAATTTTTTTGAGCCAGGTATAGTAAAGACTGGCTTTCATTTGTTGCACAATGCGAACCATGCCAACATTGCTGGAGTATTTGATGATATCCGTGACATTGACAGAGCCGCGCCCCCCGGCTGAACTAAAATCAAAGTTTTGAATTGTCCATTGGTCGATAAAAATTTGACCAACGTCGTTAAACACATCATTGGGTTGAATCGCTCCCGTCTCTAATGCAATGGCCACATTAATGGGCTTAAACGTAGACCCCGGTTCGTAGAGATCCGTCACCCCCCAGATCTTGAAGCGATCGAAGGGAAATCTGGAATACTGGTTGGGATCGTAGGTAGGGTCGGTGGCCAGGGCCAGTAAAGCCCCATCCCGGGCATCCATCACAATTACTGTTCCCCGTTTTGCCCCAAACGCCTTGACCTGTTTTTGTAGCGCTTGCTGGGCGACCCGCTGCAACCGCAGATCAATGGTGAGTTGAAGCTGCAGATCATCCAGGCTCATAAACCCAGCAGGAACTTGATCTGGCATGGGGGAGCCATCTCCCATCCGACTGAGGCGAATTTCTTTAGTATGGCGCTCCAGCAAATTTTGCTGACTCAGCTCAATGCCCGCCTGTCCCTTATGTTCTGTATTGACAAAGCCCACGACATCGGCTGCCTGCTGTTGCTGGGGATATAGTCTCTCCCGCCGCTCAATTAACTCCAACCCATCCACTTGCAGGTCGATAATATGATCAGCTGCATTTTCAGAAAGCTTATCTGCGACACGCAAACCGCTCTCACCTTCCCTAAAGGTCTTCAGCAGAGCGGGTATTGGTTGATTCAGGATGGGGGCTAGTTTTTCAGCGATCGCCTGGGCGCTTTCCTTAAACAGCTTGGGATGGGCATAGAGCATGAAGGCTGGCCGATCCAGGGCTAAAACGGTGCCGTTACGATCCACGATCGAGCGACGAGGCACAAAGGGTTGCAAGACATAACTCTGACGATCTTGGGCAATTTTGCGTAAAACCGATGACTGCCGCACCTGTACATAAAACAGGTTGCCTGCCAGCAGTACCATTGCTCCCATCAATACACTCCAGACCGTCAGCAGTCGTGTCGTGGATGGATAAACGCCCTGGCGTCGCTTACTGATGCGGCCAGACCGGCGGACAGTAGAGCCCCCAGATACACTGCGCAATTTTGCAGAACGGGATGGGCTACTCATCGATCGACCCCACCCCCCCTAGTACCCTAACGGCTTGTGCGGTGAGGGCTGCAATTTATTGGCACCTGGAGGCATCATTCCAGGAACGATGGAAGGAATCGCTGGCGTGGAGCGGGGTGGCTCTGACTTCAGGAAAATCAGACTACTGGGCGTTTTAGGAACCAGCTGACTACCGGCACCTTCAGCTTGTTGGGCAACCTGACCTTTGAGGGACTCTCCAGTCGCCAGTAATTCTCGCTCACTCCGCTCTAAGGTCTTTAATTTACGGTACTCTTTACTCCAAAGCTGCTGGGTATACACCGTACTGCCATAGACGGTCAGCGCCGCAATCCCTAAAACAAAAGCAAGAATAATCGAAACCCTATGGGTTCGTATGAGAATTTTTAACCCATCTGGAGCCTGACTCCACTGAGGTAACTGGCGCACAACTGAGCTGGAAGCCGATGCCTGCCGATGCAGGGCGACGGAATAGGCGGTTACGGGGTTGGAGATAACCGTGAATCGCGGCGAGACAGGAGGCTGCCCAGCAGCATGAACTGGACGCGGCCTGGTCAAAGGTAACTGAGTTGAACGCTGAGAACGGAACGTGGAACGCCGTGCCTCTGTGATCGATCGCACTACACTGGCCATTCACTATGTCCCCTTCCTTTTCCTGGCATCAGATATCATAGCAATGAATTCTCAACCATCCCAAGCATACTCCGCATTCAGAGAATTGCGCCCGATATAGGATACTGGAATTCTCCCTCCAGAATTGTATGCTATGGCCTCCGGATCGGATCAGAAAGACCAGCAACATCCCCAATGGCACATCGATCGCCAAACTGTAAATGCGTTGTTAAGCGGTGAACCCACTGATTTCAACCTGTCAGAGTTGGCCCGCCTGCGGATTCGTTACGGTGACTTTCCTGGATCTCGAGATATCAAAGCAGACCTGGATACAGTGATGACCCGGTGGCAGTTAACCGAAGAGCAATTGTTTGAAAAGACACGACAGATCCATGCGCTGGCCCAGGTCTATCGGGGACGAGGCAGTAAACAAGAAGATTGGAGCTAACCCCCCTATGCAGGATTGCTGGGAGATCGATTGCTACCGCCGTCCTTTAGCTGACCACAATCACAGCCCCCTGTGGGAACTAGTGGTTTGTACGTCTCAGGGTGAGCTTCTACTGACCTGTACCTGTCCTCAGGCAGCGGTCAGTGCAGATTGGGTCGTTGCTCAACTAACGCCTTTACTCGCAGCGGCGACTCGTCCCCCCGCAGCCTTTTGCTTGTTTCGTCCGCAGGCACTGGCGCTGATTGAGGCGGCGGGGCAACTGCTGGGGATCCCAGTGATCCCAACCCGACGCACCCCTGGGCTAAAGCGGTGCCTGCAAGAGCGGGCAACAGTCTACCCCACCTTACCGGCTTACACTGGCCAAGCCTATCAGCCCATAGCGCTGGACCGGCCCCCTCCAACCCCCCTCCCTGAGAAACTATGGGGCGATCGCTGGCGGTTTGCGACGATAGGGGCGGCCAATTTATTAGACGCCGTGGTCGATCGGCCCATTCCGATCTTAGAAATCCCCCCAGAACTTGATCCAGTCAAATTAGGACTGGCTTCCACGACGGCCATTCCTGGTGTTGTCATTGATGGTGGGCGTCAGTCCATGGTACTGGCCCGCTGGCTCCACCAGACCCAACCCGTCTCTCTCCACTTTATTGGAGGTGATCCAGATGGCTTGGTGCTTGAGGCTGGCCTGGTCGATCGATGGATTCTCACCACCTCTAATGACCCGGAGGTGGCGATCGCCGGTCGTCAATTTGAAACCCGTAAACAAGGCAGTCAGGGGCTACACTTTTTGCTGGTTCAGCCCGACGATACGGGCATTACCTACACGGGCTTCTGGCTACTCCTGGCAGAATAAATTACAATCCGAGGGAAGGATGCTAACGTAATGGTACAGAAATACTATTTACCATGGTTCAATATACCCTTGCCCAAACTCCGGATATCATCCTGACAGTTGCTGGCAAAGACTCTCCCAGGTCACGCGAGAAAGCAATGGATCAGTTAATCGAGCTTATGGATGCCGGTAAGCTCCCGACTGACCTTGCAGACGGTTTTGCTCCCCATCAATTTATCGAAGTGAAAGAACATCCCCACCTCCACGATACCGACGAAGATAGCATCACTCAAGCAGTTCAGATCTTGAGTAATTTGGCGGCCTTGAAGTTAAAAGTGCAGGAGTCTCGCTCCCAGGCTCTCACCGTGCGTACCAAAATCGATTTGCTGTTTAGTGACGACCCGGTGAACGAAGACGAGATCGCCAGCTTGAAAGAAGGGTTTAAAGTGCTAAAAATTTACGCCCAGGCCAACTTGCGCTACCGGGAGGCGAGAAGCCAGGCAGAAGAAGCCAGAGCCGTTTTAGATCAGGCCCTGGCCAGTGAAGCGGCTAGTCGTCAACAAGATAAGCCCACTGTAACCGAGGGTAAGCCAGACAGGTCAAAAAGTTAAGACGGCCGCAGACGACAAGCCTACCTAGCATCAGGTATCCCTTGCCACAGAGTTTCTAACGGAACATACTACTAACCGAGCTTTCTTCATGGATGCGCCAGATGGTTTCACCCAGTAAGTTTGCGATGGAAAGCACCGTTAGTTGTTTGAAGTGTCGGTCTTCTGAAAGGGGAATTGTGTTGGTGACAATCACCTCTTCAAAAATACCGCTGGAAAGCCGTTCGATCGCTGGTGGTGAAAAGACCGCGTGGGTAACACAGGCATACACCTGACGGGCACCCTCTTGTTTAAGTAAACGGGCACCTTCTGTAATTGTGCCAGCGGTGTCAATCATGTCATCGACCAAGACGGCGGTTTTACCCTTGACATCCCCAATTACATTTAACACCTCGGCCACATTATGGGCCTGACGGCGCTTGTCAATGATCGCTAGAGGGGCATCATTTAATTTTTTGGCAAAAGCCCGTGCCCGTGCCACCCCTCCCACATCGGGGGACACCACTACAATGTCAGATAATTGTTTTCTTGCCAGATAGTTAATGATGATGGGAGCCCCATAAACGTGATCCATGGGGATATCAAAATATCCCTGAATCTGAGCGGAATGGAGATCCATCGCTAAAATGCGGCTGGCTCCCGCCTGGGTTAACAAATTAGCCACCAGCTTAGCGGTAATGGATTCTCGCCCCGCAGTTTTTCGGTCTGCCCGGGCATAGCCATAGTAGGGAATCACTGCCGTAATCTGACGAGCCGATGCTCGACGGCAAGCGTCAATCATGATCATCAACTCCATCAGGCTGCCATTCACCGGATGACAGGTGGGTTGAATCAAATAAACATCACAACCCCGAATAGACTCCTGAATCTGAATATAGATTTCACCATCTGCAAATCGCTTCCGTACCATGGGAGCCAGGCTCATACCCAGATAGCGGGCCACCTCTTGAGACAGGGGGAGATTCGCTGACCCAGAGAGCAGGGTTAGACGATTACTGCTTTCGGTAAAGGGTGGCAGAGAAGTCTGAGGAGTCAGAGTAGCAGAGTGGATCACAGCATGCCCTCGAACGCTTTCAACGAAATCTTAACATTGATGGACAATTTTCAATTGTTTGTTTATTAAGCAAAGTTGACCAAACTGGATGGCGCTGATGCCTTTTTATTACTAGAATCAGCAAGGCCAATCGAATGAAGGTGTAAATTTGCCAGTAGCAATGCTATCAAACAAACTAAAACAATGAAGATCTAAGAGAGACTTGTAGCAAAAAATAATGAATCGGACATAAAATTTCAAGGAAGATACTGTTGCCGATCGCCGACTGCTACATGGGTAGACTTACCATAGTTAAATCTTGCCAGTCAGGTGAAACTACCACCAATTAGATGTTGTCAATTAAATTAAGAGATAATAACAACATCGGAGTGTTTAATCAATCACTGGGCCGGCCATGATTTTGCTGAACTCCCATGATTAAGTTTGCCAGACCGACAGTGCCTTTCCTACTCCTAACAGGAGCTCTGCTCTGGGGCGGTTGTAGCCAGAAGATGACTACTCCCATTCAATCCAGTTCTGACTCAACCCAGGTTAGGCCTGCCAGTCCTACCCAGCAAACGGCTCTACCTGTTCAGGCAAAGCCACCAGCTCAACCTCCAATCAATCCCTATCAGCAAGCCTTAAATAAGGCATCCAGTGCCCGTAGCATTAGTCAATCGGCCCAATCCCAAGATGACTGGAAATTAGTGGCAAGCCGCTGGCAACAGGCAATTCAACTGTTAAAGACGGTACCGAAAACCAGTCCTTATCGGGCACTGGCCCAGTCGAAGTTACCGGAATACCAGCGGAGTCTGGCCTATGCTAATCAACAGGCTGCCCGTAACCCAACAGTCGATGTCATGCCGCTTGATCCAGGCATTGTGATTTCCTCGACCGACGCTGACAGCCCAAAGACTGTTGCAGCCAGACCCCGCCCTGATCGTGGGCAGGTCTTCCGAGCCAGAATTAAACGACGAGAAGGAGGGACTCCCGTCATTGATGTCACCTTTAATGGTCGACAAACCTTTGAGATGATTGTAGACACAGGGGCAAGTGGCACCGTAATCACCCAACAAATGGCAAATGCCTTGGGCAGCCGGACAGTTGGCACAACTAGTGTCACAACTGCCAGCGATCGCAATGTGGAGGTACCCCTGACCTACGTGGACTCGATCTCAGTGGGGGGCGCAACGATCAAAGATGTCGTAGTGGTGATTGGTGGGTCGGCACTGGATGTGGGGCTACTGGGCCATGACTTTTTTGGCGACTACGATGTCACCGTTAAACGGGATATGGTTGAATTTCGCACTAGAAGCTAAGGGACTTGCGTGAAAATAAGATCCCAATGATGCGTTACGGCTAGCGCCTAGCACATCTACAGCAGGTACATTATTTAATTGCAAACCCCTAATCCGTCACGCTTTAAGCGGATACCCTGTATCAGGTACCTCGTTATTTTAACTACACTGTTCAAGCCGATCTGAGATCCCAGCTACGTGCTTCCACCAGTTCTGCCCACCGATAAATCGACGTGAAGGTAAGTGGCCAACCGGTGCCGCACTCTCAAATTGCCAGGTATTGACCGAATCTGCCTGGTTACTCGTATTCCACCCCACCCGATCGCAAAACTGACCGTAATCTTCCCCGACCTGATGATAGATCTCAACCTGTACCGAAAAGCCAAAACGGCCCTGACTGTAGAGACACCATAACTCATCTAGTTGCTGTAACCCCTCACAAGGTAAGCGCTGCAATTCGCTACTGAGCAAGTAGGGAGAAGAGGTTTTGTGGATCATTTTTCGGATTAGGTGCCAGGTTTCTGCATCGGCCTCCTGCCACCGTTTAGCCTTGAGTAGGCGTTGTAAATTGTGGGTATTGACCTGAATTTCAGGCAGACTAGGGGAAAACGGCGGCGGGCTGACCGCAGTAAGCCTAGGGTTGGAACCAGCCTGTGGTGTAATCGGCTGCTGGGGAGAAAGGTCGTTAAGCGCTTGCAAAACCTGATCAGCGGTCTGAAATCGCTGACTCAAAGCATTTTTGAGCAGCTTGTTCAGAATCTGAATCAGGGAAGGACTGAGGACCTGTCCTGCAGGTAGATAGGCTTGCCAGTTCCACCGATCGTGGTCTGGGTCAAACAAATCCCCAGGAGATCGGCCGGTCAACAGGCCAATGCACACCACCCCCAGACTATAGAGGTCGCTGGCTGGTAAGGTTTTACCCCGGTTTTGCTCTGGTGCCATATATTCGGGACTGCCAACGATCGTGCCCGTCTGGAGCGTCGTAACAGAACTGAGGATTTTGGCAATACCAAAGTCAATCAGCATCTACACCAGGCTCAAAAAATGAGAGTCAAATTTCTCATTTTGTAAAAAAGATTGCAGTTTTCACGCGAA
This sequence comes from Leptolyngbyaceae cyanobacterium, assembly GCA_046080785.1. Classification (GTDB taxonomy): domain Bacteria; phylum Cyanobacteriota; class Cyanobacteriia; order Leptolyngbyales; family Leptolyngbyaceae; genus JBJTUO01. Next base: position 2,899 of record JBJTUO010000276.1, on the reverse strand, counting down.
GCCGCTATCTATAGTAGTTGAGCTGAAAGAGTAATACTAGATATGGAGTTGTAACCTCGGTTATGACCCCATATATTCCTGAAAGACGCATACGGCTTTTTCCAGAATCAAGACCTCGCTGAATTTGTCTAAGTGGATTTTCCACTTGGGCTCTCCCTTGTTCTAGTTAAGCTTCCTGTTTCGTTTGTAGACCCGTTCACCAGTGAGTAAGGATCATGACATACCAACAAAGACTTAACCCGTGGGTGATTAACCGGCTGCTGCCCAATCTTCACCAAACAACGGTTTCCCGTTTTCGTCGCCGTAACGAGGCAGAATCTTATCTGCGGATGCTACAGCAAACCCAACCTCAAAGCCGATTTGCGATCGTCTTTGAGGTTGGCAACAGAGAATATGCCAGTCAAAGCTAATCATGTCAAGCCCTGATTAAGTGCGGAGTGTGGTGTTTATCATGGTCCCATCCCTAACCTACCCCTTGTTCGTTGATAGATGCCATCTGTGTCACAATAAAGGCCGCACTTTTAAGTGGGCAGAGCAGCACAGGTGGATAGGATGCTTAACACAACTCTCGGTGGTCTGATTGCCCAGCAGATTGCTGAGAGTTCTCAACAAAAGATTACTTTTGCAGAATTTATGGATCTGGCGCTGTACCACCCACGCCATGGGTATTACAGCGCTGGTCAAGCAAAAATTGGAGCTCAGGGAGATTTTTTTACTGCACCCCATTTAGGAGCCGAGTTTGGGGCCTTGCTGGCTGAGCAATTTACCCAAATGTGGGAAGTGATGCAGCGACCTGCCCCGTTTACCCTGGTGGAAATGGGAGCCGGGCAGGGTTTGTTAGCAGCAGACATCCTCCGCCATTTACAGTCTCACCATCCCGCCTGCTATGGCGCTTTACACTACATCATGATTGAGCGAGCAGCAGCCCTGATTGCTGAGCAGCAGCAGCGGTTAAGCCCCTTTTTGCAAGGGGGGCTACCCATGGTGTGGCAAACCTGGGAGCAGGTTCCGGCTAACTCGATTGTCGGTTGCTGCTTCTCCAATGAATTGGTAGATGCACTGCCCGTGCATCGGGTCGCCACAGTGGCAGGGAAACTACAGGAGATTTATGTCACAGCCCAGCCCCAACCCGATGGTTCTATTGCATGGCATGAAGTCTGCGATCGCCCCTCCACCCCCCGACTAGCCCACTACTTTGAGATGGTTGGCATTGATTTGACCGCTCCTGCCTATGCAGATCATTACCGCACAGAGGTCAATTTGGCAGCCTTAGATTGGTTAGAAACGGTCGCCGATCGTCTACAACAGGGCTACCTTTTGACCATTGACTATGGCTACCCCGCCGATCGCTACTACCATCCCAACCGCAGAGATGGCACCCTACAGTGCTACTATCGCCATGCCCACCACGACGACCCCTACTTTGTGATCGGGCAACAAGATATCACGGCCCATGTTGACTTTACTGCCCTCCAGCGCCAGGGAGAAGCATGTGGCCTTAAAGTTGTTGGGTTGACCAAACAGGGGTTATTCCTGATGGCGTTGGGGTTAGGCGATCGCATTGCCGCCCTGAGTCAATCTGCAACGCCCCAACCCCAAACGGTATTAACCGTTCTCCACCGTCGAGATGCCCTGCAGCAGCTCATTGATCCAATGGGTCCGGGTGGATTCGGCGTTTTGATTCAGAGCAAGGGCATTGATACAGACGAAACGCTGCGGGGTTTACAAGGAGAAGTAGAACTGTATTGAAGGCTATTACCGCAATAAACAATTGTACTCCCCTAATGCCCTGACTTGTGTTGCTATAAAGAAAGTCAAATTAAGCGGGCTCGACTAGTCAAGTTGATTTGACACTGGCGCATTGGCGATCCAGGCTAACGGTACTAGATGGCTTAAGCCGCTCTGGAATTTGGAGATTTAACATTTTTGCATAGACTTCAATGTATCGCTGAGCTTCTAACTCGATCGAGAACTCATTTAATGCCATTTGCCGTCCCCGTTGACCCATCTTTTGACGCATATTGGGATCTTCCAGTAGTTGCACAATACCCTGCGCCAACTCTTCACTACTTTCCGGTTCTGCCAAATAGCCTGTTTGCCCATGGCGAACCGTATCAGGTACACCACCAACGCGGAAGGAAACAACAGGCGTCCTACAGGCTAAACTTTCTAAAGCGACTAAACCAAAGGTTTCACCTCGGGTCGGGAACAGGAAGAGATCAGCGGCAGAGTAGAGAATAGTCTTGAGACTATCTGCTTCAACAGTGCCAACATAGCGGATTTGACAGTTGAGATTTTGGGTTAAGAAGCTCACCTCCTTGCCCATAACTAAAAGAACAATATCTTTTTGCAGGGAAATTGGCAAAGAAAGGAGGGCTTTCTGAAGCAGGTCAGCACCCTTTAAAAAGGAATCTGATCCGATCGCCATTATCACGTTCTTATCAGGGGGAATATCGAGAACGGATCGGCAATAACTTTTATCTAACGGTCGAAATACATCCGTATCGATACCGTGAGGAATTTGGTAAATTGGAAGATCTTTTAAGATACTCTCCTGAAGTTGTTGAGTTATCCAGTTACTAGGACTAACAATTGATAGATTAGAGCGTTGATAAGCCCATTGCTTCAGTTGCCAGGCAAGGTGAGTGTTGTCTCGCTTGACCGCAGGCGCAATATTTAAATCTGGACATTGACCACAGCCAATTTTCCAGCGATCGCATTGATAATTAACAGAGCAATGTCCGGTAAATGCCCATGTGTCATGGATTGTATAAACAGCAGGTTTTTCTGCTGTAAGGTAAGGCAGCGCAAGATAGTTAAAGTACTCGTGATGGATGCAGTGCAGATGTAACAGATCTGCTTTTTTAAATGCAGGGCTATGCCTGAGTAAAAATGAGCT
>JBJTUO010000275.1:0-3571 GCA_046080785.1 Leptolyngbyaceae cyanobacterium | reverse complement strand
CAGGGCTCTGGGCTTTTCCTCAGAGCTTTTTTTATCAGGTGTCTATTGATACAAGACTGACAGGTGCTTATTGTCTCACTTTATGGAGTACTCCCGAATAAGCCACACCCATTAGAGATATCTTCTTTTCCCTCTCGTCCTGATTCAACATCAGCCAATATCAACTCTGCGCCAGATGATTTGAGACGACCTTTCTGTTGTTCTAGGGGACCAGACTTTTCTGCCTACTCCCTGGACGAAACACGCGCATAAGCAATTGTTTCCGGAACATCAGCAATCTTTTCCTGATTTCTCACAAGCGCCAATACTTACCCAACTACTAGAGAGTGTACCATCTTGCTCGCTATACCACTCCTTTTTCCAGATCGGGGCATTGTGCTTCAGCGTGTCGATCGCATATTGACAGGCGGCAAACGCCTCTCCCCGATGGGGACTGCCTACAGCTACCAGAACGCTGATTTCACCAATGCTCAACCGTCCAACCCGATGGTGAATAACGACATGGGTAACATCAGGCCAATGGGCTCGAATTTCTACAGCGATGGATTGAAACACTCGCATGGCCATCGGTTCATAGGCCTGATACTCTAAGGCCACCACTGGTTTGCCTTCCGTGTTATTTCGCACCATGCCACTCATCATCACCACTGCACCGTTAGCACAATCATCGGCCAGACTGTAAACCTCTTCTAAAGAAAGCGGTGCGATCGTGATGGCAAAGTCGTCCCCTGAGTCAGGCTTGATGAGAGGGCTCGCTTGAGCTGGGGTCAGTGTCATTCGTTAGTTTCTAAGCAGTTTTTGATTGAAAGGTTGTCAGACATAGGGCGTTACATCTTCTCCACAGACATCTGCCAGGTAAGACAGCGCCCGGAAGCGGAGGTAGACCAGTTGGTCGTATAACGGATTCAGCTTGCACATGGGTGGAATGTGGACAATCTTATGACCAAATAACTTGATATCGCGCTCAAAGGGGCATTGGGGTGGAATCAAACGACAGAGAAATCGGGCTGTAGCAGGGCTATCGATTTCAACGTCGTCCAGCCAATCTCGCACTGGCTGCAAAACATCAGGATGAGGGGGAGAAAACCCACCAGCAGCACCTAAATTTGTTGTAGATCCCTGGGCAGCAACCAGCACAGCTCTCAAAGACTCTAGGATTTCGGAGGAATGGTTCAGAGCGGCAGCAAATTCTCGCAGTACCGCATCTTCAGAGTCAGAGTAGGTGCCGTTGGCCAGGGCCATAATCACAGCCATCCGCAGGAAGTTTTCGGTCAGAGCGGGGTTATCCACCAACCCATCAGCCAGTTCTTGACCAGAAATAGGACGCAACTGGTCGATCGCCACACCGGCATACAGTTGATTTTGCATCAAAGACTCAATCAATTGTTTTTCTTCCGGGTCGTATTCCCCATCAGCCCAGGCGACTGTGAGCAGGCCGCGTAACCAGGTAGCGCCATAGAGATTAAGCCGGCGGATGCGCTCTATCAAGACTTGCATAATATGGAGGCCGATGGCAGGGTTCTCGCCGATCGCCTGCACCAGGTGTTCCCGATCCAAGGCCCAACAGGTGCAGGGCTCCGATGAGATCACAGAAGCAGAGTGGGGCTGCCCATCAAACAAAGACATTTCCCCAAAGTACTGGCCAGCCGCCAGTTTGGCAATTTGAAAGTTACCCCGGTGTACTGTGACGCTGCCACTGGTGAGAATGTAAAGGCGGGGGCCCCTCTCTCCCTGCTGAATGATGGTATGGTTGGCTGGAAATGAGACTTCATCAAGGCTGAGGGCCAGTTGCATCAGGGTTGAGTCCTGCTCCATCGATCGAAAAATGGGGACTTCCTGTAACAGTTGGAGATTGTCTTGGCTAAGCAGCATGGGAAAGGGTCTTCAAGGTAGGGGAATAGAGGTCTTCTGACGCACCAAACAGACGGTTGAGCAAGCGTACCCGGTCGGCCAGCAGGTGAATCAGATTGAGGGCGATCGTTGGATTGGTTTTAATTGCTTGATACAGTTGGGCCTGAGTTAACACGAGACAATGGGTCGGCTGTAAGGCGGTGACTGAGGCTGAGGGCTGTCTGGTATCAAACAGAGCCATCTCTCCAAACACCGCCCCTGGGCTTAGTTCTGCCAGGGTGGTTGCATCGAGTGCTACGGTTGCCTTGCCAGTGGTCAACAGGTATAGGAGGTGGCCTGCTTGCCCCGCCGACACAATGGTTGCGCCTGTACCAAACTCAAGCTCATCTAAATGGTCAGCCAGATCGGCCAACCAGTCCTGATCTGGAACTGCTTGCAACAGGGAGATGGACTGGAGCAATTCAACCCGTTCACTCTGATTCATAATCGTTGATCGAAAACATACTATTTCCGTTTTAAACCTTTCCGCTGCCCATAAGGTATAACAGTGCCATTCTCACCGCAACACCGCTGGTCACCTGTTGAGCAATCAGGCTAAATTGGGGGTCATCCATTAAGTCAGAACTAATTTCTACACCCCGGTTTACCGGGCCGGGATGCAAAACTTTAACCCCTGGCTGGCAGACTTTTAAGCGATCGCGGGTAATCCCATACTGCAAGTGGTATTCCCGCAGGCTGGGTAACAGATGGCTGGCCATCCGTTCTTTTTGCAGCCGCAGGGTCATGACAAAATCCGCATTCTGCAGGGCGGGTTCCAGTTGCCAGTGGAGAGAGAGACAGCGGTGGGGAATGGCAGAGGTAGTCAACTGACCAGAAGGCTTGACAAAATCGGCAAACAGTTGGGGTAACAGGGTGGGGGGGCCTGCCAAGTGCACGTCTGCTCCACTGGCCGTCAGACTCCAAATATTGGAGCGGGCCACACGGGAATGCAAAATATCCCCAACGATGGCGATCTTCTTGCCCTTCAACACTGAAAGTTGTGGGTTCACCGGGTCTATCAGAGTACAGAGGGTAAACAAATCTAGCAATGCCTGGGACGGATGCTCATGCAACCCGTCTCCCGCATTGAGCACCCCCACCCGGACGCCTAACCGCTCCATTTCAGTCGCGATCGCCTGGGGCACCCCTGCTTCTTTATGGCGAATCACCATCATGTCGGTGCCCATTGCCAGATAGGTTTTGGCCGTATCCAGGATGGTCTCTCCCTTGGTCAGGGAGGAGGTGCCCGGCGCAAAATTGAGAATATCTGCCGATAACCGTTTGGCTGCCAGCTCAAAACTACTGCGGGTGCGGGTTGAGGGTTCAAAAAACAAGTTGGTCACCACATGGCCCTGCAAGGTCGGTACCTTCTTGGTGCGGCGGGTCAACACTTCTCGAAAACTATTGGCCGTTTGCAGAACCGTGTCGTATTCCCTCGGTTCAAAATCTGCCAGAGATAGAATATGGCGGCGGTGCCAGGAGGTGGAAGCCATGACCTTTGTTCCGTAAGCCGAGATGCTGTTAGCATCGCGTTTTAATCGTGACATATCCTAGTAGCTTGCCTACCCGCCTCTGACTCTACGAGTACAGAACGGGCTTCCAAGTTTTCGGCTATACAGTTCTTAGGCTAGGTAATCCTGTGGCCTCCCTGTACGTTGTTTATACTCCGCGTGATGACCCA
>JBJTUO010000274.1:0-14540 GCA_046080785.1 Leptolyngbyaceae cyanobacterium | reverse complement strand
CCTGGTGTCAAGAATGACTTGCCCATCCAACTGCAAGCCTTCTACAAGTTCCAGGTTAGCGACAATATTTCGATTACCCCTGGTCTGATTTACCTGATTAACTCTGGTCAGAGCAGTGATAACGAGGATGGCCTAGTTGGTACTTTGAGAACAACCTTCAGCTTCTAAGGCTTCTCGAAAAATAGGCGGTGTTCCTGCGGAGCACTGTCTATTTTTTATAAAGGCTCCATCAGCATGGAGCTTTTTCTATGATTAGTCTCGATAATTTCTGGCTTGAAATTGCCTACAGCAGTTTCAACTGTAGGGTCTGCCATTATATACTGGCGATGTAGCGACGGATACAAGTCAAAAAACCTTAAGTATCTGTTAATAATGTCAATTTTGGTGTGGGAGTTAATTATGGTGTCAAGTCGAATTCGCAAAGTCTTGCTGACTCCAACTTTGTTCGGCAGCGGTGTAATTGTTAGCTCATTTATGGGAGGGGCCGCCAGTGCTTCTGAGGCTCCGACTGTTAATACTGCCTCATCTCCTGCCTTAGAGCAGATTAGTGCCTATCAAGCAGAAGAGATGACGGAGGCTGCTGATCAGGTCACTTCAGTTTCTCAGTTGACAGATGTCAAACCTACCGATTGGGCGTTTCAGGCTTTACAATCCCTGGTTGAACGTTACGGTTGTATTGTGGGCTATCCCGATCGCACCTTCCGGGGCAATAAGGCGCTCAGCCGCTATGAATTTGCCGCTGGTCTCAATGCCTGTATGGATCGCATCAGTGAGTTGATCGCTGCGGGTACCGCTGACCTGGTCAAAAAAGAAGACCTGTTAGCGGTTCAACGGTTGCAAGAAGAGTTTGCCGCCGAGCTAGCGGCTCTCCGGGGCCGGGTGGATGCCTTAGAAGTGCGAACCACAACCCTAGAACGGCAACAATTCTCCGCGACCACCAAGCTGCGGGGTGAGGCGATTTTTGCCCTCTCAGATACCTGGGGTGACAGTGCCACGGTGAATGGAGGGGGGACACCCATTCCAAGAACGACGGAGAATGACAACACAGAACCAATCCTCTCAGACCGGGTGCGTCTCTCCTTTGATACTAGCTTTACCGGCAAAGATACCTTACGTACCCGGTTACAAGCTCGCAATACGACTCCCTTTAGTGGTATCTACACAGGTACCAATATGACCCGCCTTTCTTTTGATGGTAACGAGGGGAATGCCGTCGGTGTAGACAAGTTGTACTACCGTTTCCCATTGGGTAATAACCTGCGGATTCAAATTGATGCCATTAATGACGAAGTCTACGATGGGTTGGTCAGTTCCCTCAGCAGCCCCTTTGATAGTTCAGGCCAGGGTTCCATTTCCCGCTTCGGGCGGTTTAACCCTGTCTATCGGGCCAACAACCCCGGCACTTCCGGTTCTGCTGGTATTACCTTTGACTACAAGTTGGCAACCAACTTAAATATTCAAGGGGGCTACCTGGCTGGTACCTGTAGCAATGTGCCGTCTGAAAAGTGTGGTCTGTTTGATGGTGGTAGTGCCGCAGTGGGTCAGGTTGTCTTTCGTCCTGGCAACTTCACCCTGGGCCTGACCTACTTCTACTCTTACTATCCCGGCACCCAGGTTAACCTGACAGGTAGTACCGGCACATCCCTGGCCATTCGCCCCTTTGCCGCCAACGCCACCTCTGCCAATACCCTTGGTGCTGAAGCCCAGTATCGGTTCAGTCCTTCCTTCCTGATTGGCGGTTGGTATGGCATCTCCTGGGCCGAGCAGCAAAGCGGCGGAAATAACAATGCCACAATTCAAAACTGGGCAGCCTATGCTGGCTTCCCCGACCTATTCTGGAAGGGCAACCTGCTGGGTCTGCTAGTCGGGATGCCACCCAAGGTGACCTCAAATTCGATCGATGGTCGGGAAGATCAGGATACCCCCATCCATTTAGAAGGGTTTTATCGCTTTAAGGTGTCAGATAATATCTCGATTACCCCTGGTGCTTTTGTGATCTTTAATCCAGAAGGCAATAGCGATAACGCCACTCAAATCATTGGCACCTTACGCACGACCTTTAGTTTCTAGTCCCTCTTTTTAGCCTCTAGCAGACAGATAAAGGGCAGCCATAACAGCTGCCCTTTGCTTTTATGCAAAGGGGTAACGCCTCAAGTTTGATTCAGTGTCAAACCTGAATTGAATACACCCCCTGTAGTCCCCCTTATCTCTAGCGCAGCGGCGCGAAGCGCGGGGACGGCGACAGCCGGGGGTGACACCAGGTAATTTTTCATGACTAGGTACTTAATTGAGGGGTTCGTGAATAATCCAGGCTAGAATCTTGGTAAAACCCAGTGTTAAACCGTAGTATAATAGACCTATCAATTTGACCTTTCAACGTTATTTTTGAGTCAGCCTGTGGAACTATCCTGTAAAAACGAATATGCCCTGCTGGCCTTAATTGAGTTGGCCGTTCATCACAAAAGCGGTGAACCCCTGCAAATCCGGCAAATTTCAGCGCAGCAACAAATCCCCGATCGCTATCTAGAGCAACTCTTAGCCACCCTGCGACGGGCAGGGCTGGTGCGATCCCAACGCGGTGCTAAGGGAGGTTACATCCTTGCCCGTGAACCCTGGAAAATTAATCTGCTGGAAGTGATGGACTGTCTGGATGGCTCTGATGCTAAGCCAGGAGATAACAGTGTGCTTCCCAAAACGGTCGAGACTGGGGTGATTATTGAGATGTGGAAAGAAGCTCATGCAGCGGCCAATGCGGTGCTTGAGCGCTATACCTTACAAGACCTCTGTGATAAGCGAGATGCCCGTCGCCAGTTAGATATCATGTACTATATTTAATCCGCTATGCGTGTTGCTCAAAGTATTACTGACCTGATTGGGTGTACTCCCCTGGTGCATCTAAACTCTATCCCCCAGTCCGAAGGATGCGTGGCCCGCATTCTAGTTAAATTGGAAGGAATGAATCCTTCTGCGTCAGTCAAAGACCGGATCAGCATTAGTATGGTGACTGCTGCTGAGCAAGCAGGGCTGATTACCCCCGGTAAGACCGTATTGGTGGAGCCAACTTCTGGTAATACAGGGATTGCTCTGGCAATGGTCGCAGCAGCCAGGGGGTATCGCTTGATTTTAACCATGCCCGATACGATGAGTGCGGAGCGGCGGGCGATGCTGCGGGCCTACGGGGCCGAGTTGGAACTCACTCCCGGCATTGAAGGCATGAGCGGGTGTATTCAGCGGGCCCAACAATTGGTTGAGACCATTCCGGCTGCCTACATGTTGCAACAATTTAGCAATCCGGCGAATCCCAAAATTCATCGAGAGACCACCGCTGAAGAAATCTGGCAAGATACGGATGGCACAGTGGATATCGTCATTGCAGGGGTTGGCACAGGTGGCACCATTACTGGCATCGCTCAAGTCCTGAAGCAACGGAAGCCAACCTTTCAAGCGATCGCGGTAGAACCACTAAGCAGTCCAGTTCTATCCGGAGGGCGACCGGGGCCCCATAAAATTCAGGGCATCGGGGCCGGGTTTATACCGCACGTCCTGAATGTAGAAATGTTGGATGAAGTGATTCAGGTGAGGGATGAAGACGCGATCGTCTATGGCCGTCGGTTAGCCTGTGAAGAAGGTTTACTTTCTGGCATTTCTAGCGGCGCGGCCCTGTACGCAGCGATTCAGGTGGGGCGCCGCCCTGAAAACCAGGATAAGTTAATTGTGATGATTCAGCCCAGCTTTGGCGAGCGTTATTTGAGTACACCGCTGTTTCAGGATGTGGATCTGATTGCTTCCAATGTGCCTGGTTAATTTGCTTTAAGCCCCAACTGGTTTTCTGCGAGAACCGGTTGGACAGGGAATGGGGGCGGCCAACTGAACCGGCTCCCCAGTTCTATCGGAAAGCAGAAAAGCAGTTGAACCGTGCCAATCGCAAGAAGTTAAAGAAACGTCAGTTTGATGAATCTAAAAGATAGCAGGAGGTAGAGCAGATAAGCCTTTTAGCTTACTCGGCGGCAAGCCCCGCACTGTAGACGCAAATTGTGTTTACTCAAGAGCGGCTCAGTGACGGGATGAAAGCCGCATGAGGTATAATGGACGTAAGTGGGGTTGGGCATCGCCTCACTATAAAACGCTCCAGTCCGGTTTCATCGTAAAACGACTTTCCGGTGGGAGAAGCCCACACCGTCCGCTTGAGGCGATGTTGGGAGTATGTCACGATATCCCTTCGTATAACAGGGCGATCGGGCACTCGAACTCAATGCTAGTCAGGGAAATCCCCTCTCCTGCCCGGTAAGGAGAGTAGAGCCACATCCTGCCTTCGCCCCGACGATAACATTCCACCCCTACCTTCTCAGAATCAATCAGCACATACTCTTGCAGACTGGTGATCGTCTGGTACCAGGTGAACTTTTCACCTCGATCCTTGGCCTCGGTGCTGGGAGAAAGCACTTCCACAATCAGTTTGGGATATTGGATGAACTTGCGAGCTTTCAGGTCTCGCGGGTCGCAACTGACGATTAAATCGGGGTAGTAGTAAAGACTGGTGGGATTCACCCCCACCTTCACATCCGATACATTAATGCGACATCCACGAGTTCTCAGATGGGGACGCAATGCCGTGTAAAGATTAAGAACAATGTCGTTGTGGGGAATGGTGCCGCCTGTCATGGCGAAAAGTTCACCATTGACGTATTCATGCCGAATCTGCTGTTGGGGCTCCCAGTCCAGGTATTCCTCGACGGTCATTTTAAGCGGCTGTTGGGCAGAAGTTACCATCTTGCAAGCTAGTTTTCCTGAGTTGCTTCCAACTGGTCTAGCAAGCCTTCTACGTAGGAAAGGGCCGCATGAATCGTAGCTGGATTTTCTAGATCCACATCCACATATTGCCGCAGGGCCGCGATCTGATCCTGGCTGCCCCCTGCTGCCAGCAGTTCTAGATAGCCAGGAATAAAGGCTTTACCAACCTGCCGATACTTTTGGTAGCAGGCCAGGCTGACAATATTGGAGGCGGTGTACTGGTAGCAATAAAAGGGTTTGAAATAGATGTGCCCAATGCGAGGCCAGTCGTACTGATGTTCAGGTAGCACTTCCACAGCATCCTGACACAGTTGTTGATACAACTCCTGCCATTTTTGATTGACAAAACTAGCATCGAAGCTTTCTTGGGTAATCTGGTCATGGATCAGTAATTCCAGGCGGCTGATGGTGCTCTGGCGAAATAGAAGATTCAGTTGATCTTCTAATTGCCGGGTAAGCAGAGCTTGCTTTAAGGTCTGGTTGTCGGCGGCATCCGCCAGCAGGTAATCTAACAGCAGTAGCTCATTAAAGGTAGAGGCAATCTCTGCCAGCACCATGGGGGGGTTGCTGTTGAAATAGGTTTGCCGATCGCCAATCCAGGCAAAGTGGAGACCATGCCCCATCTCATGGGCCAGGGTAAACAGTGAGTTGTAATCGTCGGTGTAAGATAACAACAGGTAGCTATGTTTGCCGTGGCTATACCAACAAAAGGCCCCGCCCCGTTTACCGGGCCGCACCCTGGCATCTACCCAATTGTTTAAGAAAAACTCTTCGGCCCGGCGAGCATAGTTGGGGTCAAATTGCTCCAATGCCGTCAAGAGCAGATCAACCCCCCTCCCGTAAGGCAGATTGGGCAAATTGTCTGCGCCACTGTTCCAGGGGGCATAGACGTCACAGGAGCGTATCGGTTGCCCCAGTGCCCTGGCCTTGAGTCGGTAGTAGCGTTGCCACAGATCAAAGCGATCGCGGGTGCCATCCATAATGGCGCGAAACACTGGCTCCGAGACCTCATCCGCCAGCAATTGTTTTGCCAGAGTAGAGGGGTAGCCCCGCATTTGATTTTCAAGGCGATGATCTAGGGCAACCCGATTCAGGATGTAGCCGTAGAGGGAGTTATGCTGGCGCATCACCTTTCGTACCGACTGGTAGGCGGCGTAACGCACTTCCCGACTGGGGTGAAACAACAGCGCCCCTAATTCTGCTTCAGTGCTGGCGGTTTTGCCCTCTGGGGTGGTTACAGGTTCATACTCTTGCTCTCCCAGATGCACCGATCTCAAATTGATAAAGGCCTGACGCCCGGTCAGACTATCCTGATTTCTGGTCTGCTCCACCTCCTCAGATAGGGTGTAGGGACGAAACCGGGCGATCGTAGACAGGTAGTGGCGGTAATGCTGCAGCAGTGGATCTGTTTCAAGTCTGGCAAACTGATCCCCATCCAGCGCCTTTAATTCCAAATCAAAAAAGAGCAACTGGTTTTCAATGCCGGTAATCGCCTCCAGCATGTTGTCTTGCTGCTGTTTGGCCTCTACATCACGGGTATCGGCAGAAAAGATCAACGCCGGAAAGGCATAGAGGTAACCGGATTGTTCAGAAATGGCTTCTAATTGCTGGAAGCAATCGGCAATCTCTTCTGGAGGTAGCTCCTGCACCCGCCCCCGATAGCGGCCGCGAAAGGCCTCCACCGTTTGCTGCAAGGCTTGCAGGTCTTGGCTTAATTTAGGATCGTCAAACCCCTTGTACAGGTCAGAGAGGTCCCACTCTTGGGGAGTCTGAGGGCGTTGGGCCGTTGGGCCAGAAGCAGTATGCACCAAGATCAACTCCTTTGCCAGTCTGACAAAATGGGGGGCAAAATTATTGTGCCTATCCCCATCTTAAGCTGATTCTCTCTAGGGGAGTGGCAGGTTTCTATGGATTGAGCCAGCCTGACCCTGCACCAAGGAAGCCATAATTTGGTAGATATGGATCTAGACCTAGATTTCGTTATGATCGTGATGGCTCAACTCATGTCCAGTACCCAAACAGTTGCAGTGATTCGGAATGAGGCCAATCCAGCTAGCCGGTTTCAAGTGATTGCCCACGGTTTAGAAGGATCTGCCAAACAGCCGATTTTTACCTGTGCTACCCAGGGCGACATAACCGCCTGGCTCGTCAAAAATGGATATAGGTGGGTGAAAGATTCTTACGACCCCCAATTGTGGACTAAATCCTGATGAGCTCGATCTTCTCTCTCTCAACCTATCCCTATGTTATTGCAGCTCAGCACCTGGCCAGAAGTTAACGAGTATCTGCAACGATCGCAAGGCCTGATTTTGCCGATCGGATCGACCGAGCAGCACGGCCCCACGGGGTTAATTGGCACAGATGCCATCTGTGCAGAAGCAGTCGCTCGCGGGGTCGGAGAAGCCACCCAGGCACTGGTAGGGCCCACCATTAATGTAGGCATGGCCCTGCACCATACCGCCTTTCCCGGTAGTATCAGCCTGCGGCCCAGCACCTTGATCCTGGTGATCCGAGACTACATCGCCAGCCTGGCTAAGGCCGGCTTCACTCACTTTTTCTTCATCAACGGCCATGGAGGCAATGTCGCCACCCTACGGGCTGCGTTCTCAGAGGTGTATGCCACCCTTGCCGACCTCAACTGGCCCCACGCCGATCAGGTGCGCTGTCAGGTCAACAACTGGTATATGTGCAGCTCAGTCAATCAGTTGGCACACCAGCTCTATGGCGACCAGGAGGGTTCCCACGCCACTCCCAGCGAGGTGGCCCTGACCCAATACGTCTATCCCGATGCAATTAAGCAGGCATACTTGGCCCCAGAGGTGTCTAAAGACCATCGCATTTATGGTGCTGCTGATTTTCGCCGCCGCTATCCCGATGGGCGCATGGGTTCTAATCCGGCGCTGGCCACCCCAGACCAGGGCAGACAATTTTACGAGTTGGCCGTTAAGGATTTAAGTAACGCCTATCTGGAGTTTCTGAATGCAACCTAAGGGGGCTAGCTGTCTGCCTCAAAGGCTGCAAACAGACTGACCAAGATGACATTGGAAAACAAAAACCCCTCCGGATCGGTGAGCCGCAGCACCCCCTGCCGTGGCAGTTGGTTGGAGCAGGCGATCGCCCGCCCCTGATCATCGAGCACCGCAACCCAGCCTGTCTGCCAAAATGGGGCCAGACAATGCCAAACGGTCTGAATTGCTGCCTCCCCAAATTGCTGTAGTAGAGCTGGAAGCGATAGCCCATCTGCCAGCCGCAGCCCGACCATCAGGGTATCCAACAGATATTCTGTGGTGCTGGTTGGGCCATCGACGACTACAGCCCCCTGAGCGGTTTGCACCCAGGCGGCATACTCCCCGGTTTTACGGGGGCGAGCAACCCGATCGCCGTTGACATAGCTGGTGGCTCCCATGCCAAATCCATAAAAGGGGCGGTTTTGCCAATAGACCCGATTATGGCGGCAGGCGTAGCCCGGTTTTGCGTAATTAGAGATTTCGTAATGCTCATAGCCTGCTTGACGTAGCCGCTGGGAGGCTAGGCGGTACATCTCGGCAGTGGTCTGATCGGAGGGCAGGGGGGCCAGCCCTGGTTGATAGCGACGACTAAAGGCAGTGACAGGCTCCACGGTCAGGTCATAGCAGGAGAGGTGGGCGGGGGCCAGGGCGATCGCCTTGTCTAGGGACGCTTGCCAGTGCTCCAGGGTTTGATGGGGCAAACCGGAGATCAGATCCAAACTAAAATTTTCTAGCCCCGCCTGATGAATCATCGCGACAGCGGCATAGACCTCTTCTACGGTGTGGGCGCGGCCACAGGCGGCCAGTAACTCTGGCTGAAAGGCCTGGACGCCTAAACTCACGCGATTGACGCCAGCCCTTTGATAGCCCTGCAACTGCGATCGGTCAAAGGTGCCCGGATCAATCTCCATAGAAATCTCTGCCCCCGCCGCAATGCTAAACCGTTGATCTAACCGCAACAGCAGGGTTGCGACCTGCTCGACAGACAGGAGGGATGGCGTCCCCCCACCCAAAAAAATCGTCTCCAGTGGACTGCCAAGGTTGGGGGTTTGATCAATTTCTTGGCAAAGAACGGTAACGTAATCGGCGATCGTTCCCGAATTGTTGCCATTCAGTTGGGCCTGCTTTGCTTGGGACCGCAGCGGTGGCCGGTCTCCTACCACAGAGACGGGAAAGTCACAGTAAAAGCAGCGCCGCCGACAAAAGGGAATGTGGCAGTAGGCCGATCGGGGCGCTGGCCAATTGCCCCCATTTAAGGGATTAAAACTGGTGGCTATTAGTTGCTCCTCTGGATTAACCCAAGGCATGATAAATGTGCAGAGTATAATAGGCTCAAAACAATTCCCCTACCCAATCTTGATCCTATGCTTGACGCCTTCATTGTTATTTCATTTATCCTAGCAGGGGCGGGGATTGGATTTCATGGTGTCGAAGCCCTGCCCACCAGTGCGCTGCAACAGGTAACCAATGAAGAAGGACTACAATTTGTTACCGCTGGTTTTGGCGCTTTGATTGGGCTGGCGATCGGACTGGTGGTTCAAACTGGCTATCGCCGGTTAGAGTACCAGGTTCGCACCATGCCTCCCGATATCCTCTTAAGTCGGGCAGTGGGCCTGGTGATTGGCCTGTTGGTGGCCAACCTGATGCTGGCCCCCATTTTTTTGCTGCCCATTCCCTCTGAGTTTTCTTTCATTAAACCCTTGGGGGCCGTCCTCAGCAGCATTTTGTTTGTCTTCACGGGCATGAACCTGGCAGATACTCACGGTCGAGCCCTGTTGCGGCTGATTAACCCCAACACCGTGGAGACGATGTTGGTGGCAGAGGGCACCCTCAAGGCCGCACCCACAAAAGTATTGGATACCAGTTGCATTATTGATGGCCGCATTGAGCCGGTCTTAGAGACTGGTTTTCTGGAAGGCCAATTGCTGGTGCCTCAGTTTGTGTTGGCAGAGTTACAGCAGGTGGCTGATGCCTCCAGTGACCAAAAACGAGTCCGGGGGCGGCGCGGGTTGGATATTTTAAATCGGCTGCGAGAGCGCTATCCCGATCGGATTTTGATTCACCCGGCTGATTACGACGATGTCACAACTGTGGATGCTAAGTTGCTCCGCTTTGTCCAGGACATCAACGGCACATTAGTGACCAATGATTACAACTTAAATAAGGTTGCCAGTGTCCAAGCCATCCCCGTCTTGAACATTAATGATCTAACCCAGGCAGTGCGACCGACCTACCTACCCGGAGACTATTTAGACATCAAGATTGTCAAAGAAGGTAAGGAGCCGGCCCAGGGGGTTGGCTATTTGGATGACGGCACGATGGTCGTTGTGGAAGAAGGCCGAAACTATGTGGGGGCTGAAGTGCAGGTTGTGGTTACCAGTGCCCTACAGACCTCAGCAGGTCGGATGATTTTTGCCAGACCAAAGGCCTCCGTGGTGGCTTAAATCGGCCACCAGGAGGTTAACTTGTGGGTGCAATAGGGCTTATACAGACCCAGCAGATAGGGCCAGCACTGCCTCCTCTTCCTTGGAAATCACCCGTCCTTCCTGTTCAAACCCTGGGATCTGATCAAAGTTGAGGTAACGGTAGAGGTCAGCCGCAAAGGGGTCAATCTTGCGGGTAACGATGTCCAGGTATTCTGTCACCGTAGGAACCCGCCCCAACAACGCACATACCGCCGCCAACTCGGCAGACCCCAGGTAAACCTGAGCGCCCTTACCCATCCGATTATTAAAATTGCGGGTTGAAGTCGAAAACACCGTGACGCCATCCGCAACCCGGGCTTGGTTCCCCATGCAGAGAGAGCATCCCGGCATCTCGGTTCTAGCACCAGCCGCTGCAAAGATGCCGTAGTAGCCTTCTTGCCGCAGTTGTTGCTCATCCATGCGGGTGGGCGGGGCAATCCAGAGCCGAACTTTCACTGGGCCTTCTCCTTCCAAAATTTTGGCTGCTGCCCGGTAGTGGCCGATATTGGTCATACAAGAACCAATGAAGACTTCGTGAATCGGGTCTCCGGCACACTCTGCCAGTAACTTGATGTTATCGGGATCATTGGGGGCAGCCACCAGGGGTTGCTGAATCTGATCCAGATCGACCTCAATCACATCGGCATATTCCGCATCGGCATCGGCAGCCAGCAGGGTAGGGTGAGCCAGCCATTCTTCCATCTTACGGACGCGCCGCAAAATCGTACGGGCATCGCCGTAGCTACGGGCCACCATATTCTTCAACAGCGCCACATTGGAGCGCAGATATTCTGCCACCGTGTTTGGGCTGAGTTGGATGGTGCAGCCCGCCGCCGATCGCTCAGCGGTGGCATCGGTCAATTCAAAGGCCTGCTCCAGTTGCAGGTCAGGCAACCCTTCCATTTCAATGATCTTGCCAGAGTAAACGTTTTGCTTATTCTCTTTGGCAACCGTCAGCTTACCCTGCTGCATGGCCACGTAGGGAATGGCATTGACAATATCTCGCAGGGTAACGCCCGCCTGGAGCTTACCCTTAAACCGCACCAGCACAGACTCCGGCATGTCCAGCGGCATCACACCAAGAGCAGCGGCAAAGGCAACCAGCCCCGAGCCAGCGGGGAAGGAAATCCCCAAGGGGAAGCGGGTATGGGAATCACCGCCCGTACCCACCGTATCGGGCAGCAACATCCGGTTGAGCCAGGAGTGGATGATGCCATCTCCGGGGCGGAGGGAAACCCCACCGCGGGAGTTGATGAAATCAGGCAACTCGTGATGGGTTTTGATGTCTACTGGTTTGGGATAGGCTGCTGTATGACAAAAGCTTTGCATGACCAGATCAGCACTGAAACCCAGACAGGCCAGTTCTTTTAGCTCATCGCGGGTCATGGGCCCCGTGGTGTCTTGGGAACCCACTGTAGTCATGTGCGGTTCGCAGGAGGTGCCAGGACGAACCCCCGCAACACCACAGGCTTGGCCCACCATCTTTTGAGCCAGGGTAAAGCCTTTGCCGGTATCGACAGGTTGGGACGGACGGACAAAGACTGGGCTGGGTGGCAGCCCTAAAGCAGCTCGGGTTTTGTCTGTCAGGGTGCGGCCAATCAGCAGAGGAATGCGCCCCCCTGCCCTTACTTCATCCAAAATGGTGTCTGGCTTTAGGGTAAAGGTGGCAATCACCGTTTCCCCATGTGCTCCTACTTTGGTGATCTCACCCTTGTAGGGGTAGAGCGTAATCACGTCTCCCGTTTCCATTTGGGTGACATCACACTCGATCGGCAGCGCCCCGGAGTCTTCCGCTGTATTAAAGAAGATGGGAGCAATCTTGCCACCGAGGATGTACCCCCCCGATCGCTTATTTGGCACACAGGGAATATCCTGCCCGATGTGCCAGAGCACCGAGTTAATTGCAGACTTACGGGAAGATCCAGTGCCGACCACATCCCCCACATAAACAACGGGATAGCCCTTTTGTTTGAGGGCCGCGATCGTGTCCAGACTGCCCGGTTGGCGCGTTTCTAGCATCACCGTGGCATGGAGGGGAATATCGGGGCGGGTGGTGGCATGGGGGGCGGGAGACAGGTCATCGGTATTGGTTTCACCAGGCACCTTAAAGACCGTGAGGGTGATAGACTCTGGCACAGGGGCGCGGTTCATGAACCACTCTGCCTCCGCCCAGGATTGCATGACCTGCTTGGCATAGGAGTTGCCCTGTTCAGCCAGTTCTTGTACATCATGGAACGTGTCGTAGACCAGCAGGGTTTTGCTCAGGGCTTGAGTGGCAGCGCTCGCAATTTCTGGCTTGGGAGAGTGCAGCAGATCTACTAAAGAACGGACATTATAGCCCCCCATCATGGTGCCCAACAGTTCCACTGCGGCAATGGGGGTAATCAGCGGGCTGGTCGCCGTGCCATTAGCGATCGCGGTGAGAAACCCTGCCTTGACATAGGCAGCCTGGTCTACCCCCGGCGGCACCCGGTTGTGCAATAGCTCCAGCAAAAACACTGCTTCTTCAGCCGGAGGCTGCTTCAGTAACTCGCACAATTCAGCAGTCTGTTGAGCATCCAGCGGTAAGGGGGGAATGCCCAGAGCAGCACGATCGGCAACATGGTGACGGTAAGCTTCAAGCATAATCAGTTCTCTATGACCTCAGGAGAATGAGACAAGGAGCAAGGAAACAGGTGATTCTCATAAAAGGGGACATTCGCCGGATCACAATGGCTACTGATATCCCTATCGGGCAGGATCTACCCATTGAGTCTACAGCGTTTTATTGGGTTTAATGAACCTCCGACTCCACCCTTTTCCGACTTCCAGTATGACGCGAATCAATCAGAGTCGGCAGTGCAGGGAATTTTGTCTGCTTCGGTTGCTGTCAAGAAGTGCTAACACTGGTCGCACGACCTATCCGGGCTTATTCTCAACAACTTTTTTAACCAGGGCCGCGATCTCGCCCTGTGGATTTCCAAGCCCGACAAGCTGTGAGAATAGCAATCATCATGCCGTCATACACGCGCCGCACTTCATCCGCTAAAAATAAGGCGAGATTCCTGCATCAATCTTGTCAACCCCATAAACACTCGCCATGGTGACCTTTGCCACCGCCAGCAGATTGTAACAAATGAGCGCCATGGGCCCTAGTTCCGCTACGTAAGTTACTTCAAAAGCCCACCATTTGTAGATTAGGGGGATAATATTCCAGGCAAATAAATTGACCCCAACCACATGATGAAACTATTCTCCCAGTCTTGTCCCTAAAAAAGCTGGAACTGGATTTAATCAATTAGACTTCAGCCATGCACACTATCGTATCCCACCTCGATATCACCCAGATCTTCTGTGACGTGAATGACTTCTGCCAACAATTTGAGCACTATTGGCAGCAACAGCCGCAACTGCCTGCGATGCCTGGAGCCCGTCGTAGCCGCTTTCGCATGACTTTAAGTGAAGTAATGACCATCGTCATTGCCTTTCACGGCTCTAGAGCCCGAACCTTTAAAGACTTCTACACCTTGACGGTACTGCCCTATTGGCGCAAAGCTTTCCCCAACTTGGTCAGCTACACCCGCTTTGTGAAGTTAATGCATAAACACAAAGTAGGCACCGATTACCTTTAGAAACCGATTCCCCCTAGAGAGTGTTTACCAGATTGTCATGGGCAGCGCGAGACTCGAACTCGCATGACCGAAGCCGCCGCATTTTGAGTGCGGTGCGTCTACCAATTCCGCCATCCGCCCTTAGCTTCAGCTTCATTATTATACCGTAAAGTGCATTATCTGCATTCTCAGTATCTGCATTCTCAGTTAAGGGCTGCTCAGGATTGTGAGAAGGATTTCCTACGGAAACCTCAACCTTTCACAATCCTGAGCGGATCGCTTGAATATGATGCTGTATGGCATCGAGGGATCGATCACCCTCAGCCACACCCTCTGGCTCGATGGGCAACGGTTGTCTAAGGCCGATGTTATTTTGACCAATCCGCCCTTTGGGACGAAGAAGGGCGGCGGCCTGCCGTCACGGGATGACTTTATCTATCCCACAATCGGCGATCGCAGAGAATCTACGAGTCAGCGGTGAAACAGACGGATAGGATGGCGCGAAACTCTAGCATCTAGATGCTGATTATCTATAAGGCTACATCGCGGAATACCGCCGAAAACTGACGGATGGCAAGCAATTGCTGTAACTTCCATCAGAGTCAACTCCTGCATAGATGGGAATGGGAAGCAGCTCAGTCACCTGATTAATAATGCAACTTAAATCGATCGGGCCAGTTGATAAA
>JBJTUO010000273.1:0-4964 GCA_046080785.1 Leptolyngbyaceae cyanobacterium | reverse complement strand
CACTCTGACGGATTACGTTTGCTGCCGCGTGCTTTCGCTGAGATTGATAGCCACACTGTTCACAACAAAACATCCGTTGGTTTAAATCAAGTTGGTTACGGTGTCCACAACGGGGACAGTCCTGGCTGGTATATGCCGATTGCACTCGTTGAAATTCTCGGTTAGGATTCTGAGACTTTTGCTCCAGAAAAGCTAGAAACTGTCCGCAGCCAGCATCGGTCAACGCTTTATTGTATCGACTCTGGACGATAGCGTTATTATGATCATAGCCTGATTGATCAGCTTTGGGAATGGGTTCGGGTCTACTGATTAACTGGTTAAAATCAATTTTTTCAACAGCGATCGCTCCATACATATGCACCAAATTAGAAGAGTGCCAATGATTAAAAGCTCTTCGTTGCCTGGCAACCTTCTCATGCAATCGGGCAATTTGGTTCTGGAGTTTTTGGTAATTTTTTGAGCCTTCCTGTTTGGGGAATTTGCGTCCCTTGCGACGGCTGAGCTTGCGCTGGAGTTGGGCTAAACGTTGCTCTGACTGCTTAAAGTAATTGGGTGGTTCCACCAATCGACCATGATCGGTGGCATAGAGATACTCGATCCCCACATCAACACCACAGGCAAGGTCGGAATCTGGCAAGGGCACATCTGGTAATTCCACACCAAGTTGCAGATAGTCTCCAGAGGCAAACTTACAGATGCTCAGGGTCGCAGGCTGAACACCTTTGGGCAGACGAGTATCCAACCCTTTCACCAGTAGTTTTCCTAACCCTGGAATTCGAATATAGCGCCCCCGAACCGACACTTTTGCCTTTGCCTGAGTGGTTGCCAGAGTAGTGGATTGAGTCCGCCTGGAGCGATAGCGCGGCTTTCCTTTGGTTCCCTTGCGATATTGGTTCCAGGAGTTTGCCAGTCTTTCAAGAGTATTAATGACAAAAATCGAGGGAATATTCTTGAACCAGAGCTTGTCAGGATGGTTCTTCTGGGTGAAGTAGGGTCTGAGCCAATAGTATGGATTTGAGCCAGGATTACCACCTAAGGGTAAGGGACGGTAAGGCTGGGGAATGGGGCAAGCATACGCTTTTCCAATCCAGCAATAGGGAATCTCATGTTCTCCTTGTTTGCGATATTGCCATGGAATTGGTGAACAGGGAACCCAAGTTTGACTAAGCGGATCCCAGGCATGAAACCGATAAAAGTTCTCCAGGAATTCTAACCCTGTATTCCATACCCAACGTAAACCAGAAACCCAGGAGTCACGAGCTTCTTTTTGCTCCGGGGTCAGGTTTAGTTTGAATTCCAGGGTCTTCATCGACATAAAAGATTGAACTCTAAATCCATCGGTTAAGGATTACCAGTCTTTTGAGAAATGGCAACCGCTAGTTCTCGATAACGACGCGGATCACCTTCTGCTAAAATCAATCGCTCCTGTCCCTTGCGCTCATACAGGTTGTTCAGAATCTTTTGCCAGTCAGTTGCCGAAAGGGGTGAGGGCTGCTCCATAACCGCTGGGGGCGGAACTGCCGCTTCTGCATTGAGATGCTGCTGTGCCATCCAAACACGGGCACGTACCGCCCAACTGCTATCGTTGACCGCCATCTGCTCAAATTGAGACTGAATTTGCGATCGCCATTCTGGATGGGTCGGCGTAATGGCATTCGCCAGGGCCTGTAAGCCCACAATGGCTGAGTAACGGACGACCCATTCCTCATCCTGCTGAGCAACAAAGAGGAGAGCTTCCAAGGCCTCTTCCTGGGCAATTTCCAACAGATCCGGTGGAAACCAGTGCCACTTCATCATGCCTAGCCCCCGGGCAGCTGCCCGTCGGACACTGAGAGCAAAATCAGCCGTGGCGACCCCCAACAACGTGACCAACCCCCTTGGATCGCCAATGCCTGCAAGGGCACGAATTGCCCAGGCTCTGGCCGTGTAGTTATGCAGATCCAATTGCTCCAAAAGTGGAGACACGGCAGGTTCGCCCAATTGAATGAGTCCATCCACTGCTGCGACTGCCGCCCCCGGATTGTTGTAGCTGAGAGCCGCAATCAACGTTGGAATGGCTCCTTCCAAACGAGCCGCAGCCAGATTCTGCACTGCTTCCAGCAAAAGGCTGGAAGAATCAGCGTCTTCTACTGCTTGAATCAGGGAAGAAAGTTGATCAGTCATGGGAAGAGGTGCCAACAAGTTCTGTCTCTACTATTCTCACTCTTTCTGCTACAACAAGTCATCCATTACCCCCATGACTTTGATCGCTCCATCCGATAGAGTTGGAGGAGTCGTGTGCAGGAGTTGTTTTTCCAGTAACCCTTTCAGGGCAATCAATTTGAGGCTGTTTTCTGCCAGGGTTTGGGCGATCGCCTCGGCGGCTGGTAAATAACCGATCGCTCCCAAATCTGCCAGCACCGCTCGTCGGAGTTGCAAATCTTCATGAGAGAGGGCTTGTACCAGGCGGTCGCCATATTGACTAGCAATCTGAGGATTGGGTGTGAGCTGGTACATCGCTCGTGCGGCAGCAAATTGAATCCGCGGAATATCGTGATCTAAAAATGGCAGGATGTGGGGAACAGCATCAATTGCACCCAATGTTCCCAACGCCTCCAGGATGGCATCAAAGGGCTGAGCCAGTTGGGGCGGTTCAGTTGCGGGAAGGGTTCCAGGCACCTGATCGTTGAGTAGCTCAATCAACCTGGGAATGCAGCTCACGTCTCCTAGCATCTCTAAAGACTGGGCGGCTGCTTCCCGGACATAAAAATCAGAGCATTCCAGCGCCTGGATCAAAACTGGAACCGCTCGATGATTGCCTAACTTGCCTAATGCCCTTGCGGCATTACGTCGAAGCGGATAGCCACCCACATGAGTCCGATCGTCTTCATCTTCCAGTGCCGCAATCAACACATCAATCGCTTCTGGGGCATCAACCCGAAACCGCCCTAACCACCAGGCGGCATAGACTCGCAATCCCAGATCTTCCCCCTGAAGATTGGCGATCGCCTGTTCCACCGTGAGGGAACCGTCACTTTGAATCGTCAATTCGTCGTCCATTTACTTTAAAAAAATAATGCTCGGGGAAGAAAACAACAACTAACCTGAGTCAGAAATTGCATCCCTCTCCGAGCAAGTCAATCAACGATTAGCTCAGGGCATTGATAGCATAATCAAGGTAAGTATTGGCTTCTCCAGCCGCATCACCACTCAAGCCATGATTTGACTTGATATATTTCAGGGCTTCAATGTACCAGCTAGGAGACAACTCAAAGGTGCGATTGATTTCAGCGATACCGCCGATCAGGTAGTCATCCATTGGACCTGTACCACCCACAACACAGCAGTAGGTCACCATGCGGAGATAGTAGCCAATATCCCGAACGCACTTGTCCTTACCTACCTGGGTAGAAGCATAGGCTGGGCCTGTCATGCTGGTGGTGTAGGGGAACTTGCTGTACACCGCATTGGCTGCTCCAGAAGCCAATGTTGAAGCTTTCGAGCTTAAAGCCTTTGCTGCTTCCAGTCCTGCACTGGCACGAGAGAAGCGACCAAAGGCAGCCTGAAATTCAGTGGAGCTGAGGAAACGTCCTTGGGAATCAGCAGCCGAAACGGCTTCGGTCAGAGGGGTCTTCATTGTTCAATCATCTCCAAAATAGTATTGTTTATGTGACATGTGGCAAGTGAGCCCTTGGGGCTACAGATACCAAATCAAAGAGAGTTTGAGGCGGACTGACAACTTAAGCGATTGAAGCTGCTGCTTTATCAAAGTAACTACCCACTTCAGACATCAGAGCCGCACAGTCACCACGGGTAATCCCGCTGGAGTCACCAGCAATAGCAACAGCCGCATCTTTCATCTTCTTAACGCCAACAGCTACAGAAGCACCAGGAGTACCAAGAGCCAGGTAGGTTTCCCGCAAACCATTGAGGCAGCGATCGTCCAAAATGCTGGAATCGCCTGAGTAGATAGCGTAGGTGATATAGCGCAGAATGATTTCCATGTCGCGCAGGCAAGCAGCCATGCGACGGCTGGTATAAGCATTTCCACCGGGTGCGATCAGCCCAGGCTGCTCTGCAAACAGAGCGCGAGCAGCATTTGCGACAATCGCGGAAGCATTGCTGGTAATCCGGTTCACAACATCCATACGCTTGTTGCCATCAGCAACCATTGCGCTCAGGGCATCAATCTGAGTAGCGCTGAGGTAATCGCCCCGTGCGTCTGCCTGAGAAACCACTTTTGCAAATGCGTCGAACATAAACTCTAATCTCCTAATAGATTTAGTTGGGGATGGCTGAGGTCACAATCAGACTATGTTAAGCTCAAAAATCAATGCGCCGAGGCGGATTGAGGCAGACAAAACCAGTAGATCAAGACCGATGAAATGTCTCCTAGATCTTCCAGCAGAAGGCTTGAGGAATTTACATTTCTTAAATAATTGGGAGGCTTCATCTAGATGCTTGGTGGAATCGCATCAAGCCTTTGGAGGTCTTCCAACATTTATGTTTATACTATGTCGTTGGATCGCTATTCATTACAAATTATTAAAGACTTAAAATCGAGATTTAGATCTACATTGGATGGGCAGATTTGTTGTGTAGAGCAGAATGATTGGAGACTGGAATCGTGCTCAGTCTTAGAGGACGTTTTAAAAGTCGGTTAGTGCGTAAAAAAGCTCACTCAGTATAAGCTGTGAATAGTGGGTCTATCGGCTTTACTATGCTTCTCAAGGTAACTATTCACGAGTTTTTAAGGCTTTCGGCCCTCTGAATCGCCCTGAAAATGTTCACCACGAACATTAGCATACACGATCCGATAGAGCCTGAATAGTTACACACAACAATCCTGAGTGAACCCATGAGTAAAGCATATCCCAGTAACTTGACCCGTGCCCAATACGAATTTTTGAGTGACTTGCTGCCGGAGGCGAAACCGGGCGGACGTCCCCGGGAAGTTGATCTGTGGGACATCCTCAATGCCATCT
>JBJTUO010000272.1:0-37766 GCA_046080785.1 Leptolyngbyaceae cyanobacterium | reverse complement strand
GTCCAATCCAACACCGCCTGTAATAATGCTTGGGGATTCTTGGCTTTGGTCGTCAGTCCAGGGATCAGGGGTTGGGCTTCTTCCAACTGAAACCCGGTCAGGTCGATCGCTTGCCCGATATTAAAGGGCGTAACTTGCTTGTTTCGGATCAGATCGGAGGGGGTTGCCACTCCAAACAGGGCAAAGGTCAACCGTCGGAACTCTGGCTCATCGGCGCGACGGTTGTAGCACTCTCGCAATATTCCAAAAAAATCATCGCCGCTAAAGGGCAGACTCAACGTCAGGTCTACCTCATCAATCAGAATGACGATTGGCCCGCTGACCGCAGGTAGCAGTACCGTTTCTAAAAACTGACTAAACCGCTGCCCATAGCTGGAAAACTGATTCTCAGCCCACCATTGATTGGGGTTAAACTGTCGCCGCAGTTGCAGCGATCGGGCAATCCGGTTCAGGATGCTGAAATACCACTGTTCTTCTGTTACCGACGTACCAATTCCCTGTAAATCCACCGCCGCACAGGCAATTCCCTCCCGTTGCAATCGTTGAATTGTCCGCACCTTGAGGCTCGATTTCCCCATTTGCCGTGCATTCAGCACATAGCAAAACTGCCCCGCCTTCAGTGCCTCAAACAGTTCCTCATCCGCTTTGCGCTGAACGTAGGTGGGTGAATCAAGGCGCAGGGCACCCCCCTCGCTCTGATAGTCGTAGGCAGCAGGCGAGAGGTCTGTCATGCTTGCACCAGTGCCCCTAGTTTTTTAAGAATTTGCAGCACCCGGTAGAGATCATCCTGGGAATTGGCCATATAAAACCGATCGGACAACGCAAATTGCGGGTTCCCTTGTCTGACCAGCTTCAAAAACTGAAAATCAGGCCCGTTGGTGACAAACCCAAAAACAGGTTTGCCTGGATCAGGATCCCCCAACATATAAAAGAGGGCCTGGGGAATCCCTGCATCCAAAGAATATTGAACTCGCTTGGCTTCAATCAAAATTGCCCAAAAGCGATCGTGCATCACCAACACATCCAACTGCCCTCGAATGATCACTCCCTCATCTTCAGTAATCAGCTCTACGCGCTGCTCTGCTTTTACCCGAAAGGGAGGCCGGTAAAACCCCGCCATTTTCAGCAGTGGCCCCACGATTACCATTTTTACGATCGATTCCAAATTGGCGTAATACGATAAGTACTCGTATTCACTCTTCATCTCGTCCAGAGACTCTCGCTCTACCTGACTCAGGTCGGGTAATGCTCCCTGCCATTCCAGGAAAAATTCAGGCTCAAGCCGTTTTTTCAGCCCAAAGAGATTAACCAGCTCCCCCAATTCGACGATCTTGCTTGCTTGAACTGTCTGCACCATCTTGCCCCCGATACAGCCTCTACGCTTACTTCTATTTCAGCATTTCCTTAAAATATTGCCGATATAAATCACACAGTGGCACCACATCATTACCCTGAAACCGGACTAAGCCCATGTTGTCCAGTTTCGAGGCTTCCGCAGTCGGGAGCCGCACAGGTCGATCGGACATCACCACCTGCTTCATCGCAGTCGTCAGATGACGCTCCTGCAGATTGCCCAGATGGCGACGTAGATGACTACCAAACAGCCACTCCTGGGTAGAAGCCACCAGCAAAAACTGGGGCAGTGTCACCTCACCCCGCACAATTTGCTGCAAGGCCAGCCGCGTCAGGTAGGGATGGCCACCCACCATTGCCATTAATTGCCCAACTTCAGATTCTGACCAGTGCAACCCATGTCGTTCTACCAGGTCGGCCAGTTGCGCTTGAGTAAAGGGTGGCAAGTCGATCGGCACTCCGACATTAAACGGCGATTGATTAATGTTGAGGGGAATATAGACCTCTTCTGAGTGGGTGAGCACCAGTCGCAAATTGCGCCAGGGGCTGGTAGCACTAATCTTCGACTCCTCATGCCAGGAGCGCAGCAACCCTAAAAAATCGCTGGCAATCTCTGGGTGCTTAAACACCTCATCCACTTCGTCCAGGCAGAGGGCCAGGGGTGCGTTGATCTCTTCTAAAAGGTAGAGTTCAAAGTAGTCGGTGCATTTGTCCATGCTGCCAGAAATGCCCTGCCAGTAGTCTTCCACTTTGCTGGGCAGACGAAGATTGCGGGTCGTGCGATCGCAGAGCCACTTTAAGAAGATATCCAGGCTGGAAAGAGCCTGCTCCCCCGCCCGCTGAAGATTGAGCCAACTGGTGCGATACCCCTGCTTTTCGCTGTAATCCAAGATTCGGATGGTCAACGAAGACTTACCCATTTGCCGGGGGGCTTTGATCCGAATCAGGGCACCCGGTTTAACAATGGCTTCATAGCACCGTTCTTCAATGGGCGGGCGCTTGACATAAAAGGGGGAATCAAGCGGCACCTGTCCACCCAGTTCTTCGAGAATAGCCGGATCGGGTACAGGTGCAGACACTTCTGAATGGGCATGAGAGGCAACCGAGCTGCCTGTCGCCAGCAATTTACGGGGGGTTGAAGCTGCGGTAGATAGTTCAGGCGGCGGTGTAAATGGACGTTCAACTTCGGCCGTATCTTTTTTGAGTAGCACGGGTGTCAGGTCTTCTGGGATCCCTGCCATCCGAATACTACTACAGGCAAACTTATAGGCAAACTCAATATCTCGCCCTGCCCCCAGCGCATCATAAAATCCGACCGCAAACTCCCGTGCGGCGGTATCCCCGATCTCCTGGTTCATGCCAATTACATAGGGAATATGCTGGGCGATCGCCTTCGCCTGAACTTCCGAATAGCACGCATTCAGCAAGACACACTCAATTTGATCGGCAAACAGTTCAAACAGTCCCGCGATCGCCTGGGTGCTAACTAACTTGGCTTGCCCTGCTTCATCCTCCAGCGCCAAGCCCCCCTCACCGACCCCATGCCCGGAAAAATGCACAATTTGAGGATCCAGGTCTAAGATTGCTCGCTGCACATCTCTGGGACGCACGGCCCACTTTTGCTCCAGTTCAAAGCGATCGCGTTGCTTCGCCCGCGTCAAGCCTTCGTCAATCTCCCGCACCTCCTGATCCAAACGCAGAGGGGTTGAATTTTTGGGGTTTGCGGACAGAATCAAGATTTTCTTGAGAGAGTTTTCGCTCATTGGGTCAACGATCGGGGCTAAACCCTAAAAGTTATGGCTGTCTGCTGTGCTTCTACGAGAACACCCACTCACTATTTTCTTCGATTACAGCAACCAATCAGCCCATCTTTACACCTTATTTATAAAAATATATTGCCCCGAATTATGAAATGGTGAAAAGTCATAAGACTGGTTTATGTGCACTTTTCAACCTTTCCTTGATCATAAGTACCAGAAGCCCAAGAACTGTTTCAGCGGGGTAATGTCGCTCTAAGCTCTGGAAATTCCAGACAGGTAAAGAACATCTCGCTGTTGGGGGGCAGGTCAGCGGAATTTGGGCAGCTTCCAGTTCCAGGGCTGCGCCAATTTCACTGGCAGTGGCACTGCGTCCCGGTTGTTGAGCCAGTTCTCGCTGCACTCGCTTGATCTTGTTGAGCCACGTTTTTGGCTATCCTAGAAGCAGACATGCAATGACTTAAGGTTGGAGCGATGCTAAATATCTCTCTTCCAGATCAGATTCAAACATTTGTAGAAGAGCAAGCGATCGCAGCGGGCTTTAAATCCGCCAATGAGTACGTCTATCATCTGATTTTGCGGGAGCAGGAGCGAGTTGCTCAGCAAGAGCGCATCGAATCTCTGTTGCTAGAGGGTCTGGAGAGCGGGAAACCAGTGGAGGCAACGGATGATTGGTGGGAAGAAAAGCGCTCTCAACTTGTTAAACGCTTTCAACCGTCAGATGCATGACCAAGAGAATTATCGTCAGACCGAAGGCAGGCCAGGATTTAGACGACCACTTTGCCTACATTGCTGAGAATAATTTTGAAGCAGCCCTGAAGTTTTTCGATTTAGCGCGATCTACGATCGCCCAGCTTGCCAGAATGCCAGGAATGGGCAGTCTTTACTCAGTCGAGAATCCTCGCTTGCAGGGACTACGGAAATGGGCAGTGAAGGATTTCAAGAAGTATCTGATTTTTTACTTTGAACTGGATGATGCGATCGAAGTTGTACGAATTTTATATGCAAAGCAAGACATCAACAGCATTTTGGATGGTGAGTCATGAAAACTCACTGCTTCGGTGCCGCCTGCGATTTTCAGATTCTGGGGTTAGTTAAGAACATCTGGGAGCGGGTTACCTGCGTCTCAAAATAAAAGGGTGGGCAATACCCACCCTTTAGTGATAGAAGTTGTCAAGCAGTTTACGGATCAGTCTCACAAACCAACGGCACTATTAGCTAGCCAGGTACTCCCGCACCCGTGCTTTCCGCCGTCGCAGGTGATCGAGGGCTTGCCGCTCTAGTTGGCGTACCCGCTCCCGGCTGATGTTCATCCGTTCACCCACTTTTGCCAGCGATAACTCATGGCCGTCATCCAAGCCAAACCGCAGGGAGATCACTTCTCGCTGTTGGGGGGTCAGGTCAGCCATCAGGGTCTCCAGGTCTTGCCGCAAAAACTCTTGAGACGTATAGGTCTCTGGCGAGGGGCCTTCGTCTTCTAAAAGCTCCTGTAACTCGGTATCTTGATTATCACCGACGCGCAAATCAAGGGAAACCGGTTGTCGCGCCAGGATCAAAAACTCGCGAATTTGGGCGGGTTCTAGTTCCAACGCTGCACCAATTTCAGTGGCAGTAGCACTGCGTCCCAGTTGTTGGGCCAGTTCTCGCTGTACTCGCTTGATCTTGTTGAGCTTCTCGGTAATGTGGATCGGCAACCGAATCGTCCGGGCTTGCTGGGCGATCGCCCGGGTAATTGCCTGCCGGATCCACCAATAGGCATAGGTGGAGAATTTGTAGCCACGGGTGGGGTCAAACTTTTCAACCCCGCGCTCTAGCCCCATGGTGCCTTCTTGAATCAGGTCTAAAAACTCTAGATTACGCTTCTGGTATTTTTTGGCGATCGATACCACCAACCGCAAGTTGGCTTCAATCATCTTTTGCTTGGCCCGCTGGCCGCGATTCAGGGTTGCTTTCAGTTCGGTTTCGTCAACCTGCAGATGCTCTGCTAGCTCGTGATCAGAGGGTTCCCTTTGTAGTTGCTGGGTCAGCGCTTCTTTGCGACTCAGTAAAGACATCATTTGCTGAACCTGTTTTCCGTAGATAATCTCTTGCTCATGGGTTAGCATGGGAACACGCCCAATCTCATGCAAATAGGTGCGTACCATATCTGCGCTAACTTGGGGCTTGCTTGCTTTGGCTTTGGGAGTGGCCGTGGTCATGATGGGTGTGGACTCCGTTAAGAAATTGAAAATGACTGAATCGCAGAAAAACGAGAGGAAAGAAAATCGTGCCAACCCCAGTCAATGGTTGGAAGATTTATTGTGTTCAGGTGTAAGCCCAGGCAGAAAGCGCGACACACCCAGCGCTTGCTAATAAATGAGAAATTCCTGGCTAATTTCTGGCAGATACTACCAACTAAACAGTGTTCCCGGCAGCGCCGGGCAGAGAACGGCGTAGCAATTAAAACTCGAAATCATCATGAGTTTAATGTACTATTAGACTAAATTATAGACGGAAGCTCTTTAGTTTAAGTTCCTCCGATCGGATGAAGTTTAAGTCCTCAATCAAATCCTCAATTTCAGATGGCAGGCTTGCATCACTCTCCTGTCAGATTGATTCAATTAAATCAATCTGACCAGATCTAGTGTCCCTCTTTTCTCTGGGTTTGAATAGTTTAATTGGGAGAGGATAACCGTACTTCTGACCCAGGGTTTTGGGGAGATTTCTGTACATCTGCTTTCCTTCGCCTCCCTAGTTTCCGCTGGTTTCCCGCATCAAAAACCCCTTAATCTAGAAGGTGCAGTTCACTTACTTTTGAGCCAAAGGTTAATGACCGTCGCGATCGTTGTCTTTGATATTGATGGAGTTGTGCGGGATGTGGGTAACTCCTATCGGCGCGCGCTGGCAGATACGGTAGAGCAGTTTACCAATGGGGCCTACCGCCCCTCCCAGACTGACATTGATACCCTTAAAAATGAAGGGGTCTGGAATAACGATTGGGAAGCATCCCAGGAGTTGATTTACCGATATTTTGAAGCCCAAGGCCGCAGTCGCGCAGCCGATAACAGCCCTGAAACAGGCTGGATTGACTATGACGAGCTGGTGCGCTTTTTTCAATCTCGCTATCGAGGCACAGACCCGGTAAACTGGGACGGTTATATTTGTCAGGAGCCACTCCTGCTAGAGCCAGCCTACCTGGAGCAACTGACCCTGGCTGCGATTAAATGGGGCTTTTTTAGTGGGGCCACGCGGGGGTCTGCCAGCTACGTTTTAGAACGACGATTGGGTCTACGCTCCCCCGTTCTGGTCGCAATGGAAGATGCCCCTGGCAAACCTGACTCCACCGGGCTATTTCTCACCCTACAGCAGCTAGAGGCGTCTGCCCAGCATGCCCCCGTCCTTTACGTAGGCGATACGGTAGCCGACATGTATACCGTGAACAATGCTCATGCCAGCCAGCCTGATCGCACCTGGATTGGCGTTGGGGTGCTGCCTCCCCATGTTTTAGAGGGTGGGAGTCGTCAGACCCAGTATGCCCAAAACCTAGAACAGGCCGGTGCAAAAGTGGTAATCCGCAATGTGCAAGAGCTGACTCCGAGCCTGATCCAGCAACTCTTATCCAATTCGTAGCCCCTTCCCCAACGTCTGAAATCAGCAATAGCGCTATCCATGGTCAGACCGGCCCGTTAGGGTTAAAATCAAAGTCCGTCAATGGCCAGCCAGTTCTCTCTATGCAAGCGCCTCTGCCCATCGGCCATACCTTGAAAAACCGCTACCAACTGCTCAAGATTCTGGGGCAGGGCGGCTTTGGTTGCACTTTTTTGGCCAAAGACCTCAATCGGTTTGGGGAGCTTTGCGTCTTAAAGGAGTTAGTTCCACCTTACCGGGATGCGGCTTCCCTGGCTAAGGCAAAAGACTTGTTTTACCGGGAGGCAAAAATTCTTTATGGTCTAAACCATCCCCAAATTCCCCAATTTAGTGAGCAGTTTGAAGAAAATCAGCGCTTTTTTCTAGTGCAGGAGTACATTCCCGGTCAAACCCTACAACAGTTACTGGCCGATCGCAGCAAGCAGGGGCAGCCGTTCCAGGAAGCAGAGGTTGGGCAATTGCTGGAGCAGATTTTACCTGTGCTGGTCTACCTTCACGACCGCGCTATCATTCACCGCGACATTACGCCAGACAATATCATCCTGCGGCAGGCCGATCGCTTACCGGTGCTGATCGACTTTGGGGCCGTCAAAGCTGCCATTACCCATCGCGGTTCCAGTGCTGCGCCAACCATTATCGGTAAACTCAGCTACGCCGCCCCTGAGCAAATGCAAAGTGGCACAGTTTACCCCAGTAGCGACCTCTATTCCCTGGCTGTTACGGTCATCGTTTTGTTAACCGGGCGATCGCCAGTAGAACTCTACGCCCCCCAGCACCGCACCTGGAACTGGCAGTATTGGGCAACCGTCAGCCCAGATTTGGCGGCTGTCCTAGATCGGATGTTAAGTGACCGCCCTACCGATCGCTATGGCTCAGCTAAGGCTGTACTGGCGGCGCTCCGTCACCCTGTCGCCCTTCCTGCTGCTGCCACAACCTCCCACCAACCCACCCAGGCGATCGGGCAACCCCGCCGCCCCTTGGGGATGGCACCCGCCCCCACTTCGACGCCGCCCCTGTCAGAATGGGACCGGTGGGTCACCTGGTTGGGCAAAACCAGTCTTGTTGTGCTACAGAGCATGGGCTGGGGGGTCAGGCGGGTCATCTTACCGTTGTTGCAATGGAGTTTTAAACTCACGCTAATCCTGCTGAAGTGGCTGTTTGGTCTACTGCCCAGGTGGTTGATACTATCCGTTGCGATCGCCGCCATGCTCTGGGCTTATCAACAAGTGACAGGCAAACCCGTGATTTCCCTTCCTCCTTCCCTGCCTGAGTGGCCCTCCCTGCCAAAGTTTCCACCTCTAGGTCGATAACTGGATAGGGTGACATATCCTAGTAGCTTGCCTACCCGACGCTAATTGCAAGCAATACAGCACGGGCTTCCAAGCTTTCGGCTACACAGTTCACAGGCTGGGCAACCCCATCGCCTCCCTATGCGTTGTTTAGACTCCGCCTAAGCAGTTAGAAGCCTATTTTGCCTACTTTTTTTAACCGATTAGCCTCAACTCCAGAAAATAGGGTTTAATAGGCTTCTCATGCGATCGGGTAAAGATGGATTGTGGAAGGATGACGCAAAGACGATGGCACTGGCAGTTGGTTAGCGTTGTTGGTCTGGTCGGCCTGGGTGCCTGGTTTTTGGTTGCTCCAGCCTGGGCTCAACCCTCCCAGGGAAAACCATCAACTCAGACAGCACAGAGTGCTGAAGCCGCCATGAATCAAGGGCTTCGCTCAGTTCAACAGGGCAATTTAACGGGGGCAATTTCAGCCTTTCGGCAGGCAATTCAGTTAGACCCGACCCTGGCGGCGGCTCACTATAATTTGGGGCTGGCCTATCGTCAACAAGGGCAACTACAGGAGGCGGCGACTGCTTTTTATCAAGCCATCCAGGTTGACCCCGCCTTTGCCCTGGCCTATGCCAACCTGGGTGCCGCATTGCTAGAAGGCAAAAATTTACCCCAAGCCCAAGTATTTCTGGAGCGAGCCATCCAGTTAAATCCAAAGTTAGGGTTGGCCTATTACAATTTGGGCTTGGTAGAACAAGGCCAGGGTAATGTGGCAGGGGCGATCGCCGCGTTTCAGCAGGCACAGCAACTCAGCCCCACTGCGCCGGAGCCAGCCTACCATTTGGGCTTGATGTATCTCCAACAGGGCCAGGCCGACGCAGCAAAACAAGCCTTTGAGCAGGCCGTTAAACTCAACCCCAACTATGCTGAGGCTTTTTACAATATCGGTGCCATTCTGTTGCGCCAAGGCCAGTTAGAGGGGGCCTTAAAAGCCTTTCAATCAGCGAGTCAGAGCGACCCCAATTATGCCAATGCCTTTTACGGCGCGGGGTTAATCTTGATGCAGCAAGGGAAACTAGTTGAGGCTCAAACAGCGTTGCAGACAGCAAAAAATTTGTACATTCGTCAGGGCAACAACCAATGGGCCACTAAAACAGAACAACAGTTGCAGCAACTGACTGGCCCCCAGCCCACGGGCAAGTCTTGATTAGGGGTGAGGAAGCGATACGAGGAAGTGATTACACGGCCGAGGGCTGATTCCCGACTTCCGCAGCCATCGCTTCTAACTGTTCTTGCTGATCCTGACTAATGCAAGACTGAATCACTTCTTCCAGCCCGCCCTCCAAAACCGGCACTAGGGAAAAGTTTTTCCCCAGGCGATGGTCAGTGACTCGGTTGTCTTTGTAGTTGTAGGTGCGAATTTTTTCAGAGCGGGAGCCTGTGCCCACCTGAGATCTGCGCATCGAAGTCACGGCCTCCATCTGTTCCGCCAGTTTCATTTCGTACAGTTTAGCCCGCAAGATTTGCATGGCCCGTTCCCGGTTTTGTAATTGAGACCGCTCTTCTGTACAAAAAATGCGAATACCAGTCGGCTTGTGAAACAGGTCAACCGCGGTCTCCACCTTATTGACATTTTGGCCACCGGCACCCCCCGAACGAGCCGTCGTCAATTCAATGTCTTTGGGGTCAATGTGCACTTCCACATCATCCACTTCTGGCATCACCGCCACTGTCGCAGTAGAGGTATGCACCCGCCCGGAGGCTTCTGTGGCAGGCACCCGTTGCACCCGATGGACGCCCGCTTCAAACTTTAATTTGCTATAGACCCGATCGCCCTGCACTTCCAGAATGGCTTCTTTAAACCCGCCCATATCCGCCGGAGATTCGCTCACCAGCTTGACTCTCCAGCGCTGCCCTTCTGCATAGCGGGAGTACATTCGCACTAAATCGCCAGCCCAGATCGAGGCCTCATCACCGCCAGTCCCCGCCCGGATTTCCAGCATAATATTCTTATCATCATTGGGGTCGCTGGGAAGCAGCAAGATCTTAAGTTGGTGCTCCAGATCGTTCAGTTGTTGCTCCAAGGCATCCACCTCCAGGGCGGCCATCTCCTGCAACTCAGGATCACTGGCAGACTCCTTAAGAATCTGACGCGCCCCTCCCCAATCTTCCTGGGTCTTCTTCCAGGTTTCAAAGGTGCTCACCACTTCTTCTAAAGATGAGCGAGACTTTGCTACCCGTTGAAACTCAACTGGATCCTTTGCGATGTCAGGATCAGCCAGCTTACGGGTCAGCTCATTAAAGGTCTGCTCAACAGAGCAAAGTTTTTCTAGCAGATATGCTTCAGCCATGGCAGTTATTCGGCAAGGGTCAAACAGGTCAAGACCAAAATTTCCGCAGTTCTCCAGACCCACGGAAGCATTGCCAAACCGCTAGCCCTTGTTCTTAGCCTGGGTGCTAGCCTGACTGTCTTCGGTCATCCCATACTTGCGTAAGAACCGTTCAACCCGGCCTTCCGTGTCGATAATCTTCTGAGTGCCAGTAAAAAAGGGGTGATTGCCTGACCAAACATCCACATGCAGCTCTGGTTTGGTGGAGCCAACGGTCATCACCACCTCCCCATTACAGATCACTTTTGCTTCCGGATACCACTCCGGATGAATTCCTTGCTTTGCCATAGCGACCTCCAGACAGCTATTTTAATATTCTAACGGGGATGCCGATGAAAAAACGGCTGACCCCATGGATAAAAGGATACCGGATGGTTGAACCGTTGTTTGCATGGATCCGATTTTCAGCGCCACCCAAATTAACGCTTTGAAAATTGGGGTGCCTTGCGGGCTTTCTTCAAACCATACTTCTTGCGTTCCTTAGCACGGGGATCGCGGGTCAAAAAGCCTTCCACCTTCAGTGGCTTCCGGTTGTCAGGATCCAGTTGGCAGAGAGCCCTTGCCACCCCCAATTTGACCGCATGGGCTTGCCCCGTTAAGCCCCCCCCATGGGCATTGACCAGCACATCATATTCATTTTCCAGACCCAGAGTTTCCAGGGGGCCTTTTACGGCAGAGAGGTAATCTGCATTGCCCTGCAAATACTGATCGCCAGGACGCCCATTAATCAGCACCTGACCATTGCCAGGCACCAGACGCACCCGGGCGATCGCAGACTTGCGGCGACCCGTTCCTTGATACATGGCTCGATTTTGTTCCGTCCCTTGCATGGCAATTATTCTCCTGGAATCGTTTGAATTTCTAAGGTTTGAGGTTTTTGGGCTTGATGGGGATGGTCTGGCCCTGCGTAGACCTTGAGCTTGGTGAAAAGCTTACGACCCAAGGTATTTTTGGGTAGCATCCCTTTCACGGCCTGCTCAATAATGCGCTCAGGTAGCCGCGCTTGCAGCTTGGTAAAGCTCTCTATTTTCATGCCACCGGGGCGACCAGAGTGGCGACGATACATTTTTTGTTCCCGCTTTTTGCCGGTGACGTCAATCTTTTCAGCATTGACAATAATGACAAAATCCCCCGTATCCATTGAAGGGCTAAAGGTGGGTTTGTTTTTGCCGCGCAAAACTTTAGCAACTTCACTGGCGAGGCGACCAAGGCGTTGATCCGTGGCATCCACCACATACCAGTTGCGCTCTATTGAGTCTTGGGGAGGAAGGTAGGTTTTGTTCATGACAGTTTTTGCTCAAGTAGTTCAATCAAGTTCAGGCAATGGGTGTCCAATCCCTAGGTCACAGGCTGCCTGGACACCGTGGGCAGCAAAAAGGTTGGCTGTGCATCAAACCAAACCTCCTCTGGAATCGGAAAGTCAGGATACCCGACCCGCAACAAACACAGGCCGTGGGCTGGGGCCGCATACTTCACTTCCTCTCGCCGCTGCCCTTTCCAAAGTTCCGTAAAACCAGCGGGCGATCTGCCCCCCCTCCCTACCTGCACCAGCAACCCCACCAGCAACCGCATCATGCCGTAAAGAAAGCCACTGGCCTGTACTTCAATGTAGAGGAAAGGGTCTTGACGGCGACATTCAGCAACCTGCACATCTACCCAAGAATGGGCACGGCGAGACCCCGCCCGGTGAAAAGCCGCCAGGTGATGACGACCCACCAGAGGAGTAAGAGATGCTTGCATCAGTAACTCATCTAGCGGCTCATGGTAATAGTGCCAGGCCAGGGAACGCACAAATAAATTAGGCCGTGCATCAGTATAAAGCGTATAGCGGTACCGTCGCCAGATCGCTGAAAAGCGGGCATGCCAGTTGTTGCTAACCGCCGCTGAAGCCCGAATCAAAATGTCTTGCGGTAGACGTGCATTCAACATATTGGCCCAGCGATGGGCTGGGATGTGGGCAGGGGCATCGAAATGTACCACTTGAGCCGCCGCATGAACGCCAGTATCCGTCCGTCCTGCTGCATGAATGCGAACAGTGTGACCGATCAGCTGCTCTAATACAGTCTCAATTTCTGCCTGCACAGTGCGCTGGTTCAGTTGTCGCTGCCAGCCATGAAAATGAGTGCCCAGGTATTGGAGCACCAGGGCAACTCGTTGAGTCGGTGGCAGTGCAGATGACATGGCTGATCAGGTGAGTTCAATAATCGCCATCTCGGCATTGTCACCGCGACGATTAACCGTCCGAATAATGCGGGTATACCCCCCCTGGCGGTTACCATAGCGAGAATCAGCCTGGTCAAATAAAGAATGAACCAACTTCTTATCAAACAAATAGCCAATCGCTTGACGACGGGCAGCCAGAGAGCCATCTTTGGCCAGCGTAATCATCCGATCAGCCTCAGAGCGAACGGCTTTAGCCCGCGCCTTGGTGGTGGTAACCCGTCCATGGCGGATTAATTCAGTAGTCAGCGATCGCAATAAAGCACGCCGTTGGTCAGCGGGCTTACTTAATTGGGGGACACGGCAACGATGACGCATAACAGAGGTCTCACGATAAACAAAACACATCAGTAAGAGAAAAAGACTTTAAACCCGACGGACTTTCTAGCCGTTTTGGCACCTAGCTTTTCTTAGCAGCCTTCTCCGCAGGTAGGGTAATGCCCAGTCGATCTTTCAGCGCTTCAACGACTTCTTCAGCAGATTTTTGGCCGAAATTCTTGATCTCCAGCAGGTCTTCCTGGGAGTAAACTAGCAGGTCTGAAACAGAATTGATTTGAGCCCGCTTCAGACAGTTATAGGCTCTTACAGAAAGTTGCAGTTCCTCGATCGGAATTTGGCTGGTGGGGTCTTCATCATCTGAGAAGTCATCTTTACTGACTTCAAATTTGGTTACTTCTCGCAGCGGATTAAACAAATCAACTAATATGTCTGCCGCCTGACTCAAAGCCTCCTGCGGTGTAAGACTACCATTAGTAGCAACCTCCATGATTAGCCGGTCTTTTTCGATCGCTTCCCCAACCCGAGCATCTTCTACTGTGTAGTAAACCCGACGCACAGGCATGAATACCGAGTCAATTTGAAGGAAATCAAGGGCAGACGAGTCATCCCGGCTTCGGTCTACTGAGCGATAACCCTTACCCTGCTCAATCCGGAATTCCATCTCTAAGGTTGCTCCAGCACTGAGGGTAGCAATGTACTGATCGGGGCTGACCATATCCACTTCAGAGGGTAGCTCGAACTGATCCACCGTTACCGTGGCGGGCCCTTGAACCAACAGCCGACCAATTTGCGGTTGGGCCGAATAACTCTTTAAGACAACTTTTTTCATATTTAGCAGGATGTCCAGCACATCTTCGCGCACACCGGGGATTGTGGCAAATTCGTGACTGACGCCAGCAATGCGCACGGCTGTGATTGCTGTTCCTAAAAGGTTAGACAGCAAAACTCGACGCAAGGAATTTCCAAGCGTCGTCCCCTGCCCCCGCTCCAATGGGCCAATAATAAATCGACTAAAATGACTTTCATCATCTTCGATTTTGTCTTCTACACAATCGACCTGAAACTGTACCATTCCCTGTTCCCCCATCCTATGCAGCACAATCAATTCCAAGCAGGTGCACTTTCTTCAGAGTCCCGACTTTTCCAACTGGAATTACTCGCAGAAATAGCCCTCATCCATCCTGAACCCCTCCACGGCTAAACTCGCCGCCGCTTGGGAGGGCGACAGCCATTGTGAGGAATTGGAGTCACATCTCGAATCAAAGTAATTTCTAGTCCGGCGGCCTGCAAGGCACGGATGGCAGTCTCACGACCGGCTCCTGGCCCGGTTACCATCACTTCAACCTGGCGCATGCCCTGGTCAGTGGCACGACGAGCTGCACTCTCAGCCGCCGTTTGAGCCGCAAATGGGGTTCCTTTCTTCGCTCCTTTAAACCCGCTGGAGCCAGCGGAGGCCCAGGAGATCACTTCGCCATTTTGATCGGTGATCGAGACGATTGTGTTGTTGAACGTAGACTGAATGTGAGCCACTCCATTAGGTACGTTTTTCTTCTGCTTCCGAGGTCCGGTTTTCTTAGATGGTTGTCGCGCCATGTCTTCAGTTACCTAGCTGATTTAAATGAATTGGTTTAGCAGTATCAAACAGTGATAGAGAGTCATCTGCCAGGGGCAACCCTGAGTTGCAAGGCAGGCCAAAATTAACAGGCAAGATAGAGTGAGCCACTGTCGCTAAAATAGGATGAAATTGACCTACTTCTTGCTCGGAGCCTTCTTCTTACCAGCAACGGTGCGACGACCGCCGCGCCGGGTACGAGCATTGGTGCGGGTACGCTGCCCCCGGACGGGCAATCCAAGCCGATGACGCCGCCCGCGATAGGTGCCAATATCCATCAATCGCTTGATGTTCATCGCCTCCAGACGCCTGAGATCCCCCTCAATCTGATAGTTACCCTCTACCTCTTCCCGTAGAGTGGCAACATCTGCATCGCTCAGATCTTTGACGCGGGTATCGGGATTGACTCCCGTCGCTTGCAGAATTTGCTTTGATCGAGATAAACCAATTCCATAAATATAGGTGAGACCAATTTCGACGCGCTTATCGCGAGGCAGGTCTACTCCAGCAATCCGTGCCACACTCGTTACTCCCAGTTTCAGCTACACGCTCATAATGAAAAATCGACACTAAGCTTGAAATGCCAACATTGCTGAACGCATTCCATGCAAACGATTTAAGACTACCCTTGACGCTGTTTATGTTTTGGGTTAGAACAAATCACCATAACCCTGCCACGACGACGGATGACGCGACATTTTTCACAAATTTTGCGAACCGATGCTCGAACCTTCATGCTTTTTCGTCATCACTACAAACATAGCATCTTATCAAGAAAAAACAGGGTTTGTCAAACTTTTATTTTTTATTCTTCAGTCGGTAAGTAATTCGCCCCTTTGTCAGGTCATAGGGGGTTAACTCAACCTTGACTCGATCTCCAGGAAGAATTTTAATGTAATTCCGACGAATCTTGCCGGAAATATGAGCCAGTACGTTAAAGCCGTTATCCAAATTAACGCGAAACATGGCGTTGGGTAAGGATTCGGTGACGGTGCCTTCCATTTCAATCAGATCTTGTTTTGACACTGGGTTTCTCCGTTTCGTTTGTTGATACTGCCAGGGATGCAGAGATCTATGTTTGGATCAAATAAAATCAACGACTTGGTTAAATTTGCTTTGTTTTAGACAGATACAATACAGCCAATCTAGTATACAGACAAAAATGTCTGATGGGGCTTGAATTCCTGCTAGGCAACAGGTAAATCCAACTCATCCCACCAGACTGCGCTTAAGAAATAAGGCTAGAATAACTTCTTCAGTTCTGCGGTAACCTGCTCAATTTCTCGGTTGCCGTCTATAGAAAACAGTTTTTTTCGCTCCTGATAGAAGTCAATCAAGGGAGCTGTCTGGTCGTTGTAAACCTGCAAACGATGGCGAATAACTTCTTCCGTATCGTCTTTACGACCCCGCCCTAGTAGGCGAGAGATCAGAACCTCATCAGGCACCTCAAAATTAACCGCATGATCGTAGGGTTGTTGAATCTGCTGTAGTAATTCATCCAAAAACCTAGCTTGGCTGGAATTACGAGGAAAACCATCGAGAATCCAGCCTTTCTGAGCATCGGGTTGACTCAGGCGCTCACGAATCAGATCAATGACTAATTCATCCGGTACCAGGTCTCCCCGATCCATGTATTCCTTGGCCTTCAGCCCCAAGGAGGTTGCCCCTGCCACCGCATTCCGCAGGATATCACCAGTTGAAATGTGAGGAATGGTAGCAATTTCAGCCAGGAACTTGGCTTGAGTCCCCTTGCCAACACCGGGAGCGCCTAAAAAAATTAACCGGGCCACTACTCTTTCACCATTCCTTCGTATCGCTGAGAGATCACATAGGTTTGAATTTGTTTAGCGGTGTCAATCGCAACACCCACTAAAATCAATAGAGAAGTTGCCCCCAGCCCCTGAAAGGTTCTCACCCGTGTGGCACTCTCAACCGCAGTTGGCACGATCGCCACTAAACCCAAGAAAATTGCACCCAAAAAAGTCAAGCGATTAAGAACTTGCTCAATATAGTCGCTGGTTGCCTTCCCAGGACGAATACCAGGAATACTGGCTCCCATCTTCTTCAGATTTTGGGAAAGATCGACGGGGTTTACCACCAGTGAGGCGTAGAAATAGCTGAAGAACAAAATCAATAGCAGATAAATCAGCACATAAAGCCAGGGCGCTGGGCCACCGGGGCTGAGATAATTGGCGA
This sequence comes from Leptolyngbyaceae cyanobacterium, assembly GCA_046080785.1. Lineage (GTDB taxonomy): Bacteria > Cyanobacteriota > Cyanobacteriia > Leptolyngbyales > Leptolyngbyaceae > JBJTUO01. The sequence continues at coordinate 21,052 of JBJTUO010000272.1, read as the reverse complement.
CTTGGGTCAGGATGTCACTACGGGTAAACTGAGCCAAAGTTGCCGGAATGATAAAGACGGAGGAAGCAAAAATAATCGGCATTACCCCACCTTGATTGAGGCGTAGGGGCAGGTAACTGCTGCGTTCCATGTAAGTGCGTCGACCGACCTGACGCCTAGCGGAGATGATCGGAATGCGACGGGTACCCTCTTGCACAAAGACAATCCCGACAATCATGACAAGGAAGACCAGCAGCAAGATGACGACGCCGCCGACCACATTACGATCGCCGCTCTGGGCTAATTCCAGAGTTTGGCCCAAGGATTTGGGCAGCCCTGCAACGATGTTGACAAAAATCAAGAGAGAAGCCCCATTGCCAATACCACGCTCAGTGATCAACTCACCCACCCACATCACAAACATAGACCCTGCGGTGAGGGCCAGTACTGCTTGCACCATAAACCAGGGGCCCCAGGTGGGAACAAAAGGCTTTACCCAAAGTGCGAGGGCAATACTTTGAATCACAGCCCAACCGAGGGCGACATAACGAGTAATTTGAGAAATCTTACGGCGGCCAGCCTCCCCTTCATTTTTCTGCAAATTTTCTAGAGAGGGAATTGCGGCGGTCAGGAGCTGCAGAATGATTGAAGCATTAATGTAAGGCAAGATCCCTAAGGCGAAGACACCTAAGAGTGACAAACCCCGACCAGAAAAAATATCTAAAAATCCCACAAGGGGGCTGTTTTGAATGTTTGCAGCAAATGCCTGCCGATCAATGCCAGGAACAGGAATATACATCCCCAAACGAACCAGGACTAACATCCCAATTGTTAGGAGAATGCGACCCCTCAACCCAGCGGCTTGTGCCATCTGGGCAAAAGTTTCCTGGGCAGTGGGCGTCTTATCACGACTAACGACCATGAAAGGATCCCTCTATAGACTGAAAAACGGGTGCGGTTGATAGGCTTTTCCTAGCATACCGCACCCAAGTAGAGAACGTTCGGAGTCGATCGCTAACATAGGTGACTAGCTCTCTGAAATTTCACAGGAGCCTTTCGCCGCCTCAATTTTTTCACGGGCAGAAGCACTAAATGCAGCCGCTTTAACGTTGAGTGCAACAGCGATATCTCCATCGCCCAGAACCTTAAGCGGGCCGTTGTCTTGGGTTAAAATTCCCGTTTCAATTAAGGAACTGAGGGTAACTTCAGTGGTGGCAGGTAGGTCAGCTAAATCACCAACATTGACAATGGTATAAGTTTTGCGGCTGACTAAGGGAAAATGCTTTAACTTGGGTATCCGACGATAAAGGGGCATTTGCCCCCCTTCAAACCCTGGACGGGTGGGCCGCCCCGACCGAGATTTTTGGCCTCGCATGCCAAACCCACAACTGGCCCCTTGCCCAGCAGAAATGCCCCGGCCAACCCGGCGGGGGCGTTGCTTTGATCCAGCTTTTGGCGCTATATCATCAAACCTCATGGTTAATTTCCCCCTATTTAGACGCACTGGCGGCAAAGAGATTTTCAACTGGAATGCCCCGATCCTCTGCAACCTCAGCAAAAGTGCGCAGGGTTCCCAGGGCGTTAACCGCAGCTCTGGCATTGTTGAGTGGGTTGCTTGACCCCAGTTGCTTCGCCAAGACATTTTTCACCCCAGCTAGTTCAAGGACAGTGCGGACTGCTCCGCCCGCAATTACCCCCGTACCAGGAGCGGCCGGACGTACTAGGACTTTGGCACCCCCACCCACCCCACTAGTGGGATGGGGAATCGAGTTAGAACGGGTGAGGGGCACGTCAATTAGATGTTTCTTGCCGTCAGCCACACCTTTCTTAACGGCACCAATCACGTCACTGGCTTTACCAACCCCAACCCCAACTTGACCCCGCTCATTACCGACCACAACGATGGCCCGAAAGCTTAATTTTTTACCGCCTTTGACCACCTTTGTCACTCGTCGGATTTGAACGACCCGCTCTTGCCAGTCGCTTTCTTTTTCGCGGGTTTTACTAGTTTTACGAGCCTTTGCCATAACCTGCCTTCTTTAGAACGACTTCAATGATTGGATAATCCCACCCTAGACTCATGACTCATGACCATTAGATTGCAAACACCATGGGAGAGATTAAAACTCTAAACCCGCTTCACGGGCCGCCTCTGCCAGGGCTTTGACTCTGCCGTGATACAGGTTGCCCCCCCGATCAAACACAACTTGCTTAATTCCTTTTTCTAATGATCGCTGGGCAATCAGTTTACCGACGGCTGTTGAGGCTTCACAATTTGCCCCCGACTCCAACTCCTGTTTCAGCGTAGACTCCAGCGTAGAAGCTGAAACTAAAGTGTGATGAGCGCTGTCGTCAATCACCTGGGCATAAATATGCTGATTAGAGCGGAACACTGCCAAGCGCGGCCGCTGTGTCGTTCCTTCCACATGACGCCGGACTCGATTGTGACGTCGTCGCGTTGCTTCCTTCCGAGTAGTTTGCATTGTTATTTCTTCCCTGCCTTACCGACCTTACGTCTGACTGCTTCGCCCGCATAACGGATGCCCTTTCCCTTGTAGGGCTCCGGTGGGCGAACGGCCCGGATTTGGGCTGCCGTGTTACCAACGATCTCTTTATCGATACCACTAACGACAACATTTGTATTGTTTTCCACAACAAACTGAACTCCAACAGGGGGCTCAATCTGTACTTGATGACTGTAGCCCACGTTTAGTACCAGGTTTTTGCCCTGCACCTGAGCTCGATAACCCACACCTTGAATTTCAAGGCGACGCTGAAAGCCGTTGGATACTCCTTCCACCATGTTGGCAACCAGCGTGCGGCAAAGACCATGTTTTTCTCGAGCTGAGCGTGACTCATCTCGACGGGTAACCAGTACTGTACCGTCTGCTTGAGCAATCACAACATCTCCAGGTAAGGTGCGTGACAGCTCACCCTTAGGGCCTTTAACAATGACCGTTTGCCCATCGACGGTAACGGTGACCTTAGTGGGAAGACTGATGGGACGTTTACCAATCCGAGACATAATAGCTGACGACTCCTAGTTTGAACCCGATGCAATTGCAAGTGGCACGCTGAACGTTACACAACAGATAGTTGTAATGCTGAAGAACTACCAGACATAGCAAAGCACTTCTCCACCCAGGCCATTTTGCCGAGCTTCGCGATCGGTCATAATGCCGCTGGAGGTCGAAATGATCGCAATCCCAATCCCACCCAGGACACGGGGCAGATCTTTGCGGTTAGAGTAGACCCGAAAACCGGGCTTACTGACCCGTGTCAGAGTGCTAATGATAGGCTGGCGATTTTTTCCCTTGTATTTCAGTGAAATAACCAGGTGACGGTTGATCCCTTCACCCACTTCTTCATAGTCAACGATATACCCTTCCGCCTTTAAGACCTGGGCAATGCTCCGAGTCATTTTGGTAGAGGGAACCTGTGTAGTCTGATGACGCGCCATGCAGGCATTGCGAATCCGCGTCAGCATATCTGCGATTGTGTCATTTGCCGCCATAGTTTTCCCTTAATCAACGTGCCTAATTATCCCGGAAGGGCATGCCCATTTCCTTTAGCAAGGCGCGGCCTTCCTCATCCGTATTTGCAGTTGTGACAATGGTGATATCCATGCCACGGATTTGATCAATCCTGTCGTAGTCAACTTCTGGAAAAATTAACTGCTCTCGAATCCCCAGCGTATAATTGCCGCGGCCATCAAAGCTCTTAGGGCTAATGCCACGAAAGTCACGAATACGAGGCAATGCCAGATTAATTAGCCGATCCAGAAAGGAGTACATGCGGTCAGAACGAAGGGTGACTGCCATCCCAACAGGCATCCCCTGGCGAATCTTGAAACCTGCGATCGCTTTTTTTGCTCTGGTCACCACCGGCTTTTGCCCGGTAACGAGGGCTACTTCCGCCAGGGAAGACTCTAAGGCTTTGGCATTTTGAGAAGCCTCCCCTAAACCCCGGTTAACAGTGACTTTGACCAGCTTAGGCACCTGATGAATATTGCTGTATTGAAATTGCTCCATTAACTTGGGAACAATTTCCTCCTGGTATCGATTCTTTAATGGTTTTGCCATGATTCCTTCCTCAACATTTCCCTGGGCTTGGTCAGGGCGTTACACTTTAACGACTAGTCAATAATCTCACCGGTTTTTTTTAACATCCGCACTTTCCGGCCATCGGCATTAAAGCTATAGCAAACTCGGCTTGCGATTTTTTGCTTCGCAGAGTAGAGCATCACATTAGAGCTATGGATAGGAAATTCCTGTTCGACGATTCGCCCCGATTCTTGATCTTGCTGAGGCTTGAGGTGTTTGGTGCGAATGTTGACGCCCTTCACAATCACCTTGCTTGTTTTTGGGAATGTTCTCATCACCTCGCCCACTTTTCCCTTATCGCCACCAGAGATAACCTGGACTGTGTCGCCCTTTTTCACATGCATTTTCACTCGTGTGGGAGTAGCCTTCGATTTAGCCATCACAGAACCTCCGGTGCCAGAGACACAATTTTGGTGAAGTTTTTATCCCGCAGTTCGCGAGCGACCGGGCCAAATACACGGGTGCCCCTGGGGTTCCCGTCTTTGTTAATAATGACTGCCGCATTATCATCAAAACGAATGCTCATACCACTTTCACGACGCAGAGTCTTGCGAGTTCGAACCACAACGGCAGTGACCACGTCAGACTTTTTAACCGCCATGTTGGGTAGGGCATCTTTAACCACAGCAATGATGACATCGCCGACTCCGGCATAGCGACGACCACTGCTGCCTAAAACCCGAATACACATGAGCTTGCGGGCACCACTGTTATCCGCCACATTCAAATAGGTTTCTTGTTGAATCATCGGTTAATTCCCGCTACTCTTGACCTGAACCCGTTAAAACTTCGGTCACTTTCCAGCGTTTCGTTTTGCTGAGTGGACGTGTCTCCTGAATCCGGACACGATCGCCAATATGGCATTTATTTTCTTCATCGTGTACCTGATAGCGCTTGGTACGAGCGACGATTTTGCCATATTTGGGGTGAGCAGACCGACTCTCAACTGCGACAACGACAGTTTTATCCATCTTGTCGCTAACCACTAAACCAACTCTCTCTTTTACTGCCATGGGGTTACTCCGTATCTGCAACAGGCTTTGAAGATGCTGCTGTAAGCTGCCGTTCCCGTTCTACAGTCATCAGTTGAGCCAGACGATGACGGGTATGTTTAAATTCATGGGTTTTTTCCAGTCGACGGGTGCCCTTCTGGAACCGCAGTTCAAAAAGTTGCCGCTTGGTCGCAACAATTTGCTCTTCCAGTTCTTGCTCACTCAAATCCCGGACTTCATCAATCTTCGGAAGCGGCATGATCAAGAGTCCTCCGTATCACGAGTTACAACTTTGGTCTTAATTGGCAATTTAAAGGAGGCCAACCGCATTGCCTCTCTAGCAATTTCTTCGGAAACACCAGCGATTTCAAATAAAATGCGACCGGGTTTAACCACAGCGACCCAGTATTCAGGTGCACCCTTACCAGAACCCATACGGGTTTCGGCGGGGCGCATAGTAACGGGCTTGTCAGGGAAGATGCGGATCCAAATTTTACCGCCACGACGAATGTAACGGGTCATGGCACGGCGGCTCGCTTCAATCTGGCGAGACGTAATCCAGGCGGGTTCGGTAGCCTGTAAGCCAAATTCGCCAAAGTTGAGGGTGCTACCGCGCGTCGCCAACCCTTTCATGCGTCCACGCTGCTGTTTACGAAATTTTGTTCTTCTGGGACTGAGCATGATTTTGATACCTCTAAATTCTTAGAAAGGGACAATCCTTTCCCTATTCTTCATTTGATCGGTCTTCAAATTGTTGACGACGACGCTGTTGACGACGACGGGGCTGAGCCGCTACTGGCGTAGGTTGTTCTTCTTGACCGGGCAAAATTTCACCCTTAAAGATCCACACCTTAATACCCAGGGTGCCGTAAATGGTTTGGGCCGTCTTGTAGGAATAGTCAATATCAGCCCGCAGGGTATGGAGGGGAACCCGACCTTCCCGCGTCCATTCAGGGCGAGCAATTTCGGCCCCGTTGAGCCGACCGCTGACCTGTACTTTAATCCCTTCTATCCCAGCTCGCTGGGCCCGCTGAATCGCTTGACGCACGACGCGGCGGAAGGAAACTCGACGCTCTAACTGTTGGGCAATGTATTCAGCAATCAAGGCTGCGTCAGCGTCAACCCGGGCTACTTCTACAACGTTGATACGAATCTGACGATTGCCCCCCAACTCTTTCTGTAAACCGGCCCGCAGAGATTCGATGCCAGTGCCCCCCCGACCGACCACAACTCCCGGTCGGGCCGTCCGCACTTCCAGATCAATCTGGTCAGCCTTGCGCTCAATCCGAACCTCTGAAATGCCTGCACTACTGAGATTCTTCTCAACAAAGCGGCGAATTTTATGGTCTTCTTGCAGCAACTCAGGATACCGATCTGGATCGGCATACCAGCGTGACCGATGTTCTTGCGTAATGCCTAACCGTAACCCAACTGGATGAATCTTTTGTCCCACGAGTGCGTCCTCAGCTCGATGCAGTAGCAAACAAAAATTTTGTCAAAGCAGAATTTAGTCTTCTGCCCCTGGAGCCACAGCAATTGTGATGTGGCAGGTCGGCTTACGAATTTGATAAGCTCGTCCCTGAGCGCGGGGGCGAAATCGCTTTAAGGTTGGCCCCTGGTCAGCATAGGCTTGACTGATCACCAGATCGGCTCGATTAAAGCCCTGATTGTTTTCAGCATTGGCAGCCGCTGAACGAAGCACTTTAAGCACCGGCTCACAGGCTCTATAGGGCATGAATTCCAGGATAATTAGCGCTTCCCGATAGGAACGTCCCCGAATCTGATCTAATACCCGGCGTACCTTAAAAGGGGACATGCGCACGTAGCGGGCGATCGCCTTTACTTCATATGTATCAACAGCCATAACACTCTCCAATAGCTAACCGTGCCCAGGGCTCACCTATCGACGAGCCTTCTTGTCGCCCCCCGCATGCCCCTTAAAGGTGCGAGTAGGTGCAAATTCACCCAATTTATGCCCTACCATCTGCTCAGAAACGTAGACTGGCACATGCTGCCGACCATTATGAACTGCAATGGTATGACCAATCATTTGAGGCAGAATTGTAGAAGCGCGGGACCAGGTTTTGATCACCTGCTTCTCACCCTTAACATTCAGGGCTTCAATTTTTTTCATTAAATGATCTGCAACGAAAGGGCCTTTTTTTAACGAACGCGCCATAACTTCACCTACTCCTGCTTACCTAAGATTCCCGACCGCCTTTACCCCGTTTCGACGATTTCCGGCGGCGGCGCACAATCAAGGAATTACTCAATTTATTCTTCTTACGGGTCTTGTAACCCAGGGCTGGCTTACCCCAGGGAGTAACCGGGCCAGAACGACCAATGGGTGCCCGACCTTCACCTCCCCCATGGGGATGATCGACCGGGTTCATGACGCTACCCCGCACCTCGGGGCGACGACCCTGCCAGCGCTTACGACCTGCTTTACCGAGACTGGTATTGCGTACATCTGCATTACCCACCTGCCCGATCGTGGCATAGCACTCCCGCCGAACCATGCGAACTTCGCCGGAAGGCAACTTGAGCGTAACAAAATTGCCCTCCTTGGCGGCTACTTGAGCACTGGCTCCAGCCGCTCGCACCAATTGCCCCCCCTTACCCGACACCAATTCGACATTATGAACGACCGTACCCAGAGGAATGCTGCCCAGGGGTAAGGCATTCCCGACTTCAATCGGGGCATCCGGGCCAGAGCGGATCACCGTTCCTACAGCTAAACCGGCGGGATGAAGAATGTAACGCTTCTCGCCATCCTGGTAGTGGAGCAGGGCAATCCGTGCATTGCGGTTGGGGTCATACTCGACCGAGGCAACCTTAGCTGGAATGGTGTGCTTATCCCGACGAAAGTCAATGATCCGGTACAGCCGTTTGTGACCGCCTCCCCGATGCCGACAGGTGATCACACCCCGATTATTACGGCCTTTGGGGCGATGCCGGGAAACCGTTAGGGATTTTTCTGGCTCACTCTTGGTGATTTCAACAAAATCTGCTGTCGCCAGGGTACGAGTGCCGGGGGTATAAGGTCGATAGAGTCGAATGCCCATAATAATAAGCTCTTCAGGAGGTTATAACGTGGTCACAGCAAGGAGTCTGGCAAAATAACTGCTTAAACTTCTGGGAACAGGTTGATTGAGTCACCGGGTGCCAGAGTGACAATGGCCCGCTTGTAGAGCGACCGCTTCCCGATAAATTTACCCACCCGACGGGTCTTACGGGGTGGGTTGATGGTGCTGACCCCGGTTACCTTGACCTCAAACAGTAGCTCGATCGCGGCCTTAATCTGAGGCTTTGTTGCCTGGGGATAAACTTCAAAGGTGTACTGATTGTTTTCCAGCAACAGGGTTGCCTTTTCCGTCACGATGGGGCGACGAATCAGATCAATCAGTGTGCGCTCATTAAGATCAGTCACCATAGACCTCCTGAATCGTTATCAAAGCAGATGTGGTAGCAATAATGCGATCGGCGGCCAACAAATCAAAGATATTTAAGTTAGAGGCAGAAATTAACCGCACATTCTGCATATTGCGTGCAGACAGGTAAACAGTTTCACTCCGCTCTGCCAAAATAATTAGAACTTTAGATTCAGGCTCAATGCCCCAACCTGCCAAGGCCTGAGCCAATTCTTTCGTTTTGGGACGAGGCAACTTATCGCCGAAGTCCTGAACGACGATCAGATCTTCAGCCCGACTTTGAAAGGCAGTCCGGAGCGCCAATCTGCGCTCTTTTCGGTTCATTTTGATGGAGTAGTCGCGGGGCTTTGGCCCAAACGACACCCCGCCGCCCCGCCACAGGGGAGACCGAATCGAACCCGCACGAGCGCGACCAGTGCCTTTCTGACGCCAGGGCTTGCGACCACCCCCACTGACCTCTGCCCGTGTTTTTGTGGATGCATTGCCCTGACGGGCATTCGCTAACTGACGTACCAGTGCTCGATGCACGATGTGAGCCGCATTTTCTTCTTTTGCGACCCGCAGATCAAAAGAAGCAGTTCCCGCTTCTTGCCCATCCCAGTCCCGCACGACACAATCAACCATTGCTTTTCACCCCGTTTCTCAATCCTGCTGCTCGACTCCTGACCGGCTCTCTACTTCTGGCCAACGATTGTTGCTGGCTGCACATTGACTAAAGCCCCCGGTTTACCCGGTACAGCGCCCTTGATCAACAACAGGTTACGTTCAGTATCTACTCGAACCACGGTCAATTTACGAATAGTGACCTGACTTCCCCCCAGCCGACCCGCCATCCGCTTGCCGGGGTAAACCCGACCAGGAGTGGTACCCGCCCCAGTGGAACCAGGCAGGCGGTGATTCTTAGAACCATGCGCCATGGGCCCTCGCTTAAAATTGTGTCGCTTTTGATAACCAGCAAAGCCGCGACCAATGCTAGTGCCAATCACATCCACAATCTGACCAGGCGTGAAAGTTTCCACGGTCAAACTCTGGCCCAATTCAAATTCACTGGGATTATTCAGGCGATATTCATGCAGGTGGCGTAGCGGCGCTGCCCCTGATTTAGCCAGATGGCCTAATTCTGGCTTGCTCAAAGCCTTCTGGGATACTTCACCGTATCCCACCTGGATGGCAGAGTAACCATCGGTTTGCGCTGTTTTGACTTGAGTGACGACGCAAGGCCCAGCTTGAATGACGGTTACCGGAATTGCTTTTCCAGCTTCATCAAAAATCTGAGTCATTCCCAGTTTGGTTCCAAGAATCCCAACAGACACGGCGACTGGACTCCCTTTTCTACTGACTACAACAAGGCCTAGGACAGAAGGTATATGCAGCTTGCTTAAGCGCGCTACCAGACCTAATGCCCATTGATATTGAAATAGACCGACACCAGATAGATTTGCTGAAGCATTACAGCAAAAATCTCAGAAGATCTGAAATTAAACCTTGGAGCAATCTATTGTCACTGAAGCGAGGCAGACGGGACGCAACTAAAAAATAGGCGTGTAAAAGCACCTGACTGGACTTGAGTAGAAAAACCACTCAGTATCCACTGCAAGACCGTTCAGATCTCCAGAAAACTGGCGACACCCGAAACCGTTCTGCGCCAAAATAGCAACAGTTATCTACTATAAATCAAATTAAGGAAGATGTCTAGATTTTTTTGGAATTTATCCAGCGACTTCTCTCTATACCCTACCCAGGGGCGATCTCATAGAGGGCTTGACTGGCGACCACGGCAGAGAATGGTATGGTAATGAAGATTAATAATTACTGGCTAGTTTAGCCCTAAGCCTCCTTAATTTTTTAGGAGAATCGATAGGACTCAAGCTCAGGGATCTAGATTTTGAGGGACGCAGGTATGGCACTGATCACAAGTGGGAAGCAACTGATTCGCGATTTGGAGACGTTTGGAGCCTTAGGTGCTTACGTTCCCCTTGAGGGAGGCTTTGAGGGGCGCTATCGCCGTCGGATTCGGGCATCTGGTTACACTTCTTTATCCATTACTGCCCGTGGTTTGGGAGATTTGGCCATGTATTTAACAGGGGTTCATGGCGTACGGCCACCCCACCTGGGCAAGAAGAGTACCAGCACGGGGGCAGCGGTGGGCTATACCTACTTTGTGCCCCCAATCGTTGGGACGCAAGTCGCCCAGTTGCCCGCTAAGTCCAAGGGGTTGCTGCTGTGGATTATTGAAGGCCACATTTTATCAAGTGAAGAACTGACCTATCTGTCTAACCTGCCAGAGGTTGAGCCTCGCCTTAAGGTTGTAGTTGAGTTAGGCGGCGATCGCTACTTCCGCTGGGAGCCGCTAAGTCGAGCCCTGCTCTCTGCTTAAATAAACTTTCAACCTTTATAGGCGGAGCCGACGACACCAGGATTGAGGGGTAGACCGCAGTCCCCCAGGTTGGGTGCAGAATGACCGAACAGCCCAGTCGATCACAGGTGGGGTATCCCAGGCACGATTGCACTACGGCTACATCATCCAGGCGCAAACTTCCTGCTAAAGACAGAATCGGCAAGCCCGTTCGGGGATCAAATAAATCTGCGGCATAGCCCATTTGTTGCAGGCGATCGGCAGTGAGTTTACCCCATTCTAAAAAGCGCTGTCGTAATCGTTGTTTCTTCTGTTCTGTGATCGGTGTTTGTTCCAACAGGTCACAATCGCTGGGCTGTAAAACAATCAACACTGACTTTACAGAATCAGACCAGGAGGGTAATAGCTGATTCGTAAAGGTGCGAATAAAGGCACTGGGTGGGTGAACGGAATGCTGCATGGCAGAAAAAATTCTGCCTTAAATCTATCATTTGCTAGAGGTATTTGTTTAACCTAGATGATTCACGAACCCATCGATCATCGGTTGTCGTTCCCGTTGAGTTTCCCCTAGCCACTCAAACTCCCCAAGCTTTAAATCGTCAACCCTGACAACCGCATCCACCGGAATTAGATCATCAATCCAATGGCGAATCAAGAATCGATCAGCGGGCTGAATTCTCTCTTGAATTAGAATGTCTTCCGTTCTTTGAACCTGTGTTTTCAAGTCGGTGATTTTGATCGATGCTGATTGAATGTAGATAGGCCTCCGGGAAAGATTGTAGGCAAACCCATCAATGCCAGTACAACCCCACTTAGTTTGAATGCGCCAGTTAGCAAAAACGACCAGCGTGGCCGATCGTTCCCCTAAGGGTAATGTATTTGTCGGTATTGCTCCCGAAACGGCAGGGTGGCGCTGGCCAACTATCGGGGCTTTATCACAGGTTTGGGGGAAGGAGTCAGAGGTCTTTGCCTGAGCAAGATCAACCGTTGAGCGTTTGGTTTCAACCACAAGAGGATTCATTTTGATTTTAAGGTGATCAGTTTCAGTTCTTTCCTCTGTTATGACTGAAAGGGTTACAGGGCGTTACCGCAGTGCCAGATTCTTCACTAAAGGTTGATACGACCCATCCCTTTGTTCACAGGATTTGGACAGGAGATAGCCGTAGCCCTGGGTAACGGGGCGGAGCGGAGTCAAGGATTAGAACCATAGCCGCCGCCGCCGGGCGTCTCGATCACAAACCGATCACCCGGCTGCATGGTGACTTCTGCATTGCCGCCCAGGTCGTCTAAGGAACCATCGGCCCGCTCAACTCGGTTTTTGCCAACCGCCCCTGGTTGCCCCCCTTTTAACCCAAAGGGGGGGATGCGTCGATGCCCAGAGAGAATCGCAGCGGTCATCGGTTCTCGAAACTGCAGCGATCTCATTACCCCATTGCCGCCAGCGTGCCGGCCCTGTCCCCCGCTCCCCCGCCGAATTTCAAAGGTCTCTAACAGCACGGGAAAGCGCCACTCCAGCACTTCTGGATCGGTGAGGCGAGAATTTGTCATGTGGGTATGTACCGCATCCGTCCCATCAAAGGTGGGGCCAGCCCCAGAGCCACCGCAGATGGTTTCGTAATACTGGTAGCGATCGTTGCCAAAGGTGAAATTGTTCATCGTGCCCTGGGAGGCCGCCATCACCCCTAAGGCTCCGTAGAGAGCATCTGCCACCCCCTGGGATGTCTCCACATTCCCCGCCACCACCGCTGCCGGATAACGGGGGTTCAGTAAACACCCTTCTGGCACAATAATATCCAGCGGTTTTAAACAGCCCGCATTGAGGGGAATGTCATCATCCACCAGGGTGCGAAAGACGTAGAGAACAGCCGCCTTGCAAACCGCTAGGGGAGCATTAATATTGCTGGGTTGTTGGGGCGAGGTGCCCGTAAAGTCAATCTCCGCCCGTCGGTTTTTGCGATCGATACTGACCTGCACCTGGATCTGGCAACCATCATCAATTTCATAGATAAACTGCCCTTGGTTCAGCACCTGAATCACCCGCCGCACCGAAGCTTCCGCATTATCCTGGACGTGCTGCATATAGGCCCGCACCGTCTCTAACCCAAAGTGGGCCACCATTTTGTGCAGTTCTTGCACCCCCTTTTCATTCGCAGCGATTTGGGCCTTCAGGTCTGCCAGATTTTGGGTCAGATTCCGCACTGGATAGGGGCTGGCAGTCAGCAATTCTAAGAGTTCTGCTTCTCGAAACTGGCCCTCGCTTACCAGTTGGAAATTATCGATTAAGATGCCCTCCTGCTGAATGTGGGTACTCCCAGGCGGCATGGAGCCTGGTGTAATGCCCCCCACGTCGGCATGGTGACCCCGAGAGGCCACAAAAAAAAGGGGAACCCGGCTATCTCCCTGAGAGGCAAAGACAGGAGTAATTACCGTAATATCTGGCAAGTGGGTGCCGCCGTTATAGGGATTGTTAGACACATACACATCTCCCGGTTTCAGTCGATCTCCCTTGTCTCGCAACAGGCTGATCACACTTTCCCCCATCGACCCTAGATGCACCGGAATATGGGGGGCGTTGGCGACCAACTGCCCCTGCTGGTCAAAAATCGCACAAGAAAAATCCAACCGCTCCTTAATATTGACCGAGTAAGCCGTATTTTGCAGCGTAAACCCCATCTGCTCTGCGATCGCCATAAACAGATGGTTAAAGATTTCCAACAAAACGGGGTCTGGTGCCATTGTTTGTACCCTAGAGATTTTTAACTTCTGTGGGTCAGGCATCAGCGATTGCTGCTCTGAGTCAAATATCTGGCTACCCCTGTCTTCTGCCCCCTGCTTTCTGACTCCTTCCTTCTGCAAAAAAATATGATTCAGGCCTGTCACCTTCCCTGCCCAACCGGGCTCCACCATGATCGTACTGGTGGCTTCCATAATCAGGGCCGGCCCAGGAAGGGTATCGCCGGGCTGTAACTGATCGCGCCGAAACACCGGAGTTTCTTGCCAGCAATTGCCTGTGTAAACCGAAACCTGAGTTGCTGGCTGCAAAGGGCCGCAGCGGGCCTGGGGTAAGACAGAAAAGTCAGGAGTGGCCGATGAACCAATCGCTTCTACGGCGATCGCTTCTACGATCAGGGGTTTATGGGCCGCGATCAAGCCATATCGCTGGTAATGAGCCTGCTCAAATTGGTGAATCATGGTGTCTAAGTTGCCAGCATTCACAACCAGAAAGGAATCGGTGCCCTCGTACTTCAGATGGACTCGCCGGAGAACTTGCAGGCGTTCTGGTACCGCAGCCAAGGTTTGATCCTGTTCCAGCAACGCCGCTTGAGCCTGGGCTGCTAATTGACTCAACCCCTCCTCTAAAACCGGGAGTAGGTCTGGGGTGAGCCGTGCTTCCAGCGATCGCTCCCGCAACACCCGTTGATCCGCTAACCCCATGCCATAGGCCGATAGCACCCCGGCATAGGGATGCAAAAAGATGTGCCGGATGCCTAAAGACTCTGCAATCTGGCAAGCATGCTGCCCTGCCGCCCCCCCAAAGCAGCAGAGGGTATATTCCGTAATGTCATAGCCCCGCTGTACGGAGATTTTTTTAATCGCACTGGCCATTTTTTCTACGGCGATCGCTAAAAAGCCCTGGGCCACCTGTTCTGGAGATCGGACATCCCCCGTTGCTGCTTGAATTTGCTGAGCCAGTTCGGCAAACTTGTGTCTTACCACTGTTGGATCCAGAGGCAAATTGCCCTCCGGCCCAAACACAGCCGGAAAGAAGGCCGGTTGGATTTTGCCGACCATGAGGTTGCCATCTGTCACCGTCAGGGGCCCATTTTTGCGGTAACAGGCAGGGCCGGGATGGGCACCCGCAGAGGCAGGGCCTACCCGATAGCGAGCGCCATCAAAGGCCAGAATGGAGCCGCCCCCTGCAGCAACCGTATGGATCGCCATGATCGGAGTCCGCATCCGCACCCCGGCGACTTCGGTGTCAAAAGCCCGCTCGTACTCACCGTTGTAATGGGCGACATCGGTGGACGTCCCCCCCATATCAAAGCTAATGATTTGGGTCAAACCAGCCCTGCGACTGGTCTGCACTGCCCCCACAATGCCCCCCGCTGGCCCAGAGAGAATACTATCTTTGCCCTGAAACTGGTGGGCATGGGCCAGCCCCCCGTTAGACTGCATGAACATCAGGTGAGGTAAGGCTACTTCAACACCCCGTCCCAACTGGTGAATCACCTGCTCCACATAGCGGCGCAGGATGGGAGACAAATAGGCATCAACGACCGTGGTATCGCCCCGGCTGACCAGCTTCATCAGAGGGCTGACCTGGTGGGAAACTGAGATTTGGGTAAAGCCAATCGTCGCTGCGATCGCCGCCACCTGCTGCTCGTGATCTGGGTAGCGATAGCCGTGCATCAACACAATGGCGCAGGAGCGAATCCCGACTTCGTAGGCAACTTGCAACTCTGTCTGAACCTGTTCTAAATTCACAGGCTTTAATTCTTCCCCTGTGGGGCTGTAGCGTTCTTCCACTTCCACTACCCGTTCATAGAGCATTTCGGGTAAGACAATCTGACGGGCAAAAATCTGAGGTCGATTTTGATACCCAATCCGCAAAGCATCGCGAAAGCCCTTGGTAATGGCGAGAACGGTGCGATCGCCGGTGCGTTCTAGCAGGGCATTGGTGGCAACCGTCGTGCCCATTTTAATCGCTTCAATCTCTGTTACCGGAATGGGCTGATCTACTGCCAGCCCCATCACATCCCGGATTCCCTGAATAGAGGCATCAGAGTAGCGTTCAGGATTTTCTGACAAAAGTTTGTGGACTTTCAGTGTTCCATCGGGCTGGTAGGCCACGATGTCGGTAAAAGTGCCGCCCCGGTCGATCCAAAATTGCCAGCGTCCCGTTGGTGCAGTAGCCATAACTTTATGGATAGGGTAAAACGATGGAATAGTCAGGGGTCGCCTAGCAGCCACTCTGAGGCCCGCTCTCCCAACTGGAGGGGAATGCTAATTGCCTTGCCCAGGCGTGGATGATGCTTGGCCTGCTGAATCGCGGCCTCCACAGTTTGCACTGCGCCCCACTCCTGCAGGTAGGCGGCGACAGCATCCAAATGGGCCAGATATTCCGCTTCTGATAGGGGAAAGGAGGCTTGCTCCAGATACTTCCACATAATCAGCACCAGAACCTTGTCCTGACTGCGACGCAGTTGAATATCGTAGGAGCGGCCCCATTTTTGCAATAGTAGCTGGCGTAGTTCCTCTCCGGTCATAGGGATTTAGTATGCCATGACAGTCCTGCTTCCATCCAGGCGCACAAGCCAGCCTGCTCCAAATGGGATCCCGTTGTTAACATTTTGTATAAAAAAGTGTCAAAGTCTATGCAATGATCTTAATCATCCCCTAAAGGGGGTGTAGTGTTTACTGCGGCTATGATTCGAGTAGTTTTCTTGTGGTCTTGACTGCCTACTGCAGGCACGATCGCCTAGAGAAGTGCTTCATCAAACTTCGTGATCACTCACAAAATCAGTGCTTTCCAGCGCTCGCCAAGACGTAACTTCGACTTAGCTGAACACCCGTCATGACACAGATTTCGTCTTCCGATGTGCCCGATATGGGGCGTCGCCAATTTATGAACCTGCTGACCTTTGGGGCGGCAACCGGGGCCGCTCTCGGCATGTTGTATCCTGTGGTCAAGTATTTTATCCCCCCCTCTTCCGGTGGTGCCGGTGGTGGGGTCACCGCCAAAGATGCCCTCGGTAACGATGTTGTGGCCAGCGAATTTACGGCCACCCATAACCCTGGAGACCGGGTGCTGGCTCAGGGCTTGAAGGGCGACCCCACTTACCTGGTTGTTAAAGATGATAGAGCCCTGGCAGATTTTGGCATCAATGCAGTGTGTACCCACCTGGGCTGCGTTGTTCCCTGGAACGCCAATGAAAACAAATTTATGTGCCCCTGCCATGGGTCTCAGTATGACAGCAACGGTAAGGTCGTTCGCGGCCCTGCGCCCCTCTCCCTGGCTCTGGTGCATGCCACTGTTGAAGACGATAAGGTCAACTTTACCCCCTGGACGGAAACTGATTTCCGCACAGGCGATGACCCCTGGTGGGCTTAGGTGCCAATACTGGCCTGAAATTGATGATTCTTTTTTAATCTAGGCGCTAATGATGAAACCATTACCGTTATTTGACCGATTGACCCGGTGTGCCGGTTTGATGCAGCGATTGGTGCTGGCAACTGTTGCGATCGCAGTATTCCTGATAGGTGGTTTGGCCCTGCCCGATGCCGCCTCTGCTTACCCGGTGTTTGCCCAGCAAGCCTACAAAACCCCCCGGGAAGCAACAGGGCGGATTGTCTGTGCCAATTGCCACTTGGCTGCAAAACCCACCATGGTAGAAGTGCCCCAGTCCGTTTTGCCTGACACCGTATTTGAGGCTGTGGTTAAAATCCCCTACGACACCAAACAGCAGCAGGTGATCGGTAGCGGCGATAAAGGCCCCCTCAACGTGGGTGCGGTTTTGATGCTGCCAGAAGGGTTTAAGTTGGCCCCTGAAGAGCGAATTCCTGAAGAATTGAAGGAAAAGGTGCAGGATGTTTACTTCCAGCCCTACAGCGAAGATCAGGAAAACATCATTGTGGTTGGGCCTTTACCGGGTGAGCAGTATCAGGAAATTATC
Organism: Leptolyngbyaceae cyanobacterium; assembly: GCA_046080785.1. GTDB lineage: Bacteria > Cyanobacteriota > Cyanobacteriia > Leptolyngbyales > Leptolyngbyaceae > JBJTUO01. The sequence continues at coordinate 3,517 of JBJTUO010000272.1, read as the reverse complement.
TTCCCCATTTTGTCTCCTGACCCTGCTGCGGATAAAAGTGTGAGATTTGGCAAGTACCCTGTCCATGTGGGGGGCAACCGGGGCCGGGGTCAGGTTTACCCCAATGGGGAAAAGAGCAACAACACAGTGTTTAATGCTGCCGCGGCCGGCACAGTCACCCAGATTGCCAAGCAAGAGGATGGCGGCTACGAACTCACGATCACGACTGACAGTGGTGACAAAAAGGTAGAAACGATTCCTGCTGGTCCAGCTCTGATTGTGACGGAAGGGCAGCAAGTTGAGGCTGGTGAAGCCCTGACCGTTAACCCCAATGTTGGTGGCTTTGGTCAGGTGGATGCAGAAATTGTGCTGCAATCATCTGGTCGCATCCAGGGCTTACTGGCATTCCTGGCCATCATCACGTTGACTCAAATCTTCCTGGTGCTGAAGAAGAAACAGGTTGAGCGAGTCCAGGCAGCAGAAATGAATTTCTAAGGCCAGTTCGATCGCTGAATTGTCTCCTTGGTCATAACACTTATTAACTCGGCAATAATAGAGATTAGATTTCCTGGTTACGAAGCTCCGGCTTCGTAACCTTCCTGAGAAGCTGGAGCTTCCAGGGGCCGCATTACCAAGCTGGAGCTTGGTAACAAGCCACGAGACAACGAGAACTGGAATCCTAAGAAAGCTAATGCATATATGCAGTAACAACAATTACTGGGTTAATTAAAAGAACTTTGATCGGTCAAACTCCAAGGTCGGTCAATTTTTTGACGCGTTTTCGCCCTGTTACAGATGGCTACGGTGATAAAAAGCGGGTGGGCTAGATGGCTCATCCGCTTTGTGTCGTTGATGTGCTATCTCACGATTGCTTCCCCTTCTGGAGTAGAGGGACTCGAATTACTCACTGCTCCAGCAGGTTCCTGGTTTCCTTTTAGTCCCGGATTTTTCCATTCCCCCGCAGCACCCTGCGGCCCTGGTGGCCCTTGTTCCCCTGGTGGGGGCCGGGCGGGCCTGTTTCCCCTTGCACACCACGCTCTCCCTGAGGCCCAGGGATTCCTTGGGGTAGCCCTGTCCAGGTATAACCCGGCGCAGGCAAATAAGATGATGTGAAAAATCTCTTTCCCTGTTTTTTCTTGCAAAGATTGCATCAAGCTTCAATTGAGTTACTGTAATCTCTCCGGAATACAACGGGTTGAATAGAAAACTTGAGAGAAGGATACATAACATTTGGAGCTACCACCGCAAGGCGGGACAAAAAGGAAGGCAGTTCGTTTTTTATCTTTTAATCCCCACTTTCGTGGGGACTAATCTGTTTTGCTTTAAGCGGATAAGTAGGTGGTGGTCAATAAGCTCAATTATGTAACGGAATGCAAAGAAGCATCAGATCCTCATTTGTCTTGACTTCGGGCGATTCTTTGGTTTTCTTTACATACCTCGGTTTTTCCACTACTACCTACTTACTGACATTTTGATTCCTCCTATAGACGGGTACAAAGACTACACATAGCTTTAAGTTTTTATGAAAACAGTCATAACCCCCTTGAATTACGGAAGTCGTTCTATCAATTTTTTGTTCAGCCAAGCTTATCAAATAATTCTCTCTAATCTCCCCTTGGAGATGCGCTTAAAGCTTCGCAAATTGGTGGGACTATATCTTTATTATTACTCCGGGCTTTTCCTGGAATTCCGCTACTCATTGCACTACACACTATTCAGGATATTTTTTGTTCTGCTCAGCAGTTTCTGGGCTGTTCCGTGCGTTTTTTTGATTCGTTGTCTTCGGCCCTGGCGCATAATTCGACTGGGAGGGATATACAATCACCAAATTGGTCATTTTGTCGCCGAGGTTGGTCTACACCTGGCCGCGCGCCAGCAACAATCTGAGCGGTATCTTGACCTATATTGGTTTACTTCTAACGTCTGCAACCAATTTTTTGCCAGGCTGGTTCGCCGAAATTTCCTCGTTTATCCCCGCTTCTGGCTGCAACCAGTACATGTTTGGAACCAGATCCTGCCCGGTGGATCCCTTCACCACATTCCCACGCCTTCTTTTGCTGGTTCCATGAGGGGAGGGGATGACTATCTGAGAGATATTCATGGTACTCGAGCAAAGACCCAGGTCAAAATGCCCTTTCTCTCCGATGAGGATGAGCAGGCCAAAGTCTGGTTGCGTCACCAGGGCTGGCAGGAAGGAGAGCCGTTTGTCTGCCTTCAAGTTCGAGACAATGCTTTTAAAGGGGTGCAGGGTGACACTCAGGATCATCGTAATTCAGATATTGCCACCTATGTGGCTGCCGCCGAGTGGTTGGCGGAGCAGGGGGTCTGGGTGCTGCGCATGGGTAGAAAAATGCAAAAGCCTATCCCTACTAGCCATCCCCGCATTATTGACTATGCTTTCCATCCCGAGCAAAGTGACTTTTTAGATATCTGGCTGTTTGCCCACTGCGATCTCTGTATTTCTACGGGTAGTGGTCCTGATACTATCGCTGACCTTTATGGTCGTCCAATTTTATTTATTAGCTTTGGTTGCCCACTGTGGCATCTTTGGTCCTGGAGTCATGCGATGCACGTACCCAAAATTCAGTTGTGGCGGGCATCAGGAATTATCTTGAGCTGTCAGGAATATCTGGATACCTCCTGGAGTAACAGGGGTGCATCTGGTTATACCCAACAGGGCATCCAAGTTATTGACCTAACCCCTGAAGAAATTTTGGCAGCGGTGCAGGAGCAGTGGCAGCGTCTCCAGGGAACCTGGGTTGATACCGAAGCTGATCTCAATCGCCACCATCGGTTCTGGGAAATCCTTAAAAGTTATCCTGGATCTGACAAATACCATGGCTGGATACATCCTGAGGCCAGGGTTGGAAGCACCTGGCTCCGGTCGATGGGGGATGCTTTTTTGGCATGAGTTTGGTTCTCAGTTGATGGCATCTTTCCCATGATCTCACTCTCCTATATTCATGAATAAACATAACGCTATGACACATCATCTTTTTCCCCAGACTGTCTTCGTTTCTGGTAATTTTAATGTGCTTCACCCAGGCCACCTGCGGCTGCTGCGCTTTGCCAGGGAATGTGGCGATCGCCTGGTGGTGGCGGTGCACAGCGATCGCATTGCCGCTAAAGCTGCCCATGTGCCTGAGCAATATCGCCTGGAGATGCTGAAGGCCAACAGTTGGGTCGATGAAGCCTTTTTAATCGATGAGCCCATTACCGACGTGCTGCAACGGTTGCAACCAGCGATCGTGGTCAAAGGGAAGGAACACGAAAGCCGCTTTAATCCTGAGTTGGCAGTTCTTGAAGCCTACGGCGGGCGGTTGCTGTTTGGCTCTGGTGAAGCCACTTTCTCTTCCCTGGATTTAATCCGTAATGAATTTACCCAGACCAATCTGCACGCGATTGGTCTGCCAGATCAGTTTATGGCCCGCCACGGGCTCACCCAGGCTGAGATGATGCGGCGAGTGGAGGGCTTCTCTAACCTACGGGTTTGTGTGGTGGGAGATCTGATCATCGATGAATACATTACCTGTCAGCC
>JBJTUO010000271.1:0-26320 GCA_046080785.1 Leptolyngbyaceae cyanobacterium | reverse complement strand
AAGCCAAAGCTGGGAAACAGGTAGGCCACCCCAGCCCCAAAAACACCCAGTAACTCCAGGAGACGGTAGCCACCTCCTGGTACAGCCCGACTTGACTGATAGCGCAATGAAATCCAGTCATGTTGGCTATTCCAGATCAGGATGGGAGAAATTGCCAGTAAAAATAGCCCCACTGCTGCCAGCATCCAGGGCGATCGCAGGGCCGCCCGCTGGGGGGGACTGAGTAAACAAAAGCCCACCAGACCCGCCCCCAAAATTGCCCCGTGATACTTACTCAAACAGGCCAATCCCACTAACAGGCCAATCAAAGCCAGGCGAAAAGTGGGTTGGTAGATGGGGTTTTTGTCAGGGAAAAACTCCAAGCTGCTGACCCATAACGCCGCTGACCAAAAGAAAATCAGGGGGCTATCTGGTAAAGTCAGCACCCCAAACCCCATGAAAAAAATGGGAACCAGGGAGGCGATCGTCACCGTCAACAGCCCTGCCTGTTGGGAAAACAACTGCCGACTGGTGCGGTAGAGCAACCAGAGGGAAGCCGTGTAGAGGAGCAACGGCCCCAGTCGAATCGTAAATTGGGACACCTGCCCCGTCAGCCAGGGGCCAATTCCGGTAGTGAAGCTCACCATCAAGGGGTGGTCAAAATAGCTCCAGTTTAAATGGCGGGTGTAGAGGTAGTAGTAGGCTTCATCGAAGCCAGGGGGAAGCCAGTAGGCGATCGCTCCCCGCAGCAGCAACCCCGCCAATAGAATTGCTGTCAGTTGTTGATTCGGTCTACTTTTCAGCCATTTCCAGCCTGCCCGTATCGCCATGGAACCGACTCCCCCCTGCTTTTCAGCAACGCCTTCCTACCCTATCAGTTTCTCAGAATCATCTGACCTGCAAGCGCCGTACCCCGTTAGCCTTGGTACAATGGGAAACTGACTTCCGGTGGATAGGTTTTATGAGCAAAGGCACATTGTTTGATAAAGTTTGGAATGTCCATACCGTTGGCGTTTTACCGTCGGGGCAAACCCAGCTCTTCATCGGGCTGCACCTGATCCATGAAGTGACTAGCCCCCAGGCCTTTGCCATGTTGCGGGAGCGGCAACTGCAGGTGATGTTTCCCGAACGGACGATCGCCACAGTGGATCACATTGTTCCTACCGATAACCAGGCGCGTCCCTTTTTAGACTCCCTGGCAGAAGAGATGATGCAGGCTCTCGAACACAACTGTCAAGACTACGGCATTCCGTTCTACAACATTGGCTCTGGAAACCAGGGCATTGTCCATGTGATCGCCCCCGAGTTGGGCCTGACCCAACCAGGGATGACGATTGCCTGTGGCGACAGTCACACCTCCACCCACGGAGCCTTTGGCGCGATCGCCTTTGGCATTGGCACCAGTCAGGTGCGAGATGTGCTGGCTTCTCAAACCCTGGCCCTGGGGAAACTGAAGGTGCGACGCATCGAAGTCAATGGGGACTTGAAGCCAGGGGTCTATGCCAAAGATGTAATTTTGCATATCATCCGCAAGTTGGGGGTGAAAGGGGGCGTGGGCTATGCCTATGAGTACGCAGGCACCACCTTCGATCACATGACCATGGAAGAACGGATGACCGTTTGCAACATGTCTATTGAAGGCGGTGCCCGTTGCGGCTATGTCAACCCAGATCAGGTGACCTTCGATTATCTACGAGGGCGGGAGTTTGCCCCCCAAGGCGCTGATTGGGAACGGGCTGTGACCTGGTGGCAGAGTATGGCCAGCGCCCCCGATGCAGAATACGACGATGTGGTTATCTTTGATGCCGCTGAGATTGCGCCTACTGTTACCTGGGGCATCACCCCTGGTCAGGGCATTGCCATTCATGAAACTGTGCCGACCCCCAATGATCTGCCCCTAGATGATCAGCCCCTAGCAGAAGAAGCCTACCGCTATATGGATTTAAAGCCGGGTCAGCCCCTCCAGGGCACCCCTATCGATGTTTGCTTCATTGGCAGTTGCACCAACGGGCGCATCAGTGACCTGCGAGAAGCCGCCCAAATTGCCAATGGTCGCCAGGTGGCTGCCGGGGTAAAAGCCTTTGTCGTCCCAGGCTCTGAGCATGTAAAGCGCCAGGCAGAAGCGGAAGGTCTACACCACATTTTTCAGGCAGCAGGCTTTGAGTGGCGGCAAGCGGGCTGTTCGATGTGTCTGGCCATGAACCCAGATAAGCTGGTAGGGCGACAAATCAGCGCTTCTTCCTCCAATCGCAACTTTAAGGGGCGGCAAGGCTCTGCTTCTGGTCGCACCCTACTGATGAGCCCTGCCATGGTGGCGGCGGCAGCCATCACCGGTCATGTCACCGATGTGCGCCAGTTATTGAGATCAAAAGAGGCTTGACAGACAACTACTTTTTTTGTCAGAGCGAGATCGCTGCAAATTATACAACTGCCCATACAATGTGATGTCTACTGTATGGGGGCGTGCTGTCCTATCAGGAGGCCGGTTTGCGTCTAGCGATCTGGAATGTCCTGCCAAGCTCCTGGGAACATGGTAAGAAGTGCATTGATCCGACCTCATTTACCTAATTCATCACAGAACTTAACTCGCCTGGCTTGTCTAAGGCAGCAAGACAGGGCCACAGGCGGCATGGAAACAGACCCGTCGCCCCCCCCTGCTGATGTTCAAGAGCAGGTTGGTCAGCAAATGTATGAATTGGCCCAGAAGCTGCATCTGGTTCCCGATCGGGAGCCATCCCGCCCCTTCTTGAAGCAACTACATCAGTCAGGATACCAGTTCTCCAGGGCGATGGCGGTGCCCTACTGGCGCGATATTTCCTTACCGAAATGGCCAGTACTTTGTCTGAGTCTGGCTGGGTTTTGTAGTGGTGTAGGGCTGGCAGCTCTGGTGGGGCTCTTCTCCCTATCCTCCACTGGCCCTGGTTGTCAGACGACTGGTGCTGGTTGTTCGGCCCAGGCTATCGCCCAGTTGCCTAATTTTGAACCTCTGACAGGCGCTGAACGCGACCGGTTTTGGATCCGTCAAGCAAAAGCCTGGAAGGCCACCCAGTTTCCCACTCAGCCCCTCTATCAATCCCTGGCAGAGTTATGGGTGATCCGTGCTCAATTGCGGCAACCCGCAACCATGAATCCTCTAGAAACTCAAGGGTGGGTTAACCATTTGGAGCAACAAATTCAAGATCTAACTCAACTACAGCTAGCTCAAATGCTAGCCGGGCTGTACCAAGTTCCCACAATTCAAGTTGCCATTCAACTGGCCCAAGCAATTACCCCTGACCGGCCCTACTATGCCTATGCTCAAACCCTGATACCTGCATGGCAGCAGACGAAGCAACAGGCTGAAGACCGCCCCTATCTCAAGACGGCTCAGCAGTTAGCGCTAGCTGGAAAAGTAGAGGGCTTAAAGGCTGCGATCGCGGAAGCGCAACAGGTCTTCCCAGGTCGTGCCTCTCGTGGGGAAGCCCAGGCTTTGATCTTTCGCTGGACTCGGCAAGTCCAAACCCTAGAAGACCAGCCAATTTTGGAGCAAGCCCGCACCCTGGCCAGACAAAACAAACTGGAAGATGCAGTCCGGGTGGCCAGCCAAATTCCCCCAGGTCGTGTTTTATCAGCGACCGCTCAAGCACTGGTTGACGAATGGAGCAATCAGCTTTATCTGGCCAGTGACCAAGCCGTGCTTGATCAATCGACGACCCTGGCTGATCAACTTTACCTGACCCGTGCAATTGAGTTGGCTTCCCAAATTTCCCCCGAACGCCCCCTCTATCCGGCAGCCAGGGCCGCGATCGCGGATTGGGAGCAGCGTCGCGCTGAATTTTGGAGGCTTCATGCTGCCGAAGCTGGCGAACCATCTGACTTCACTGCCTCCTCCTGGTGAGGGAGACAAACCAATCTTTCACAAATGCCCTGAAGCTGGCATAAGTCAGTGCTCTCGCTGTACCCTCTTAAGGAGAGGCCAGAGGAAAACTATGCAGAGTTCCCCACCAGGCAAGCCATCAGAGCGCCCGCTTAAATTAATGTTGATTGAGAATGACCCGATGGTACGGCTGGGATTGGTAGCCTGTTTCAACCAACATCCCCAGTTACAAATTGTTTGGGAAGCCGAATCAGGACCAATCGCCCTCCGGGTTGTGCACCATTTAGAGACAACCTTGCATGATCCGGATCACCCTACACTGTTACCCTTTCCTGACCTGGTAGTTTTAAACCTGGACTTAGAACCCTCTCAACGGAAAGGGTTGAATCTGTGTAAAGCCCTGCGGCAGCAATATCCACAATTACCGGTGCTGCTGATCGGGGCAGAGTCTCACCCCGAAATTTTGGCAGTGGCTTACGACCTGGGAGCGGGGGGATTTTGCCCCCGTGGAACTGAGTGTGCAGAACTGGTGCAGGCTATTAATCGGGTGGCCAGTGGCCAGCCTTACTGGCAACGGGGCTGGCAGATCATTACCCGTGCCGTTTCCCAGCCGCCAACCCTGCCGACTCGCCAACCTCAGCTTGAGCAATATCCCGGTCTTTGGGGGAGGATGGGTCAAAATCTGCATCAATCGGGAATTGATCAAATTGATGCCGCGATCGCTGCAATCAACCGGCAATTAGAACTCCCTAGCCTATCTGGTTTAGAACGGCTAGTCTTAAGAGGCCGTCGGCGAGAGTTACACGCCTCCCGCTGGTTGCTGAATCGGCTATACAGGCAGCCCACGCCACCAGCCCGACTGCCGCCCTTGGCTGCACCAGCTTCAGCACCCGTCTTTCCGCCTGGTGAGGCGGCTGCCATTGTACCGCTAAGCCCATCGCCGCTGTTGCCGTTAGCTGCCGATGCATCCAGGACGCTTCAGGTTAGTTTGTTTGATGCGATCGCCCAACACATTCACACCTCTACCCTGTTGAACTTGACGGAAACACCACTGGAAATTGATATTCTCAGGGAAGATAAAAAGCGAGAGCTACTTTACACTGTGCTGCGCAAACTAGAAGATAGCCTGGCGGAAGTGCGTCAATCAAACCTTTTACCAGAGCAACTGACTGAGAAGACACCCGTTATTTTGCAAGACCTGTGGCAGGCTACAACCGTCGAGTTTATGGGCAAGTATGCCACTGTGACCTTGAGCGACCAGACCATCGAAGTGGTGCCGGTGTTGCTTCAGGATGGGAACGTAGTGCAAGCGGCCATTTTGGCTAAGATTCCCTTGGTTGCGAATTTTCTCGCCCATTTACTGTTTCAATTGCCATTGCAAATTGATGATCTGAGTTTTGCCCCGGGCACAGTGGAAGCCTCCCATCGCTTGCAGTTACTCTTGCAACATTTAGTGATTCAGCTGGCGAATGCCGTGATGCAACCCGTCTTGAACCGATTTGGGAATGCGACGGATATTAAACAGAGTTTGTATGACCGACGCATGCTTTCAACCCGTGAAATTGAGCGATTTCGCAATAACCTTTCTTGGAAATATCGGGTTGAACAGTGGTTTCGAGAACCGACTGCAATTTTTGAGAGCCGCTTTAATTTATTCATCCTGCAAAATAACGGCATTAGCCCAACCTCAATTTACTCTCCCCGGACAGCGGAACTCGATCAATTATCTGGCTGGCCTCTGGCTTTTACGGTAATTTTAGAAACGCGAGATGCGATTGTACCACGGGTGCAATCGGCGATTTCCTTTGTGGGCAGTGGGGTCATCTATATTCTGACAGATGTGATTGGCCGTGGCATTGGTTTAATCGGACGTGGTATTGTCAAAGGCATTGGTAATGCCTTACAGGATCCTCGATCGAGTCGCAATGATCAACGACTACGCTAATTTGGCCGTGTCTCCTCACGCCTGGTTTGCTAATCGTGTGGCGGTTTTAGCCACGATGCATCAAAAAGAGCGGGTGATTGCTCCGTTACTCAAACGGGCAATCGGCGTTGATGTGGTGGTACCAGAGCAATTGGATACCGATGTCTTTGGCAGCTTTACCCGCGATCGCGACCGACCAGGGACTCAACTGGAAGCCGCTCGCCTTAAAGCGTTAACGGCCTTAGACCAAGCCGACGCGACCTTAGCCATTGCCAGCGAAGGTGCCTTTGGGCCGCACCCCAGCTTCCCTGCCATTGCCGCCAATCGAGAATTGGTCGTTCTCCTCGATCTCCAACATGATCTGGAAATTGTAGGAGAGGTGGTCTCTCTCAACACAAATTATCGTCATCAGGCCATTCATTCCTTAGAAGAAGCCTGGGCCTTTGCCAGCCAGGTTGGGTTTCCAGAGCATGGTCTGGTACTGATGCCTGATACAGATGCAAAGCACAACATTATTAAAGGGATTAGGACGGGTGAAGCGTTAAAAAATGCCTTGACAACCCTGTTGCGACAATCTAATGGCCAAGGTTCAATTCATATTGAGACAGATATGCGAGCAATGCATAACCCTACCCGCATGGCTGTGATTGAGCAGGCTACTCAGGAGCTGATTCGAGCAATTCAGCGATATTGTACGAACTGTGGTGCCCCAGGTTTGCAATTAGTGGAGCGCAGATCGGGCTTGCCCTGTGACCTCTGTGGCTTGCCAACTGCACTGACCGATTCAGTCATCTACCGGTGTCAAAAATGCGACGTTCAACAAGAGATTCGGTTTCCCGATGGTTGGCAGGCTGCTGACCCAGGTCAGTGTCCCTATTGCAATCCCTAATTGCTCTGGCTGTTCAATCAACCAGGAGAGACGGTTATGGCCCCGGTCATACCAGCCTCTGCATGGCCTGCGATCGTACACCGCAGAGGGTAAGTTCCAGATTTGAGGGGCACAAACACCCAGTCAGCTTCTGCCCCCGGTTTCAGTTCCAGTTCATGAATAACGCCTTTAATTTCCACATTACCGGCCTCGACCTTTTGCGTCCAAATGGCATCAGCAAAATCTTTAGCCGTAAAGTAGTGCTTCTGACTACTGGGGTTGGTCAGCACCAACTGATAGCGTTTCCCTGCTACAAAAGAAAGTTGATTAGGCTCAAATACCAGGCCATTTGCCTGATTTCCCAAACGAACTGTAACTTGGGTGGGCGACTGTTTGAGTAAGTCTGCCCCTCCCCGATGGGGTGGAACTGCCAGAACCGGTTGTGAAATGGCAATGATAGTCAAACCGCTAATCAGGAAACCAACCAGTAACCCAGCCAGGCTTAATCTGATGAACCGCATCATAGATGGAATCAGTTCAATAAAAAAGCAGAAGGTTTTGTCCATCATGAACGGGCGACTGATCGTTGGCTTCCTTTCTAGAGTTTACACCTCACATTGTATGTAGCTTCATGTTTACCCGCCCTCATCGCGGTGCAATGGGGGGTTAGGATCCAATCAGTTCCCCTTATTCAGACCGCACCAACAGAGGGGATGTCAACATTTCCACAAAATTGGAGAGCAGCTTTAAGCCAGCTTCAGAAGACTTTTCTGGGTGGAATTGAACCGCCATCAGGTTGTTGCGAGCGATCGCCGCCGTCACCGTCTGACTGCCATGGGTGATAGTCGCGGCCCGAATGGATGGATCGACCGGGTGCACATAGTAAGAGTGAACAAAATACATCCAGGGGTGGTCTGGCAGGTTGTGCCAGAGGGGAATCTGGGGTTGAGTCAACTCTAACTGATTCCAGCCCATGTGGGGAATTGTGATCCCCGGCTCATGGCGAAAGCGGCGCACCGTCCCTGGCACCACACCCAACCCTGGTTCTACCCCTTCTTCACTGGCATCAAACAGGATTTGCAAGCCCAGACAAATGCCCAGAAATGGCTTCCCGCTGGCGATCGCTTGTTTGATCGGCTGTTCTAACTGCCGCGATCGCAGATGGTGCATTGCTGGGTCAAAGGCCCCCACCCCCGGTAACACAATGGCATCGGCCTGTTCTAACTCTGCTGCCCGGTCAGTCACAAGGGGGGTTGCCCCGGCCTGCTCTAAGCCTTTGCAGGCAGAGTGTAGATTGCCCATATCGTAGTCAACCACTGCGATGATTGGCATTAGCCTCTTTCTCCATCTACTTGTTGTATAGATGTATAGAATTGTAGGGCGAAGTACAATCCTGCGTACAATTCAAGATGAGGGCCAGGATGTTCCCCGTCCGTTCACCTGGGAGACAGTTTAATTCAAGTCAGAGACTCTACCCCTTCTTGCTGTTATTCCTCCGGGCATCCTGGAAAAAACGTTATGGTTCAGTTCCACATTCAGGCAGAAAGCGACATTCCGGCATCAACCCAGCTCTATAACCAGATTTTATTTGCGATCGCGTCTCGCCAATATCCCCCTGGGCACCGGTTGCCCAGCACCCGCCAACTGGCAATGCAAACTGGCCTGCACCGGAACACCATCAGCAAAGTCTATCGCCAGCTTGAAGAAGCAGGGGTAGTGGACGCTCAAGCGGGCTCTGGCATTTATGTACGGGATCAGGTGCAAGACACCACCGCCAACGTAAAGTCTCCCATTCTAGAAGAGCATGCCCAAGCTTACGGGATTGTGCAAAACAGTCTAGATCAGTTGGTTAAGATGGGCTGCTCTTTGGGCCAGGCACGAGAACTTTTTTTGGCAGAAGTTGACTGGCGTCTCCGGTGCAGTGCCCAGGTTTTGGTGACGGCCCCCGCCCACGATATTGGGGCAGGGCAAGTCATTGTGCGGGAATTACAGCATGCCCTGAATATTCCCGTACAGTTGGTGCCGTTGGAAGAATTGGGCGATGTGCTAGAACAAACCCGATCGGCAACGGTGGTAACGATTCGCTACTTTATTGCTACTGCAGAAGAAATCGCAGGCCCCAAATCAGTGCGCGTGATCCCAGTCGATATCTATGACTTTGAACCAGAACTTAAGCTGATCAGCAAATTACCCAGGGGTACCTGTCTGGGGATAGTTAGCCTCAGCTCTGGGACTGTCGGCGTGGCAGAAGTAATCATTAACAGTCTGCGGGGAGATGACATTCTGGTCATGACCTGTCAACTTGGGGATGACTACAAGCTAAGGGCAGTGGTCCGCAGAGCTCAAGTGATTATCAGCGATCAGGCAAGTTGTGGCACAGTGAAGGCGGCGATCGCAGCGGCCAGAGAAGATCTGATTCGGGCGCCCCAACTGATCTGCTGCGACAATTTTATTGTGAGTCAGTCCGTGAATCTGCTGAAGCGAGAATTGGGCTTGGAGTAGCTGGTTTTGAAATTTTCATGATTATTTACATTAAACCTTCCGCTGACGGGCAGGGAGCATTCAGCCAATCCCGAAAGGGGCTGCGTCGCCCGTGCGAGTAGCATACCGCCTGCAACCCAGCCGTCCCTGCTTTAGCCTGCATAATTCATAAGCTAACTGAACTGTTCCTCATTCCCGCGTACTGAACTGTTCGTCATTCCCGCGTAGGCGGGAATCCACTCTGGTAAGTAGTTGGACGCTATTGAATACACCCCCTGTAGTCCCCCTTTGTAGGGGGGATGGCGACAGCCGGGGGCAGATAGTTGGACGCTATTGAATACACCCCCTGTAGTCCCCCTTTGTAGGGGGGATGGCGACAGCCGGGGGTAACACCAGGTAATTTTTGATGTCCAGGTACTTACAGGTACTTAATTGAGGGGTTCCTGAATAATCTAGGTTAGGGCTTGCTCAGTCCTAGCATTTTTTGTTTTGTTCTTATTTATATAAAAAAGATTACTTAAAATTTGATTAAAGCATAAGGAAAATCTTGAGGGCTATTTAGAAGACTCCAGGCAAAACTTACTCAATTTAGACCTGTCCTGTTTGCATTTAGAATTAAACTTAATTTTTAAACCCCTTTTTTTTATCCCCAGGTTTGCCATAATGCTCTCATTGACGGTTCAGCTCAAGTTGAATGACGCTTTGGAGATTACTTCTGTGAAACTTGCAGTTTATGGAAAAGGTGGCATCGGTAAATCCACGACGAGCTGTAACATCTCGACAGCTTTAGCTCGACGGGGCAAAAAAGTTTTGCAGATTGGGTGTGACCCCAAGCACGACAGCACGTTTACCCTGACAGGGTTTTTGATTCCTACAATTATTGATACCTTGCAGGAGAAAGACTACCACTATGAAGACGTGTGGCCTGAAGATGTGATTTATCGAGGCTATGGTGGTGTCGATTGTGTAGAAGCAGGTGGCCCTCCGGCAGGTGCTGGCTGCGGTGGCTATGTAGTGGGTGAAACTGTCAAACTCTTAAAAGAGCTAAATGCCTTTGATGAGTATGATGTGATTTTATTTGATGTCTTGGGAGATGTTGTCTGTGGTGGCTTTGCTGCCCCGTTAAACTATGCTGACTATTGCCTGATCGTCACTGACAACGGTTTTGACGCATTGTTTGCAGCCAATCGTATTGCCGCATCGGTGCGAGAAAAAGCCAGAACCCACCCCCTACGGCTGGCTGGCTTAATTGGCAACCGTACCTCTAAGCGCGACTTAATCGACAAGTATGTGGAATCCGTGCCCATGCCTGTGCTAGAAGTTTTGCCCCTAATTGAAGATATTCGGGTGTCGCGGGTCAAGGGCAAAACTCTGTTTGAAATGGCGGAGACAGACCCTTCTCTCAGCTATGTCTGCGATTACTACTTGAATATTGCGGATCAACTGCTGGCCTTACCAGAAGGGGTCGTGCCGCAAGATGCCCCCGATCGAGATTTGTTCTCTCTGCTGTCAGACTTCTATCTCAATCCCCAGCAACCCAAATCAACGGAAGCAGAGTTGGATCTGATGATGGTTTAAGCAGCAAGAAACTGAGAATCACAGGGTTGGTCAGACTGGCAGCAAAAGCCGCTAGGCTAAAGCCTGGGTTCTAATTTTCTAAAGACTATGAACGTTGAGCAATTTCGTCAAACCCTGAAGTTAAAGTGGCTTGCCTACTACCGCGACAATCGCTCCTGGTTAACTAAGATTGGCATCTGGGTTGATTGTGAGGGGGAACGGCGGCCCTCTGCGGGTTTTATTTTGGCGACGCTCACCGTTCTGGAACCCCAACTGACTGAGTTTTTGCCCTTGATTGTAGCGTTAAGCAATGACCCTGATCGGATTGTCATGGCTCTGGGCTTAAACTTTAGCCCTGAAGACCGGTTAGGTGACCTGCCCGAATTTGCACCAGAGCCGCTGTTGCTGGAAGAGGTGCCCAGAGGTCTACCCAGCAGCCCTCCCAACTCCACCCCCTTCCCACAACAAACACCCCATCCCCGACGGGATGACGCTTGTGAGGGGGTGGGTGGCTATTCTGCTGATGAACGAGATATTTAAGCAAAAGGAACTTAAACGATGACTCTTGCTGATACCCAGCCCCAAACATTAACTTTCGATTGTGAAACAGGCAATTACCATACCTTTTGCCCGATTAGCTGTGTTGCCTGGTTGTATCAAAAAATTGAAGATAGCTTCTTTTTAGTGGTGGGCACCAAGACCTGTGGCTATTTTCTGCAAAACGCCATGGGCGTGATGATTTTTGCGGAACCCCGCTACGCCATGGCAGAACTGGAAGAAGGGGATATTTCTGCCCAGTTAAACGACTATGAAGAATTAAAACGCCTCTGTTTGCAGATCAAACGCGATCGCAATCCTTCAGTAATTGTCTGGATTGGCACCTGCACCACGGAAATCATCAAGATGGACATGGAAGGGATTGCGCCTCGACTGGAAGCAGAAATCGGCATTCCTATTGTAGTGGCCCGCGCCAATGGGCTAGATTATGCCTTTACCCAAGGGGAAGATACGGTGCTGGCCGCCATGGTGCAAAAGTGCCCCAGCCAGATGCCAATGAATGAGAGTGAAAAGCATGAACGCAATGCAATTCAGAAGCTGCTCACCTTTGGCCGCAAGCAGGAAGAAGTCAAAACAGAGACACTGGAGTATGTAGACCATCCGCCCTTGGTGCTGTTTGGCTCTGTCCCCGACCCGATCGTCACCCAACTGACCCTGGAATTGAAGAAACAGGGGGTGCAGATCTCGGGTTGGTTGCCCGCCAAACGCTATACCGAGCTGCCGGTGATCGAAGAAGGCTACTACGTCAGTGGAATTAACCCTTACCTGTCGCGCACAGCCACTACTTTGATGCGTCGCCGTAAATGCAAGTTGATTGGGGCACCCTTTCCGATCGGACCCGATGGCACCCGCGCCTGGGTGGAAAAAATTTGCGCTGTGTTTGGTATCGAACCCAAAGGTCTGGCAGAACGGGAAGCCCAGATTTGGGAGAGCGTCGAAGATTACGTCAAGCTGATTCGGGGCAAATCGGTTTTCTTTATGGGCGACAACCTGCTGGAAATCTCCCTGGCGCGTTTCCTGATTCGCTGTGGCATGACAGTGCCTGAGATCGGTATTCCCTACATGGATAAACGCTACCAGGCTGCAGAACTGGCCTTTTTAGAACAAACCTGCCAGGAGATGGGCGTACCACTACCCACGATTGTTGAAAAGCCTGACAACTACAACCAGATCCAACGAATTCTCAACCTGCAACCCGATTTGGTAATTACAGGGATGGCCCATGCCAATCCCCTGGAGGCAAGGGGGATCAATACCAAGTGGTCAGTCGAGTTTACCTTTGCCAATATTCACGGCTTTGGCAACACCCGCGATATTTTAGAACTGGTGACACGGCCGCTGCGACGGAATACGAACCTCAAGGATTTGGGCTGGGATAGGTTGATTCGAGAAGAGGCCACCCTGTAGTCATCGCTTCTATGATCGGCTATCTCAAGGGCACGGTTGCCAGCGTTCAAAAAATTAGCAACCGTGTCATTCTCACCCTGGACGTCAATCAGGTTGGCTATGACCTGCAAATAATACCGCGGCTGGTGCCCCATCTACCTGGGCTGGGGCAGCCTGTACAAATCTTCACCCATCTACATGTGCGTGAAGATCAGGTGGTTTTATTTGGGTTTGAGTCCCTGGCTGAGCGTGAGTTGTTCCGACAATTGGTCAGTGTGAGTGGGGTTGGGCCGCAGCTCGCCCTGGCTCTATTGGATACCTTGGGATTGCAAGATCTGGTTCAGGCCATCGTCAGTGGCAATACCCGCGCCCTGGCTCGCACATCAGGAGTGGGCAGCAAGACTGCGGAGCGATTGGCATTGGAGTTAAAAACGAAGTTAGCAGAGTGGCGACAATCTGCGGGCGTGATCACCCCTGCGGCCGCAGGCCCCGCTCTTAGTGTCCAGGAAGATGTGGAGATGACCTTACTGGCCTTGGGGTACACTACGACTGAGATTAGTCAAGCACTACAGGCCGTGGGCCAAAGTGCTCCGCTATCCAAAAATGCCGATGCAGAAGCATGGATTCGCCAGGCGATCGCCTGGCTCAGCCAATCACTTTAGCTTTTTTTATTGGCATCCTGCTTTTCAGCAACGCCTTTTATCGACTTGATCGGGGATCCAGACTATCTTGGAGGCCATCCCCTAGCAAGTTAAAGGCCAAAACGTTAAGGGTAATAAACAGACCAGGGAAAAGGGTCGTCCAGGGTGCCGTGAGGGAATACCCGCCCTTAAAGGCATCGGCTAACATGGTTCCCAATTCTGGGGTGGGTGGTTGGGCCCCCAGACCCAAAAAACCCAGCCCTGCCGCTTCTAAGGTGGCTGTCCCGATGGAAAGAGTCGCCTGCACCACGATCGGGGCCAGACTGGCGGGTAAGATATGATGCCAGAGAACTCTAATGGGGGAAGCCCCCAATGCCTGTGCTGCCTGCACAAATTCCTGTTCTCGTAAAGAGAGTACCATTGCCCGTGTCAGTCGAGTGTAAATCGGAATCTGGACAATGCCGATCGCCACCATTACACTTACTAGGCTCGGCCCCGTCACCGTCACAATCGCGATCGCCAGCAAAATGGAGGGGAAAGCCAGTAGAATATCCGTCACCCAACTGATTCCCAAGTCCACAAAGCGACCCAAATAACCAGCCAGTAACCCCAGCACAACTCCGATTACCAGACCCAGTGCGACAGACACCAGACTGACCAACAGAGAGGTTTGCAGGCCATACCAGACCAGGGTAAGAATATCCCGCCCTCGGCCATCGGTACCAAACCAATGGGCTGGATTTGGCGGTAGCAGGCGGGCCATCAAGTCTTGGTCAGTAGTGGGGGCATAGGGACGCAGCAGCGGTGCTAAAAAGCAAAGGATAATTAACAACAGGATTAGAAGAATCCCGATGCGACCTGGTCTGGAATGCCAGAATTGTTGAACTGAGCGATGAAAGAAAGTTTTCACCAAGATATAAATAAGTAGTTGGACATAAAAAATTACCTGGTATTACCCCCCGGCTGTCGCCGTCCCCCTACAAAGGGGGACTAAAAGAAGTGGGCTCACTAGCATCGAGCTATTTGCCCCCGGCTGTCGCCGTCCCCCTACAAAGGGGGACTAAAGGGGGTGTATTCAATAGCGTCCAACTACTTACAAAACACATTAGCTGCCATAGGTTTCGCCACAGATTGCCCCTGGTCTCAACCTTCTGACCAAACCAATACTCAACGAATCGGTGTACCACAGGGATAGGTTGCTACCACTGGTGCCCGGTCAGGTTGCCGTTCAGAGGGCTTGACGACGGGAATCGCAATGGAATCAGGCATTGTCTTGGCCGCTTCGTAGTCTGCCGCCAGTGTTGCCATTAACTCAGCACGGCGATCGTAGAGCCGCTTGAGTGGCCGCGGGGCAGATTGATTCATGACATAGGCGGTCATAATCGGTAAAGCAATGGTGCTGTCGGTATAACAGACGATCGTGCTAGGTAATTCCTCCGGGTCTACCTTCCCCCAACTCACCGCTTCACTGGGGGTTGCACCAGAGAGGCCACCTGTGTCGGGGCGGGCATCCGTAATTTGAATGAAGTAATCATGGCCTCGTTCTTCTAAGCCCAACACTTCATGGAGGTGAGGCTGGGTTTGCAGCAAGAAGTTTTTAGGACTGCCACCCCCAATAATCAAGGCAGCACTCTTACCCTCGACTCCATCTGTATCGGTCTCACGGGCACCGTAGGCGATCGCGGCAGTCTCATTCACATCCAGTGAGGGGTCTAACACCAGACGGGAGCCCTCCAAGGCTAGGGCCGCCACATTCATCCCAATGGAACTGTCACCAGGAGAAGAGGTGTAGATGGGCACCCCACACTGATAAGCGGTGGATAGCAGAGAGGAATGTTGTAGGCCCAACTGCTGCTCAATTTCATACACGTATTGGCCTAACAGATAATGAAATTCTGCCGTACTCATGCGCTTTTGAAACGGCTCTGCCCGGAGCAATTCACGGATAAAGGCATCGGTCTCCAGCAACACATCGTAGTCAAATACAATGTCATAGATCCGAATTCGCCCTTCCTGCCGTAGTTTGACATCATCTAAAAAAGGACTGCTGGAGTAAAGGTGCAACCCCAACCCATAGTGCATATCATGGTACAAATTGGCCCCCGTGCTGATCATCCAATCAATCAGCCCATGATGCATCAATGGCGACAGCACCGAAACGCCAAAGCCTGCAGGGGTCATTGCTCCTGACAAGCTTACACCGACTGTGACGCCTGCCTGCATCACCTCACGACTGAGTAGATGGCAAATTTCTCTTAAGCGCGCGGAGTTGTAAGCAGTGAAATACCCGTCAATCAGGTCAGCCACTCCAATTTCTCCAGGCATGGGGGAGGGTGCAATTTTACGGCTAAGTAACTGGGACATTTTGGCACTCCAGAATAGGAAAACAGCATAAAGAAGGAATTGTCAGAACATACTGCAACCCCATTTCCGGGTGACGATCGCCCCAAGCAAAAACTCCAGCCCTAAAAAGAGGATCAAGCTTTTCTGAGACAATCCTTCATCGGCCAGCTATTTTAAGTAAAAATATAATTAGCCAGAAGCACCCGGCAAGGTGATGCAAGTTTAAAACTGTTGCAGACTCTGCAAAGTTGACCGATCCAGCCCACTCGTTAGGGAAACTACACAGCGTTTCAAACCATCCAATTAGGTTTGAAACCTGACTACTAACGGTGAACCTGAAGTTACAGATCGGTCAGATGGTACTAGGAGCTTCACAGCCATCCACCCAGGAGAGTGCGGGATCTGATCGACGCTTCCGCTTCAATTTCATTTCCAGATACCATGCAGGCCGCCAGGGGTAGCCGGTAAGAGCAAACAATTTCAATGCTGTCTGATATTGAAGTAAGACAATTAGAGTCTAACACCTTTCAATCAGAGCATCCATAGATAACCTGATATTTTTCAAGAATTTGGTTTTAACAGATTCGCCCTGCCTGAAGCCAGAGGCCGCTGCACCAAGGTTACGAGTAGAGAATAATGCCTTTGACGTACGGGGCCCGTCGGCTGCCATAGAGTTCTGCCCAACGCTATAGTATCTAGACCAGACAGAACATTGAGTTTCCCTAATGGACTGCATCGAACTCACGCAAATCCGTTGTTATGGTTACACCGGGTATCTACCCGCAGAGCAAACCCTGGGGCAGTGGTTTCAGGTTGATCTCACCCTCTGGCTAGATTTGGCTCAAGCAGGAGAGACCGATCTCATAGATGACACCCTAGATTACCGCCATGTCATTGAAACCGTGAGATACTTGGTGCAGACTGCCAGATTTGCCTTACTTGAACGACTGGCGGCGGCGATCGCTGTAACAATTCTTACATCCTCCAGTCAGGCTTCCTCCCCTGCCGCCGTGCAGCAGGTCAGGGTTCGTCTCACCAAGGTGTCAGCCCCCATCCCTGATTTTGGAGGTCAGATTACGGTAGAGATTACCCGGAGACGGTGACGATTGCCAGGACAGAAGCCCCATTGGATACCAGAATTTGGGAGACAGATGGGGCGAGAGACGCAGTTAGGGGGTATCTCAATATTGAGCCTATCGGCAAATTACAGGATGAGTCGGAGTTTTAACGCACCCCGGGGAAGTACTGCATTTCGATATCAACAATCGTTTCAGGCCCTGCCACTAAAAATAAGCATTTGCTAAAGCTGGGGGGGCCTGTGCGAATGACTGGATTATTTGAGAACCCATAGCCTTCGTTGGGAATGCCTGCAACATTGCGGCTCAATAAACCGTCCCGGTTGCGATCGTGGAGAGCGGCAATCGCATAGCTGCCAGCGGGCACATTGACAAATTTGACTGTCATCGTTTCAGTTTTAGCGGGGACACACTGCCGTTTATATAACCCATCATTTTTTTCAGGAAAGTTTTTGCTGCCTGAAAATAGGCCAATACAGACATTGCCCTGTGGATCTCTGACGCCACTAATTTCAACCACGACATTACTCTTAATCTGAGCACTGGCTACAGTTGCCGGGCCCAGGCTACTCAAACTAAGCAGCACTGCAACAGTGCTTATTTGATACTTCATTCTTTACCGCTGACCTAAACCTTTTTGATTGGAAGCTTTTGACGGGCTTCTGGGCGCGAGTGCCTCTCGCCAGAGCTGATCCATCTTAACCTCCGCCATTCTACCCAGTTTTTAGCCCGACTCTATCGCAATTGGGGCTGGCCCCGGTAAAGCAGCAACGATCGCATCGATCAGTCGATTGACCGCAACAACCTCCAGCCCAAGATTAGACAAGGTTTGTCCCTTTGGCACAATAGCCCGCTTAAACCCTAATTTGGCGGCTTCCTTTAAGCGCAACTCCAGTTGAGACACAGACCGCACCTGACCGCTTAGGCTGACCTCCCCAATCAAAATGGTGTAAGGGTCAATCACCCGATCGCGAAAACTGGCGACGATCGCCACCGCCACGCCTAAATCAGCGGCGGGCTCTGATACGCTTAGCCCGCCAGTAGAGGCGACGTAGGCATCTAGTTTAGAAAGCGGAATACCCACCCGCTTTTCTAAAACCGCCAAAATTTGCAGGAGTCGATTATATTCCACGCCAGTTGTGGTGCGCCGGGGTGAGCTGTAGCTGGTCGCACTCACCAGAGCCTGGAGCTCTACCACAATGGGACGGGTGCCTTCACAGGCCACAATAGTAGCACTGCCAGGGGCCTGCTCATCCCGATTGCCCAAAAATAGCTCAGACGGGTTGAGTACCTCCGTCAAGCCCCGATCGGCCATTTCAAAGACGCCAATCTCATGGGTGGCACCAAACCGATTTTTTACCGATCGCAGCAACCGATGGCTGGCAAACCGATCTCCCTCGAAGTACAATACCGTATCGACCAGGTGCTCCAAGACCTTTGGGCCAGCGATCGCGCCCTCCTTGGTGACATGGCCCACAATAAACAGGCTGATGGTTTGTCGCTTTGCCAGTTGCATCAAGTTCGAGGTACATTCCCGCACCTGCGCCACCGAACCAGGTGCCGAGGTGAGGGCATTAAAATACAAGGCTTGAATGCTATCAATCACTGCCACATGGGGCTGTAATGCATCCAACTCGGTCAAAATCCTATCCAAATCAATTTCAGGCAGTACATAAAGACTGTTATCTTCATCCCCTGGTTGCCTGCCAATGTCCTGGGTTGCTGCCTGCAGCCAGTCGCCAGTCGCTGGTCTTTGATTCTCTGCCTGCCCAACTCCCAATCGCTGAGCCCTTAACTTCACCTGTTGAGCTGACTCCTCAGCACAGACATAGAGGGTGCGGTAGCGACGGGCAAGTTGGTTAGCCATCTGTAGGAGTAGAGTGGATTTGCCAATCCCCGGATCGCCTCCGATCAGCACTAAAGAACCGGGGACAATGCCACCCCCCAATACCCGATCGAGCTCGATGAACCCACTGGGGAGGCGAGATTGTGGATGCTCTGAAATTTGATCGAAGGTGAGAGAGGCTTTAGCCTGAGGCTCGCCACTGGAGCCAGAACGGGAACGGGGCTGGGGCCGGAGCGTTGCCGACACCCCCCGCGCGGCAATAGGAACAGCGGGTAGGGAAACTTGCTCTTCCAAAGTATTCCAGTTATTGCAAGCGGGGCACTTTCCAAAATATTGAGGGGATTCTGCACCGCACTGGTTACAGATGTAATGAGATCGGGATTTTGGCATTCTTTTATAAAATCTATTTTAGACGGTTAGGTTTAAACAAAATGTGATCCCCACAAATCTTAAGAAAGTTTGAAACGTAGGGTGGAACAGAACTTGAGCTTATTGCACTAGAGAGAAATGGGGTAACATCTTTAATGATAAAGTACGAAAATTCATCATTCTAAATCTGGCTTAAGGAGCTTGATTAAATTGGAAAATCATAAGGAAAAAATCCTCGTTGTAGACGATGAAGCCAGTATCCGTCGAATTCTTGAAACCCGCCTTTCAATGATTGGCTATGACGTAGTGACGGCAGCAGATGGGGAAGAAGCCCTCGACACCTTTCGTCATACAGAGCCCGATCTGGTGGTGCTAGATGTGATGATGCCCAAGCTCGATGGTTATGGAGTCTGTCAAGAGCTCCGCAAAGAATCCGATGTTCCCATTATTATGCTAACGGCTCTGGGAGACGTGGCCGATCGCATCACCGGCCTAGAACTAGGTGCCGACGATTATGTCGTAAAACCTTTTTCTCCGAAAGAACTGGAAGCCCGCATTCGCTCTGTTTTGCGGCGTGTGGAAAAAACCGGTGCCCCTGGAATTCCCAGCTCTGGCGTGATTCAAGTCAACACGATTCGGATTGATACCAACAAGCGCCAGGTCTACAAGGGCGATGAACGGATCCGCCTAACTGGGATGGAGTTTAGCCTGCTGGAATTATTGGTTAGCCGATCGGGGGAGCCCTTTTCTCGCTCTGAAATTCTGCAAGAGGTGTGGGGCTACACGCCAGAGCGCCATGTGGATACACGGGTGGTAGATGTCCATATTTCTCGTCTGCGGGCCAAGTTAGAAGACGACCCCAGTAATCCCGAACTGATTCTCACTGCACGGGGCACTGGCTATCTATTTCAACGGATTATTGAGCCAGGTGAAAATGAATAAATGGTATTGAATAGTAGCATTCTTTTGAGACTAGCTGCATTTCAGGATGGGCTTACCAAAGCCAAATTATGCCATTTCAAAACACCTGTTGTTCCCTTAACTGCTGTAGAGCGTGAGTCGCAGATTCTGCAACGCTGGTATTGCTATCCTTAGCTAGATAGTTTAATGCTGAAATACTCTTGGGAGTTGGCAAATTACCCAGGGCTTGAGCTAGCCTTTGACGGACTAACCAGTCTTTTGATTGGGCAAAGCGCAGGATGTGATCCACCGACTCGATCGCACCAATTTCTCCCAGAGCCGCGATCGCTGCCATTTGTACAACCCCTTCATCACTATTTAAAGCTGACAGCAACACCTGGTAAGCGCGGCGATCTTTGAGGTTACCTAGGGAAACCGCTGCACTAAAGCGCACCAGCCATTCCGTGTCTTCATAAAAGGCCCGCACCAGGGGCTCAAACGCACGGGGATCTTGGAGATAGCCCAGGGCACCCGCCGCGTCAGCCCGGATGCCGTAATCTGTTGCGGTCTCTAATACCTGGATCAAAATCGGGAAGCACTCCTCTGTTTGTTTGATACCCAGGGCAAAGATTGCCATGGAACGAATCTGTAAACTCTCATCCTCTAAGACCTTTTTAATCAAGGGCACGGCGTCTTCTGCTGGCACATTGCGTAGAGATGCCAGAGCAACCATCCGGTCTTTCGTACTGCTACTTTCCAGTTTTAGGGAGAGCTGTTCCAGGTCAATCATGGCCATATTACGAAATATTACGAAACTAATAGGCCTATTATAGAAACTTTTTCAGCCTCCTGGGGGCGGGTCTTCCTGATATGGGTTAGCCAGCACCTGCAATCGATTGAGACTGCCATCCAGGCACCCCGTCATTCTGCCGCCCCCCTGTTGGATTGTTTGCAGGTAGGCGATCGCTGCTTCTGTCACGACTTCTCCTGGCATCAGTACCGGAATACCCGGTGGGTAAGGGCAGACGAACTCGGCACAGACAGCGCCAATTGTTTGCTCAATGGGCAACAGTTTTGTAGGAGCAAAAAAGGCCGATCGCGGTGAGCAGCCCCAGGTTGAAATGGGCAAGGGCGCTGTGATGGCAGGCAAGCCGCCAACGGCCTGAGATGAACCGTGGTGTGCAGCTAATGCCTGCAATCCCCTAACTAACCGCTCAATATCTACCGCTGTGTTGCCCAAACTAATAATGAAAGTGAGATGGTGGAGGGAGGGCAACTCTGCGACAACGCCAAACCTTTGACATAGCAACTGATCTGCCGTGAAGCCGTCTAATCCCAGCTCTGACACGGTTACTGTTAATCGAGTCAGATCCAACTCTACAAAACCAGGGGTAATGGCCCCATCTGGTTGCAGGACGGAAAGACCGGGAACTTGCCCAAGTTGCGATCGAGCTAGTTTTGCTAAGGCTAAGGCTTGCTGCATCAGGCGATAGCCCTCGGTGGCCATCTGATGACGGGCAGCATCCAGGGAAGCCAGCAGTAAATAGCTGGGACTGGTGGATTGCAGCAGGTTTAGGCTTTTGCTCACCCGATCCAAATCCACCCGCTCCCCCTGGCTATGAAGCATGGCCGCCTGGGTCAGGGCAGATAGCACCTTATGGGTTGATTGCACCACCAAGTCGGCACCAGCCGTCAGAGCGGCGGTGGGCAAATCGGGATGGCAGGTAAAATGGGGGCCGTGGGCTTCATCCACAATCAATGGCAGGCCGGCATCGTGACAGATTTGGGCAATACCTGCCACATCCCCACAGACCCCATAGTAGGTGGGGGAAAGCATGAATACAGCCTTGGCCTGGGGATGGCGATCCAGGGCTGCCGCCACCGCAGCAGGGGTAATGCAGTGGGCTAAGTCACGAACGGAATCATATTCAGGGTAGACAAAAACAGGAATGGCACCCGCTAAAATCAAACCTGCAATTACCGATTGATGGCAGTTTCGCGGCACAATCACCTGATCTCCTGGTCGGCAGGTTGCCAATAGGGCAGCCAAAACTCCTGCAGTCGAGCCATTGGTTAAAAACCAGGTTCGATTTGCACAAAATGCCTCTGCCGCCAATTGTTGGGCTGCTAGCAAGACCCCCTCAGGGGCCTGTAGATTATCCAGACCGGGCAACTCTGGCAAATCAGCCTGAAATATCTGGCTACCCAATAGCTGAATTAAGAGGGGAGACGCCCCCTGGCCCTGCTTGTGGCCTGGGGTATAAAAGGGGGCATGCTGCAACTGCACCCAGCTTTGCAGTGCTGCCACCAATGGCATGGCATTTTGACTATTGTTCACTCTGAGCCGTTTGAGTCGGAAACGCGCCTGGCTGCATAGAGAGACTGATCGGTTGCCCATTGCGCCGCACCTGGAGTTGCAATGTTCCGCCCACTGTAGTTTGCTCAACCGCCTGTTGCACCTGCTCCGCTTTGGTCACCATCTGGCCGTTTACCTGCTGGATGACATCCCCGACCTGGAGGCCCGCCTTGGCCGCAGGGGAGTTAGGCATGATGCCGGCAATCAGAACGCCCTGGTCATCTTGAATCGTGAAAGTGCTGTTGGGGCTGCGGTTAATCTGGCGCTTAATCTCTGGCGTCAAACCGACCATCCGAATCCCCAGGTAGGGGTGATCGACCCGGCCCTTGGCCACTAGTTGCCCGGCAATACGTTGAGCTGTATTAATTGGAATGGCAAAGCCCAGCCCCTGGGCTCCCCCAATGATGGCGGTGTTCATGCCAATCACCTCACCCCGTTGATTTAACAGGGGGCCGCCAGAATTGCCTGGGTTAATCGCCGCATCGGTTTGAATGAAGCCAACCCGCTTATCGGGCACCCCCACTTGAGAACTGGTACGCCCAGTGGCACTGATAATACCGACAGTGACTGTATTATCCAGGCCAAGGGGGTTTCCGATCGCGATCGCCCATTCTCCGGGACGGAGTTGCTCTGAATTACCGATCGTCACCGTTGGCAAATTGGTGGCATTGACTTTAATCACCGCCACATCTGTTAAGGAATCTGCCCCCAAGACTCGTCCCTGCAATTCACGCCCATCTCGCATGGCAACCTGAACGGTGTCGGCACCCGCCACAACATGGGCATTGGTCAAAATTAAGCCATTGGACTCCAGAATAAAGCCCGATCCTGTGCCCCGCTCAACTCGTTTGGCGGGCGGCATCCCTTGAATGCCCAAAAACTGACGAAAGAATGGATCATTAAAGACTGCGGGTAGGCGGGTCGTTACCGTCCGAGAAGAATCAATGCGGACAACCGCTGGCCCAACCCGGTCAACTACATTGACAATAAAGTTGGGATCTGTGCTTGAGAGCATGGCACTGGAGCGGCTTGGCACCTGGCTGACCAAGGTGGCTTGCGGGGTAGAGGGCGCGAGAACTGGTGCTGTTACAGCTTTAGAGGAGAGCCAATGATTACCCGATAAAACAGCTCCGGCCCCCAGTAGAGGCAATGCCAGATAAAAGCCAGGAGCCTTGAAACGAGAAGGACGAGATGAATGGTGTCTGTTCATGAGTGGCTGTAGAATTATCTAGACAGGATCTCTAAAGTAACGAGAGTGTATGTCTTTGTCATAACATACCCATTACAAATCGATGGGTATTAAGCCAGTCGCCGCTGACAAAATATTCTTAAACCCTGTGGCGCTGCCGAAAAACAGCGCCAACCCCGTTGACTTAGACAATTGCAGCAGAGTTCCAAGCAGATCAAAAGCGTCATCCCATGTTCATCTCGATTACATGCGGTTGTCACATTGGTTTCCTAAAGTAACTGTTACAGGTGAATGAACTTCGGGGTCGGGTAAGCTAATCCTGACCGTAATCGCAGGACTGATTGAAAGAGTCAAAATTTCTCAGATCAATCTGTGATTGCGGGGAGGGGCAATTTACTTGCCCCTATTTTTTTCCTTCAGTTAGACTGGATTATTCACGAACCCCTCAATTATTGGCTGTCATTCCCGTGGTAACGGGAATCCAGGTTTGGCAACTTCTACCAGGGTAGATTCCCGCCTACGCGGGAATGACGAGCAGTTCAGTTACCTCATGAATTATGCAGGTTAGGCTGGATCTAACAACGAAAATTAGGGCAGGTAAGCCGCTCAGCCCGTGTCAAAGGTTTATCCCCGAATTTGCTGCACCAGGTTATGAAGTTGTGACCAATCATCAGTTTCTACGATCGGAGCCCAGGCCGCCTCAATCAAAGGTCGCAGGGGTACGGTGCTGGGGTTATAGCGCTCTAACCGGGTCTGTATTTCTTCTAGAGCCGACGCTGGCTGTTGCAACAACTGATTAAAGTAGGTGATCTTCCACTGATGCCACAACTCTGCCAAGGGTTGATCGACCGCTGCATTGGCCAAGATCGCACCGACATCATCGCGCCAGTCAGGAGCAAATTGTTGGGCCAACTCAGCAAAAAAGCTGTGGTAAGGAACCTGGGATTCTTGCAGCAGCAGCAGGGTTTGGTCAAACAAAGGTCGAGTTTCAGCAGAGTGATCTGCT
Organism: Leptolyngbyaceae cyanobacterium; assembly: GCA_046080785.1. Lineage (GTDB taxonomy): Bacteria > Cyanobacteriota > Cyanobacteriia > Leptolyngbyales > Leptolyngbyaceae > JBJTUO01. The sequence goes on along the minus strand of JBJTUO010000271.1, from coordinate 1,985 downwards.
GCCAGTCCCAGTTTTTGCAAGATCAGGGCCTGGTAATTTTGCTCATAGTGCGGCCAGAACTGACCCAACCCCGCCTCCAGGTCAGCCAGGGAAACTACCAGTTCTAAAGGCCGCTGCAATTTCAGCAGATTTTCATAGCAAATGGTGGGTTGGTTGCCATAGCAGTAGAGGCCAAAGTAATCAAAATAAGCGGCGGTAAAGCGGGGGTTAAAGGTTTCGATAAAGCCGTAGGGGCCGTAATCAAAGCTCTCCCCCGTAATAGACATGTTGTCCGTATTCAGCACCCCATGACAGAAGCCCGCTGCCATCCACTGAGCTGCGAGCCGGGCGACCCGCGCCACCAACTCGGCATAAAAGCGGCTATAACGGTCACTCTCGCTGCTCAGATGGGAATAATAGTGCTCAATCACATGATCCAGCAGAATTGCGATTAAATCCTTTCGGTTGTGATAATGCAGTCGTTCAAAGGTGCCAAAGCGAATGTGCGATCGACTCATGCGCACCATTACAGATGATCGGGTGGGCGAGGGTTCATCTCCCCGCCACAGTTGCTCACCCGTTTCCACCAGGCTGAGGCAGCGAGACGTATGAACCTGCGATCGATGCAGCGACTCCGCCGCAATCACTTCTCGCACCCCGCCCTTCAGGGTTAGACGACCATCCCCCCCTCTGGAGTACGGCGTTGTGCCAGAGCCTTTAGTGCCGAAGTCGTATAAGTCTCCATCAATGCCCCGCACCTGACCGTAGAGAAAACCCCGCCCATCGCCTAAAAAAGGGTTGTATTCGCCAAACTGGTAGCCGTGGTAGCGCAGGGCCAGGAAGGGCCGGGGAGCATGGTGAAAGCGGCCAAAGGCTTCGACAAAATGACTGTCTTGCACTGATTTTGGTTCAAGACCCAGTTTGGCCAATAACTGGTCATTGCGAAATCGCAGAATGTGTTGGGGAAACTCTGCTGCTGGAACGAGATCGTAGTAATCATCGCCCAGTCGTTCTAAGGCAGGCTCATAATCTAGGGTTAGGAGTCGGTTGTTGGTCATAAAAGGGCTGGCTTTCAGGAAAGAATCTATTGCTAGACCTCACCCTTCGATTTGGTTCAAGGTTCACTTGCTACTTACGTGATCTGGCGCAATCGACCCATCTAGGTGAGATGGAAGATCCGGCCCCTATGGGCTGGATCAAGCCCTGAGAAACCGCAATTTAAAATCATTACTTTACCTTGTGGAGGCGTACTGTTAATATCCCTTTACTAAAACGGGGCTATAGTTGAGTCACCTCTGTGAAGTAACTGCTCCATTTTTTAGCCAATTTATAGGTTGTTCACAGTTTACCACCTGCGTTCAGTTGTTAAGGGCACTGCATCTATGACCCTATCAGGTTCTATCTCTCTATCTCCAGAAGTAACCGATGAAGGATTTGACATCCCCTCTCTCCTAAAAGGAGAAATTTTGCTGAATCCGAAACCTTATACAAGTTGGGGAGGGGCAGTTACCGCCCAAATGTTTTTACCGATACAACGAGCTAAGGTCTGGCAGCAACTGGTAGACTACCCCCGATGGGTGCAGTATTTTCCTGATATGAACCGGAGTGAGGTGCTGGCTGAGCCGATCGCTGTCAAGTCTGATTTAAAGCAAGGCAAACTGCTTTATCAGGCCGCCAGCAAAGCATTCCTTTTTCTTGTCGCTCAGGTTGAAATTTATCTGAAGGTCATTGAAACTTCGCACCAGGGCATTCAGTTTTATTTAGAGTCGGGCAGCTTCCATGACTTTTCTGCCGACCTAAAGTTAAAAGATTTTAACAATGGCACTTTATTAACCTATTCGGTGCAGGCAACTCCAAAAATCCCGGTTCCTGGCCTTTTTATCCAGCAAGCCATGCAATTAGATCTGCCTGCTAATCTACGAAATATGCGTCAGATCGTCTGTCGGTCATTATAAAAACCAAACAGAGCTTCCATCAATTACACTTAAAGTGTGACGGTCATCACA
>JBJTUO010000270.1:0-5597 GCA_046080785.1 Leptolyngbyaceae cyanobacterium | reverse complement strand
CTTCTGTTACTGCTGGCGCTTCCGCTGCAACTGGAGCTTCATCAACGGGTGCTTCTGTTACTGCTGGCGCTTCCGCTGCAACTGGAGCTTCATCAACGGGTGCTTCTGTTACTGCTGGCGCTTCCGCTGCAACTGGAGCTTCATCAACGGGTGCTTCTATTGCTTCCGTTTCAACCGGAGCTTCGGCTTCAATTGGAGCCTCGTCAACAGCAGATTTAGACTTTTCCGGCTTGGGTCCCCGCATCAGTGCCAATGGCACTGATGGTTTAGCATCTTCTCGCCGATCGCCGCGCTTACTTTTGCCTCGCCGATCACGTTTGTTACCAGAACGACTATCAGTCTGACGATCGGATTGAAGACGATCGGATTGAGGAGATGTAGATTCAGATTCGGAGGCCGCTTTTATTGGACGCTCCGATTTTTTAATCGGACGTTCTACCATTTTGTTAAGTTCCTTTAACTATCCGTATCGTACCCTGGATACTGTAGATTTGGACGTTAGGTTCTGAAAGAGGTTTTGGCATGACATCCATCCGGGAGTTACATCAACAACTCATAACAAAAGCGCGATCGGCGGTTGATATCACTCAGGAAGCACTCAGTCGGATTCAGGCTGTTGAGCCAAAATTGCATAGCTTTTTGCAGGTGACCGCTGAGCAGGCCCTGGCTAGCGCCGAGAAAGTAGATGCCCAAATCGCCGCAGGAGAAAATATTGGGTTATTAGCAGGCATCCCTATTGGGATTAAGGACAATCTCTGTACCAAGGGCATTCTTACCACCTGTGCTTCCCATATTCTGGAGAATTTTGTGCCACCCTACGAATCGACTGTGACCCAGAAGCTCGCAAACGCGGGGGCCGTTATGGTGGGTAAAACCAATCTGGATGAATTTGCCATGGGTGGCTCCACTGAAACATCTGCGTTTCAAGCAACAGCCAACCCCTGGGATGTGACACGGGTACCCGGTGGTTCTTCTGGAGGCTCAGCCGCCGCTGTGGCCGCAGGGGAATGCACAGTGGCCCTAGGATCGGATACGGGGGGATCCATCCGGCAACCCGCTTCTTTCTGCGGCATTGTCGGGTTGAAACCAACCTATGGGTTGGTCTCGCGCTACGGGCTGGTGGCCTTTGCTTCTTCTCTGGATCAAATTGGGCCATTTGCCCACACCGTAGAGGATGCGGCTATTTTGTTGGGGGCGATCGCGGGCTATGACCCAAAAGACTCCACCAGCCTCAAAGTCGAAGTTCCCGACTACACTCAATTTTTAATTCCTGACCTCAAGGATAAAAAAGTCGGAGTCATTACAGAAACCTTTGGAGAAGGATTAGATCCGGAGGTGGCTAAAACAGTGCGTACTGCGATCGACCAACTGAAGGCGTTAGGTGCTGAAATTCAAGAAATTTCTTGCCCTCGCTTCCGCTACGGCATCGCGGCTTACTACATCATTGCCCCCTCAGAAGCATCGGCAAATCTGGCTCGCTATGACGGGGTAAAATACGGCTCACGGGTGACCGATGCAGATAACTTGATTGAAATGTATAGCCGCACTAGGGCTGAAGGCTTTGGCCCAGAGGTAAAGCGACGGATTATGATTGGCACCTATGCCCTCTCTGCTGGATATTATGATGCTTATTACCTGAAAGCTCAAAAGGTAAGAACCCTGATTAAACAAGACTTTGAGGCAGCCTTCTCTCAAGTAGATGTGTTGGTCTGCCCCACCGCCCCTACGACGGCCTTTAAATTGGGGGATAAAAGCGCTGACCCCCTTAGCATGTATCTGGTAGATCTGATGACAATCCCGGTAAACCTGGCTGGCCTACCGGGAATTAGCGTTCCCTGTGGATTTGACAGCCAGGGTCTACCGATTGGTCTCCAAATTATCGGCAACGTGTTGCGAGAAGACCAGGTGTTTCAGGTCGCCTACGCTTACGAGCAGGCAACAGAGTGGCACACTCGGTCAGCAATCATTGCTTAAAATAAAAATTAGTTCCTGAGCCATTTCCAGAGCGGGTGGCTTGGGCCTTGCTGTCGAATTTGATGCACCTGGCGCTTGAGCCGTTCTGTCTCCCTAGCGGGTAAACCCACCAAAATGTTGCGGCTCTGCCAGACCAGCACGGATAGAGTCATGCCGATACAAAAAGCCAGACCCACTGCCGGTAGGGGATGAAAGGCCAGCCCATAGCGGAGGGCTGACCAAGTAAAGTAGTCATGCAGTAGGGAAATGGGATAGCGTAACCCCCATAGACTGGCACTTCCCACTGTTAGCCAGAGTATGGCAACAATCGCCCAGCGTCCATAGACCGTTAGTTGATGTAATCGCTCCAGATCGCGCTGGAAGCTTTGATTCATTGGCTCCGGCTTCTCTGGTAAGGCGGCAGGGGAAGTAAAAAAGGGAGGCATGGATTCAGCAACGAGGCAATGGGATTGGTATCTTTGTAGGATCAAACGTCCGAAGAGGGACTGGTCGCCAGCTCACCACTGGTGGTAGACCCCGCATCTCCATAGATTTGCCCAACCCGTACCCGCCAAGCCGCCAGCAAAGTGCTAGCAATAAAAATACTGGAGTAAGCCCCCAATGTAAAACCAATGATGAGAGCCAGGGCAAAGTTTTTCAGGGTTTCACCACCGAAAGCATAAATGGAGGTCAGGGTCAAGAGAACGGTCAGGGTGGTATTGATAGATCGGGTCAGGGTTTGATTTACGCCATCATCGACGACATCGTTAATGTGGCGATCGGGATTAAGGGCTAAGGTTTCACGGATGCGGTCATAGATAACGACGGTGTCGTTGACTGAGAAACCAACAATGGTTAATAAAGCCACAATAAACAGGCTATCTACCTCAACCCCAAACAAAACCCCCAGAATTGCAAAAATACCTGCTGTAATCAGAACATCGTGAAATAGGGCCACAATGGCAAAAATAGCGTAATCCAACTGAAAGCGGAGACTAAGATAAATCGTGATTCCCACAAACGAAACCAGCAACGCTAGCAGCCCCGCAGAAAACAACTGTTTTCCAACAACTGGCCCCACTGTATCAATTTGAGTTCTGGTCGGGTCAAATGCCCCCACCTTCTCACTTAAGCTTGCTTGCAACTGGCTACGCTCCTCAGGGTTGAGGGGGGAGGTGCGAATTGAAAGGGCGTGCTGATCGTTCCCCACAATTTGAATGCTGCTATTGCCCCGACCCTCAGCGGTCATGATATCCCGGACGGCAGCAATATCGATCGGCTGATCGCAATTATTCGGCTTTGAGCAATCCAATTCTAATTGCAGACGAGTACCACCAATAAAATCGAGGCTGGGCTTGAGCGGGGCTCCATACCTTTGCCAGGAAACCCCCATAAACACCAATCCCAAAATAATCAGGGCTAGAGACAATGCCCACCAGAGTCTACGCTGTTTAATTACGTGCAGTTTCATGACAACGACTCACTGAGGTGAAAAAAGATGCCACCCCGCTTCACTCCCGCTTCACTACCATAGCTGCTGATGGCCAGCGATCGCAAATGCTGAAACAAGGGTTGGCCGACAAATTCAATGGTTTTGAGTAAGGGAAACTGACGCTCCAGCTTGGGAGCGGCCTTAACCCAGTCAACATATAGATAACCTTGATTGGGCCGCTGTAGGGGCTCTGTTGTGCGCTCAAAGGCGGTTGTATTTTTGAGGGAGCTTTGGCTTGATTTAAGCGCCTGGTCTAGGGCTGCGATCGAACTCGCAAACACCTCATAGTTCCCAATAGTGGCATGTACTCCCTTAACTTCTGCTGCCAGGGCTGTTGCTAATGGCTGAGTGGCTGCACCCAGGCTGAGACGAGTCCAAGCAGAGACCGTTTGATCACCCAGATTCAGTTTACCTGTGCTCAGACCTTGCTTTTGAGCGCTGGCATCCAGTTGCTCAATGCCAGCGATCGCCCTTGGGCCAGTTCGCCTGACAACAAATACCCATTCATCTCCTGGACTTATGACAACGGATCCATCAGCAGGTAAGGTCTTGCCCTGCTTAGTCTGTTTCCGGGGCGCTGTAGCAGCCAGATCCAGCACAGGTTGACCAGGAACCACACCCAGGGCATAGTCTCCATCCACCCACTGAAACAGATCCTGCGGTAAATCAAGTTGCCATTGCTGATTCAACAGCGCTAGGGGTTGATTCACAAATTGGGCCAGCCCTGGGTACTGCTGCATCAGCTCACTAAACTCACCCCATCGAGTGTGCAAGTCTGTACCAGCGGCCACAATGGGGCTGCTGGCGGGAATATACGCAAGCGCTGCCACGGGTTGATTCAGGTTGGCCATCACCGTCTTGCCCTTTCCACTAGCAGGCACGAGGGCTGCTTCCGCCATTAACCCCTGGCGTTCGACCCCAAAGGCGAGGGCCAAGGTTTGATAATCGGGGAGGCTTGCCGTTCGGGGTGCTTGATCCGGGGTGGAAGCTGACAGGGAAGCTCCCGTTTCCAGCGCCAGCAATTCTGCGAAGTGCGGCAGATTGATAAAGGTCAACCCAATGCGAGGCCGGGTTAAGGCAGCCAGGGCTTTATTGTAGTAGCTGGCGGAGGTTAGGCTCAGATCGGGGGCCTGGGCATTGGTAATGGCATCCCGCAACACGTTGGGGCTATTGGCAAATAGGACAAATTTACCCCCCACCACTGCGCTGGCCAGGGTTAAGGGCGGCAAGTCTTCTGGGGAAACAGGTTTTTTAGCTGTTCTTCCTGGGGCTGGTTGGGCTACTCTGGACTGGATTGCTGCTGCAGGATTAACCACGCTGCCGTAAATCAGCTTAACCCCCTTATACTGCTCAAACAAGAGATCAGTGCCCCCGATCGCCCGCTTTTGCCAGAACAATTGTAAAAACTCCCGCGATTGTTGGGGGCTTTTGGTTGCAATCGCAAGCAGATAGCCCGGTTGTTGACCATTGCTGCGGTCGCGATCGATATCTAGGGTGGTAACCGCCAGGGTAACTTCGCTGCCGAGCCAAGGTTGAATATCTTGCGCATAATTTAGTCCCAGAGTGGAAGCAACCCTTTCTTTGATCTGGGCCATTTCTCGCCGCGCCTGCCGTCGGTCTGCGGGTTGAGCCACTACTTGACGAAAGCTCGCCAGTTGATCAGGGTTGACCAGTAGAGATGCCACGACTGGCGCTTGCCTGGAAACAAAGATCGCAGCGGCGGGTGTGGGTATCTGGCCACTTCTTAAGAGTTGTAACGGACTACCGGCCACCAGCCAGTAAAAACCAGTGGCACCCACCGTCAACAGAGCAACGACAACAGCCACCAGGATGGAATAAAACGAACGGGACTTCATGGGCAAACCAAACGCCGCAATGGGAGAAGTTATATCAACAACACCAGCATCATTATTCCAGGACAATGCCCTCTGAGTACATTAAGTGGAATCTGACATCCTCCTGACACTGATGCTGCGCATACAGTGCGGGGTTCCTGAACTGCCGTCGCCCTTTCGAGTTGCCTCTACTCAGGTCTTATACGCCATGTTCGATCCGAGAATACTAGAATATCCCTTGACATCTAGGCTCCCACTTAAGGATCGCTTTCCAGGCATGAATTCCGGTCTGCCCGACCGTACTCAAAACTTTTTTT
>JBJTUO010000269.1:0-25278 GCA_046080785.1 Leptolyngbyaceae cyanobacterium | reverse complement strand
TCCTGGTTCGGTTTTTAGGTTTGATGATCCGGGCTAAAGACTTTTGAGCCAGAATTAAGATTAAGTGGATATCCTGAGCATTCTCCAGGATTTTACGCTCAACTCATAGGACTGAAGCGCGGGAACTAGATTATGGCAGATGGGCAAAAGCCGAATAAGCCGCTGTTTTCACAACATTACCTGGAGCATCGTATTCAGGAATGCCCGGAGTGGCAGGTAGATGTGAGAGTAGGGTTTGAGGCGTTCAACAAGCTCTATCTGTCTAAAAAGGATCTGTTGCCAACGCTCAGTGAAGCCCAAACAGAAGAGGTTTTTATTAAACCGGCACTGGATATCTTGGGGTTTAGCCACATCCCCCAGGTGACGACTCGCGGTAAGGGCAGAGCCGAGCGCCCCGACTATGCAATCTTTACAGATGAAGCTGATCGTGACGTGGCGTATTCCCTGCAAAACGATGAGCCTGCTTTTTATGCGCGGGTGCGGGCGATCGCGCTGGCACTACAGGGGTAAGAACTGTACGGTGTTGATTAAGTCTTCAGGGTCACTCGCTTTTGCAATGATTTCTAAATCCCTGATGCAGCTACCGATAGTCACAACTCGTTGGTGAGCATAGATTACTCCTGCAAAAAGTATTCCTCCGACTTGACGGCGTTGAGCTTCTATCAGGAAATCTTGGTCTTGAGAAAAAACAACTCGTTGTAGGTTGGCAGCTCGATCAAGCAGCAGTATGTCTGAAATTCCAGAACGCCCATCTTCTTGAACAGTGATCACATCTACATCACGAAGCCGCAAACCTACAGTAATCGAGGAATGGATGTGTTCATCCATGTAAAGTGCAATGGTCATTCAATCAATCCTTGGGCACGCAGTTTCCTGGCAAGGGTGGTTTCTCCGGTTTCCCGGCGGATTGCTTCGGCAGATTGGAAACGGCGTTCCAGGTCTGCATCCATTTCCTGTTGGTGATCCCAGTAGTATGCTAACGCTGAATGAATCTGTCCCAGGCTCAGGTAACGGTGCTGGATGTGAATTTCTTCGGGACTCCAACCATACGCCTGCTGAGCTTCGACCAGCTCAACGACTTTCAGGGTCGTTCCAGCAATGTAAGGAACCTGCTGTTCGTCCAGTTCAACGTATTTGTAGTCGGTTGCTGTCTGTGCCATTGTAGGAGGGATATATATCGATTCTTTCCAAGATTTTAGGCGATCGCAGTCTGAGTGGATGGAAATTGCAAGTTAGACGATCGCTCTGCGGCTGGGGTGGGGCGATCTCGCTCCGCCGAGATGAATGACCAAAGTTGAGGATGGGTGGGTGGATCAGCGGAAATGACGGGCGAGGGGTGGCGATTTTCTATTTCATCTGGGAAGGTATGAAACGGAGTGCGCGATCTACTGAAATGGGTTGGCAAAACAAGGAAATGGGTACGCGATCCACTGAAATGAGTTTGCAAAACAAGGAAATGGGTTGGCAATCAAGACGCTTGGGTGCGCGATCCACCTGAAATGGGTTGGCAAAACAAAGAAATGGGTACGCGATTTACTGAAATGAGTTGGCAAAACAAGGAAATGGGTTGGCAAATAGCCTTTTTGCGTAACTACTCAGGCTGCCCTCACCCTCATCTGGGTGGTTCACCAGAGCCGAATGCAACAACTGTCATTCCCGCCTGCGCGGGAATCCAGCCCAGAGTCTGTTATTCGCAAATGGATTCCCGTTTTCACGGGAATGACGTGAGTAGTTACCTTTTTGCTTTCTGGTTGAAGACAACTATCCATCTCGCTCTGAATCATGAAGATGTTGTGGGAGAAAATTTGGCGGGGCGATCGCGCTTGAGCCATCGTTACATAAAGCAATCAACCCACTCCCAATCTTAATTAAAAATTAAAGATTCACTTGACATAGAAAATTGGAGTAATACTGAGTCCAGAAATCCTCGTTCACCGTTGATACCTCAGCATGTTCGCCTGAAGCTTTCGAGTCAGCACCTGTAGTTATTCAACTTATCTATGAATTCAATAGATTTAAGGATTGCTGCTATGACAATATCAAACGAAATGCAAGCGATTATAGATCGCATCCTCCATAACACCCCAGCCGATGGCGACATAGAAACCCTACGCCAATGGCTTCAAAGCAGTGAGGGACAACAATTTGCCCAACAGATCACTCAACCTGCACCTCCACCTGCACCAAGCAAGTACAACATCAACATTGACAAGATTACCGGAGGTGACGTGCAGATAGGCGATCGCACCTACAACGGCACCGATGCTGAAACGCTCAAAAACCTGGTCAGTTCTCTGCTCAAAAAGTCCCAAGCCTCTAGCAATTCTGCGGCACCTGCGATCGCCCCCCGCAAAATTTTGGTATTAGCTGCCAGTCCAGAAGATCAGGTCAGGCTAAATCTGGAGAAAGAAGTCCGAGAAATCGATGTAGCACTACGGCTAGGTAGTCATAGCAATCATTTCATCCTGGATCAACGGTGGGGAGTCAACCGGAGAGATTTGCAAGACATCATGCTGAGCATTAAGCCTGATATCCTTCACTTTTGCGGACATGGGGCCAAGGAACAGGGTTTGGTTTTCCAGAACGACAACCAGAACGCTCAGCTCGTTTCCAACGATGCGCTTGCCGAGTTGTTTTCAATCCTCACCAGCATCAAACCCATTCCCTGTATTGTCCTCAACGCCTGCTACTCTGAGGCTCAGGTCAATGCAATCAGTCCCTTTATTGATTACATCGTCGGCATGAAAAAGGAAATCGGTGACAAAGCCGCGATCGAGTTTTCCAGAGGTTTTTACCGCGCATTATCAGACGGACTGCCATACAATACTGCCTTTCGACTTGGCAAAAATGCCATTGCTCTAGACCAGATTCCCGAAAACCTGACGCCTGTCTTGAAAGGCAAGGCTATACCGCAGTAATCCCTTAACTAAAGGTAGCCCACGCATTGTAAAGATGCCTTTCCTACCAGCAAACGATAGAAGATGGGTAAACCATCCGTGCAAGTTGCCAGTTTTAGCGACCCTCAAAAAGCCGAAGCCTTTGCCAAGGAAGTTGGCGGCGAAGTTGGTGAACCCTAAATTTGTCAAAGCATGAGTGAGCGATCGCGAATGATGGATTGGGTTGGAGCGATCGCTGAGTTGAGGTGCGATCGGCTGACGCAGTGGCAGGATGATTCTGTGTTGGAGCGGGTGGGAAATCGTTAATTTTGTTAATTTTTTGCCTATTTTGGTACAGGCGCACTATACTATTAGATAATTAATCCACTCAACGGTGGTATTTGGCTAGTGAAAGCAATGAAACGCCCCTCCCCCCACTTAAACCTGCTGACCTACATTGAGCGCTATATCCGGGAGCATGGCTATTCTCCGTCGATTGATGAAATGATGGTGGCGGTTGAAAAGCCCCGTGGAGCGATTCAGTATAGCTTGCGCTGGCTAGAGCGGGAAGCCTGGATCGAGCGTAAACCCAATAAGGCACGGGCGATTAAACTGTTGCGTCCAGAGCAGACACAATCAGACTTTGTCCAACCAGAGTTAGAAGCGGTGCCGATCTGGGGCACGATCGCAGCCGGTTACTTGACTGAGGTATTTTCAGACCGTTTTGACCTGCTGCCCATTGCCAGCCCTAAACTTAAGTCCGGAGATTTTGCCCTCCAGGTATCAGGCGATAGCATGATTGGCGACCATATTTTGGATGGTTCTTTTGTTGTGATGCGTCCTGTTGCAGATCCCAGTACCCTGAAGGATGGGGCAATCGTGGCAGCCTGGGTAGAAGGACGGGGGACAACCCTGAAGCATTTTCATCGCGACGGTGATATCATCTCTCTGGTGGCTTCTAATCCCCAATACCCCCCGATTGAAATTGATACCCAAGAAAATCGGGTAGAGGTGCAGGGTATGCTGGTCTACGTCTGGCGGGAATGGAAGTAGCAGGGGAGCAGTGCCCTATCCCCCACTGACAGGGGGGATCAGCACAACCTCATCTCCGTCTTGCAGAATGGTTTCTGGCTCCACAAAAGTTAGATTAAGGCCATAACGGGTTAGATCCCGCCATTGGCTGAGTTGGGGGTACTCCTGAAGCAGGCGATCGCGAATCGCAACAACAGGAGTCTTGACCGGAACCGAAAGCTGAATTTCAGGTTGCCCGACTGCTTCCTGGTAAGCGGCAAACAGCTTGACGGTTACTGTAATCGTGGACTGAGTCATCTTGGTCGCAATACACGATAGTTTCTGGAAGGACATCAAAATGCTTGCTCAGGCTCGGCATTTAACCAATCAGCCTTGTTTTAAGTGTTCTGACCAAAATCATAACTGAAATTTCTCAAATTCAATGATTTGTGACAATTCTGTCATAGTGTTGACACAGCCCTTGTCTACAGTAAGGATGTATCCAATTATTTCTGTTGTACAACCTATGACTCCGGTTGTTAACCCATCCTCCCATGCCGTCGATGCCTCTCCTCAGAGGGGGCATGTTCGCCCCGCCCCGCCTGAATGGAAAAAGCCTTTTGCTGCAATTAGTTTGGTGCTGTTGGGAGTAGGTCTCGCAGTCTCAGGCGATCGCCTGTTGTTATCTCGTGGCTCTCAGTCTGAACCTGTTGTACCGAAACCCCTCGCTCAATCAGTGCCTCAGAGCCAGCCCCGACAGACGGTGATGGTGCCCGCCACCAGTAACTTTGTCACTGCTGCGGTGGATCAAGTTGGGCCTGCGGTGGTGCGCATTGACTCTGCCCATGCTGTCACAAATGCCCTGCCAGAAGCCTTTGACGACCCGGTTTTACGGCAATTTTTAGGTTCTCAGGTGCCGCCTGCTCGCGAAATTCAACGGGGGGTGGGGTCAGGCTTCATTCTCAGTAAAGAGGGGGAAATTTTAACCAATGCTCACGTTGTTGAGGGCGCGGATACGGTTAAAGTTACCCTCAAGGATGGGCGTACCTTTACAGGTAAGGTGATCGGCAGCGATCGGGTGACAGATGTGGCCGTAATCAAAATCGAGGCCAGCGACTTACCAACCGTTCCCCTGGGTAACTCTGATGTTTTAAAACCTGGGGAATGGGCGATCGCGATCGGTAACCCCTTAGGGCTAGATAATACAGTAACGACTGGCATCGTCAGTGCGACAGGCCGCTCTAGCGATAATGTGGGGGTTCCCAATGAGCGAGTCAGTTTCATTCAAACAGATGCGGCGATTAACCCTGGTAATTCTGGAGGGCCGTTACTGAATGCCCAGGGGCAGGTGATTGGCATGAATACAGCCATCATTAAAGATGCTCAGGGGATTGGGTTTGCTATCCCAATCAATACGGCCAAGCGGATCGCAGATCAATTAATTGCCACCGGTAAGGTTAACCATCCCTACCTGGGGGTAGAGATGTTGGCCCTCAGCCCTGAACTGAAACAGCAGATTAATTCTGATAACGGCACAAATTTCTCAGTTGATCGAGATCAGGGGGTTTTAGTGGTAAGGGTTGTCCCAGATGGGCCCGCCGCCCAGTCCGGTCTCCGGAGTGGGGATGTGATTGATCAAATCAATGACCAACCTGTGACAGATGCTGGCACGGTGCAACGTCTGGTGGAACAAAGCCAGGTGGGTGAGGTGCTAAATCTGCGGATCTACCGTCAGGGGCAACTGCGTCATGTCAAAGTGCAAACCGGATCCCTGCCTGCGGCTGGCCAGTAATCTCTGTGTCTACGTCATGCAAGTCTATTCAATTTGGGGTTCTCTTTAGTCACAGTGGCTATTATGTAGACCGCTCCGGGCCACAAAACAGCCCGATGAATCAGATCCAAACCCTATCTACCAAACATCTCCAGCGGTTACGTATTTATCTGGATACGGGAACCTCCGATCGCCATTATCTGACCCAAACCATCGCATTTCATCAAGAATTAGATGCCCTGCATGTAGACAACGAGTTTCGTGCCTTTCCAGGTGCCCATACCTGGCGATTTTGGCGACAGCATTTAGCCGATTCCCTGACTTATGTTGGGACTCAGTTTCAGCAAGCTTCCCTGACGCAGATTTCGCAACGAGGTTTTTGATTGGGTAACATCAATACTGGGACAACAAACACCATGGAACAAAGGTCAAGTCCACTTTTGTTTACAGGAAAGCCTCTTTTGCTGATCGGTGCGATCGCCTTATCCAGTGTGGCCGCGATCGGGTACTGGTATGTGATGGTGGCAGGGGCACCCCAGCTAGATCCCCCCAAGGCAGAACAACAGACCGGTCTTACCTTTCAGGTGCAATCTTTCCCGAGTTCAGCAATGGGAGAAGAACGCCGCTATGGGGTGGTATTGCCGCCGGGATATGCTCAACATCCAAAACAACGCTATCCCGTGATTATTTTGCTACACGGAGGACATGGCAACGAGCGAGACTTTGAAGATAAAGCGAAACTGACCTCGGTGTTGCATGATTTGTATCAGCAGCGCCGTCTTCCCTCCTCGATTGTGGTCACCCCAGATGGCAATGATAAACGGGGGAGCAGTCCTTTATGGGATCCAGACTATTACGATGGCCCCAATGGTAATGTCGGCGGGTTAATTGGCTCGGATCTGGTGAAGCTTATAAAATCTCGCTATCGGGCCTACCCACAATCCCAGTTATGGGCGATCGGAGGGCTGTCATCTGGTGGTTGGGGAGCCTTTAACATTGGGCTCCGGCATCCCCAATTTCAGGTGTTGTTTAGTCACACTGGCTATTTTACAGATGGCAGTGGGCCGCAAAATAGCCCGCAATCTTTTATTGGACAACTTTCTCCCCAGCGTCGCCGCCAGCTTCGGATTTATCTGGATGCAGGCACTATCGACCATCGGTATCTGAAGGCTACAAAAGATTTCCATCGTCAGTTGACCGACTTGAATATTGCCAATCAATTTCACATCTACCCCGGTGGCCATGGAATTGTGGGGCAAAATGTTGGGTGGAACTACTGGCACCACCATCTAACCGACTCTCTCAGTTACGTGGGGCAGCAATTTGCGATGAACTTAAAATCAATCCCCCATCCCATCCCTGGCTCACCATCTGTTCCTCATCTGCATCATTTCAATGGCAAACCCCAGTCTACCCAAGCTCCCTCCCAGACTGACCGCTAATTTGTCTCACCGCACTCGGATCGGGCTCTGGAGCGCAGCTCTCTTGACCGGTTTGATGGGAGTTGTGAATCTACTATCGGCGGTGACACCCAGCCTGCCAGCGCGGCGGGCCTGGTTAGAAGAATTTTTACCCTTTTACATCCGATCGGGCAGTCGAATTTTTGCAGCTCTGGCTGGTTTTGTGCTGCTGCTTTTGTCAGTAAATCTGTTAAGGCGCAAATGGGTAGCCTGGATATTGACAGTCGCACTATTAATTTTGTCGGTTATCAGCCATTTAATTAAAGGGTTGGATTTTGAAGAGTGCTTTTTGGCTACCATTCTGCTGGTTCAGCTCTGGTTAATGCGGCATGTATTTACCGCCAAGTCCGATCGCCCGTCTATTGCCCAGGGGTTATGGGTCTTAGGTGTTGCCATTCTGTTTACCCTGGCCTATGGCACCGCTGGCTTTTATATTCTGGATGGGCACTTCCAAATAAATGGGCAACTTCAGAAGTTTGGCCTGGGTGCAGCATTGGTACAAACCCTGGCCATGTTCTTTACAGAAGACAACGCCGGGCTCCAACCGATTGGGCGATTTGCTGGCTTCTTTGCTGACTCCATCTATACGATCGGTGTGTTTACGCTCCTGTTTGCTTGTTTCATGTTGCTGCGGCCCGTATTGTTGCGGGGTGACCCGGCTACCCAAAGAGACCGGCAGCAGGCACGAGAAATTATTGATGAATATGGCCATTCTTCCCTGGCCCGTCTGGCCCTATTAAGTGACAAGTCCTACTTTTTTAGCCCCTCTAGACGGAGTGTGATCGCCTATGTGTCTAAAGGGAGAGCGGCGATCGCCCTGGGAGACCCGATCGGGCCAGCCAACGATCGACGGGAAGTGGTCATTGCCTTTAGTGAGTTTTGCAACCGCAATGACTGGTTTCCTGTGTTTTATGAGGCCGAACCGTCTGAACTTCCGCCTTATGGAGCCTTGGGTATGCAGTGGGTGCAGATTGGGGAAGAAGCGATCGTCGATTTGAAAACCTTTAACTTAAAAGGGAAATCTAACCAATCGTTGCGGACAGCCTGTAATCGATTGACTAAAACAGGACATACGTTTCAAGTCTTTAAACCTCCTATTCATGATGAACTGCTTGACCAATTAGAGCTGGTCAGTGACGACTGGCTACACGCCAAACAGGGCTCTGAAAAACGCTTTTCCATTGGCTGGTTTGATTACACCTATCTAAAAGACAGTTACATTGCAGTGGTTTATGATGCCGGGGGGCGGATTACTGCCTTTGCCGATCTGCTCTGGGGCTATAACCGCAAAGAAGTGACCGTCGATCTGATGCGTCACCGGGCCGATGCAGAGAAGGGTACAATGGAGTTTCTATTTGTCTCCATGTTTCAGTACTTTCAAAAACTGGAATATGACAGCTTTAGTTTAAGCCTCTCGCCCTTGGCAGGCGTAGGTAGCATGCCCGATGCCCGAAAAGTTGAAAAGGGACTGAATTACTTTTTTGAAAACTTAAATCAGTTTTATAACTTCAAAGGGCTGCATCAATTTAAGGAAAAGTTTCAACCCCGTTGGGAACCTCGCTATCTGGTGTTTACAAACCTTTCAACCCTACCCGACATCGCAGTAGGGCTAGTACGAGCTGACTCTGGCGATCATCTGCTGGATTACTTAAAGTTTTGGAGATCCTAACCTGCATTATTCATGAATTAACTGAACTGCCCGTCATTCCCGCGTAGGCGGGAACCCACTAAATGAACCATCCTATTAGGGTGGGAGTCAGAATCCAGAATTCAGCAATTTATCTAGCTCCTAACTCCTGACTTTTACTTTCCCCATACTCTCATGATCCACTCGGTGCAAACCGTTCCAGGGCCAACTGAATTAATTGATCGACTAGGTCAGGGAATGGGATGCCGCTGGCTGCCCATAGTTGGGGATACATACTAAATTGAGTAAAGCCCGGTAAAGTATTGATCTCGTTGATCAATAGTTCTCCCGTGGCTTCGACATAAAAAAAATCAACCCTGGCCAGACCCGCTGCATCAACGGCTAAAAAAGCCTGTAATGCCATGTCTTGAATGCGCTCAACGATGGTAGCAGGTAACTGAGCCGGAATAATCAGCTCTGCTTGGCCATCCGTATACTTTGTTTCATAGTCATAAAAATCGCTCTGAAAGGTAATTTCCCCAACGACAGAAGCCCTGGGCTGATCATTTCCCAAAACAGCGCACTCTACTTCCCGCGCCACAACCCCGGCTTCCACAATCAAGCGACGATCGTAGCTGGCGGCATTATCCAGGGCCACCTCCAGTTCTGAACGGGTGCGGGCCTTAGCGATGCCCACCGATGACCCCAGATTGGCAGGTTTGACAAAGCAGGGATAACCCACTGCCGCCTCAATCTGGTCACAGACTTTGGGATAGATGCAGGGGTTAGACCAAATCTGGGCCCGATTGACACTGGTGTATTGCACTTGGGGCAGACCAGCCTGACCAAAAGCTGTTTTCATGGCAAGTTTGTCCATTCCGACAGCGGAGCCGAGTACCCCAGAACCAACAAAGGGAACCTGCATCAGGGTTAATAGCCCTTGAATTGTGCCATCCTCCCCATTGGGGCCATGCAAAACGGGAAACCAGACATCCACTTCAGCAGCCCCCGTTGGGAACTGCCAGCGGTTCACCTGTTTGGCTTGGGAAGCTCCATCCTCGCTGGGTAAGGGACGAGCGGTTTCTAGCACCTGTTGGGCGATCGCATCACTTTGCCAAACGCCATCTTTTTGAATGTAAAAGGGACTGACTTGATACTTTGTCTGGTTACCTGACTCTGACAAGGCCCGGTGAATCGCCCGTGCTGAGTTGATCGAAACCTCATGCTCACCTGAGCGACCGCCAAACAATAGCCCGACATTCAATGGTGCCATTTCTTACCTGCCTTGCAACTAATCGGTAGAAGCGCTAACCGCCCCCCATGCATGGCTTTCTATGGTATACCCGATCGGCGACAAACCCAAATTTTAAAAGGCGTTGCTGAAAAGCAGCATGAATCAAAACGCAGTTTTGAGCATACAGCCCGTTTTTCATGGTCAAAATTCGCAACGCCCTTAAAAAAGACTGATAGGATAATCCTGACAGACAAGCCAGTATCGGCCATTGATCCTACAACGATCCTATCTGGATTGTGAGCAGCAAATATGCCTACAACGATCGCACTGATTGCCCACGAATCTCAACGAGATGCCCTGTTTAGTCTCGTACAGCGACATGCTCCTGTTTTTAGCCGGTATCGCCTGATTGCTCCCAGCGACATTGCTCAAATGCTGCAGCGAGATCTAGCCTTACAAGTGGAGTCGCTTTTGTCTACAGCGATGGGCGGTATTGCTCAAGTCGCGTCACGGGTAGCAGAAGGTCGCATTTTAGCGGTTATTAGCTTATACGATCCATTGGTGACTTTTGAGCAACCGGATATTCAAACATTAATTCGGTTATGTACATGGCATAACATATTATTGACAACCAATTTGGCGACTGCCGAGGCAATTATTACAAGATTAGCTAAGGCATTAATTGCTCACTTAATTTTTAACCCGATCGCTGGGCAGCGCAATGCCGATCAAGACCTGAGCATAATCCGCTCTTTGTTAGAACCCCATCTGCAACTAGAGATTCACTATACTACTCCAGAGGTGAACCCGGCGGAATTAGCCAAGGCTGCGATCGCGGCCAATGCCGACTTTGTTCTGGCATCAGGGGGCGACGGTACGGTTTCCATGGTGGCGGGGGCGCTGATCGGCAGTGGCGTCCCGTTAGGGATTATTCCCAGAGGCACCGCCAATGCCTTTGCGGCTTCATTGGGGCTACCTCGCCTCTTTACCCTTCAGGCTGCTTGTAACACGATTCTCGCTGGTAAAACCCGTACCGTTGATGCAGCCCGCTGCAACGACATGCCGATGATTTTATTGGCTGGGATTGGCTATGAGGCAGAAACGGTTGAACTGGCTAGCCGGGAATTGAAAACCCAATGGGGAGCAATGGCTTATTTAATGGCGGGTTGGCAACAGTTAAGTGTCCAAACCCAGTTTGAAGCGACCTTTGAGTTAGAAGACCGGGTGTTTCAAGCTCAAGCGTCGGCAATTACGATCGCCAATGCGGCCCCCCCGACTTCCGTGATGGCTCAGGGGGCTGGAGCCGTGATTTTTGATGATGGTCTGTTGGATGTCACGATCACAACCGCTGAAAATCGCTTGCAGGCAGTTTCCACGATGCTGCAAATGTTTGGTGCAGCTTTGGCAAAATCCGATCCTGACCATCCTAATGTGATTCACATCTATGTCAAGAAGTTGCGCGTCACTATCAATCCTGCTCAAAAAGTAGTCGTAGATGGAGAACTGATTGGAACTACGCCCATCGAAGTAGAATGCATCCCCGCTGGTCTGACAGTGCTGGCACCGCTGGGGGAAAAATAGCGTCATAACACGAATGAAGCAAACAGCACGATGGTTCCCTTCCCTGCTTGGCAGTCTGCTGGCAACACTCCTGTCGACAGGATCGGCGATCGCCGCCGATTGGATTGAGGTCTACCTGGGCCCACTGCAATTTTCTCTGTCAGTGGAGTCTCTGGAAATCTTTGCGAAACAGGGGCAGATTACCACGGAACTGGCCACCTACACCCGTTGGCTCACCCCACAACAGCGGGCGCAACTGCGATCCCTGCTGCAACAAAGGGTTGCTGTCAAACCCGTCGCCGTTACTCAGGTAACCTACTCCACTGTGGGAGAAGCTCTGCTGCGATCGATGGGAGACCTGGTGCAAACTGGCCCTAATCAAAATGGTTTTTATGCCCTGAGAGCGGCCCTGATCCTGGGAGCGCACAATTCTAAGGGGTTGAGTATCCCATCGGTGGTGAGAGCTTTTCCGGCTGCGGCTGTCCGCATCAATGCAGAACAGCTCTTCCAGTGGGTTGGCAGTTTGAATGGCACTCAACCAGCGACAGCTGAGACGATCTTGCAGATCCGCCAGCAGGCAGATCAAGAAGCGGCCCAGTCGCCCGTGGAGGTTACCCGACTCCCTGATCTGCGCTTGCAGGGCAGCTACACCTGGACAACTCAAACCCTGAGGTTGCAAACCCGCGATCGCAACGTACCGGTCACCCTCTATCTGCCCGAGGTGTCGGGTGACAGGCCCATTCCCTTGGTGGTGATTTTGCCCGGTCTGGCAACTGATGCAGTGACCTTTGACTACCTGGCGCAACATCTGGCCTCCCATGGGTTTGCCGTTGCTTTACCAGACAATCCTGATAACAGTGGCAAACGATTTCGTCTATTTTTGCAAGGAAAAGCGACGGAACCACGAGTAGAAGCCATTCTCACCCAATCTCAAGATGTCACTCGTCTGTTGGATGAGTTGGAGCAACGCAGTCAGTCTAATGGGGCTCTGGCTCGTTTAAATTTGAAACAGGTGGGGGTGATGGGGCATTCTCAGGGTGGTTTATCCTCTTTGTTGCTGGCCGGTGCCCCTCTACAGGCCGATTTATTGCGTCAGCAATGCCAGCAGATCCAGGGCTTGTTTCAAGTGAATGGCCTCCTGCAATGCCAACTGGTGCAACAAAACCCCAAGCTGCCGCTGCTGCGGGATCCTCGAATTGTTGCGGCTTTACCCATCAGTCCATTAGTGCAGGGCTGGTTAGATCAGACTGCTGTCGGGCAAATTCAAATCCCCACGGGGATAGTGGCGGCGACTCATGATTTTGTGACGCCGATCGTAGCCGATCAGGTGCAGCCCTTTACCTGGTTGACCACCCCAAACCGCTACCTGATTTTGGTGGAAAATGCCACCCACCTTTCCCCCCTGAGTGAGGGTAGCTTTACTGTGGGGGAATTTCAGCTTCCTCCAGGGTGGGTGGGGCCAGAGCCAAAGCTGATGCGGCAATATCTCCAGGTGCTCAGTACGGCTTTTTTTCAGACCTATGTCGCCAATCAAGCCAGATTCCGGCCTTACCTGAGCGCAACCTATGCCCATTATTTAAGCCGAGAGCCGTTGCCTCTGCGTCTGATACAGCAATGAGGGCGACTAAAGGGGGACTTCAGCGGTTGGACTCAGTCGCGTCCAACTACTTAGCAGCGGATTCCGGTTGAGGTGGCATGGCTGAGGGCGGAATCAACCGGATCGATTGGGTCGTTGGGTCGCGGACAATCCAGGCAAAGCGACCATCCAGATCCTCTGATTGTTCTGCTAGCTTGAAATAAAGTTTGTCGCCCCCTCGATTTTCTATGGCAAAGTCGCCCCTTTCGGCATAGACCACCTTAAAGCCGCGATCGCGCAGGCAATACATAGCCCAGCCCTTCAGGGTTTGCTGTTCTGGGTTAAAGGGGATGGGCGGCTGGGTCAAGGCATTTTCAATCACGGTCAATGTAGGCTGCATAAAACCTCTCGCTCAGACGGCTAGTGAATTTCTGGTTTATAGTCTCGCAGCATCAGGGCTTCTACCGCTGCCCTGGGGGTAATCTGCCCTGCCAGCAACTGGGCTACCTGTTCAGAAATGGGAACGGAGATCTGCCGTTGTTGGGCCAGACTCACCAACACCTGCGTCGTGTTAACCCCTTCGGCGGTGCCTGCTAAACGGGCCAAAACCTGATCTAAGGTTTGCCCCTGGGCCAGACCATAGCCAACCTGATAGTTGCGGCTGAGGGCACTGTTGCAGGTCGCTAAAAGGTCTCCTAACCCAGACAGGCCATAAAAGGTTTCGGGTTTTGCGCCCCAGTAGGTGCCAATCCGAATAATTTCTGCCAAACCCCTAGTCAAGAGGGCCGCTTTAGCATTGGTACCCAGTTGCAGGCCATCACAGGTGCCCGCAGCGATCGCCATTACATTCTTTAAGGTGCCGCCCATTTCCACCCCCAGCCCATCAGGATTGGTATAGACGCGAAACTGGGGAGACGAGAGCGCCCGTTGCACGGTCTCCGCTGCTGCCAGGTTTTGACTGGCGACCACCGTCGCTGCCGGTAGCCCCTGCCGAATCTCTTCTGACAAATTAGGCCCAGAGAGAACCACCACCGACTGTTTTGGGAAGCCTGCCTGCCACAGTTGGGATGCCAGCAGAGGAAAAGCACCAAGACTAAAGGTTGGATCTAACCCCTTAGTGGCGGAGACCAACAGGGTAGAAGGTGCCACCCCGATCGCCTGTACCTGCTCTATCACAGGTCTAACCCCTTGCATTGAAACCGCAGAGATCACCAGGTCTGCGCCCTCCAGTGCCGCCGCCAAACTGAGGGCACCCCGACGACCCCAGACCCGTACCTGATGACCACAGGCGATCGCCAACTGGGCCAGGGTGGCCCCCCAGGCACCCGATCCCAAGACGGTGATGCTTAAATG
Organism: Leptolyngbyaceae cyanobacterium; assembly: GCA_046080785.1. Lineage (GTDB taxonomy): Bacteria > Cyanobacteriota > Cyanobacteriia > Leptolyngbyales > Leptolyngbyaceae > JBJTUO01. The sequence goes on along the minus strand of JBJTUO010000269.1, from coordinate 10,810 downwards.
CAAATGGGCCGTTTCTTGACTCATGCCTGAGTGGGGGCTGAACGGGGATAACGCTCGATCAAAGATCTGACCTGCTCAGCATGGTAAGAACTGCGGGTTAGGGGGGAGGAGACTACTTGTAAAAAGCCGATCTCTTCTCCGTAGGCCCGCCATGCATCAAACTGCTCTGGGGTAATAAACTCGGCTACCCCCAGATGTTTTGAGCTGGGTTGCAGGTATTGCCCAATGGTGAGAATGTCACAATCTACCGATCGCAGATCTTGCATCACCTGACGCACTTCCCCATCGGTTTCCCCCAGGCCCACCATGATGCCCGTCTTGGTATAAATCCAGGGCGACTGTTGACGGCAGCGCCGCAGCAATTGTAACGATCGACTGTAATCTCCCTGGGGTCGCACCCGGCGATAGAGACGGGGGATGGTTTCTGTATTGTGGTTTAGCACCTCCGGGCGGGCGTCTAAAATCACCTGTAGGGCGTCCCAGTTGCCACACAGGTCAGGAATCAGTACTTCGATGGTGGTTTTGGGCGAAGCTGACCGAATCGCCCAAATGCAGTGCCGAAATTGCTCGGCTCCGCCATCTGGCAGGTCATCCCGGTTGACCGCAGTGACAACCACATGGTTTAAGGCCATGCGCTGCACCGCTGCTGCCAGCCGATCAGGCTCACTGGGGTCTAGGGGCTGCGGTCGTTTCTCAAAATCAATGTCGCAATAGGGGCAGGCCCGGGTACAGGCAGGCCCCATGATTAAAAAGGTAGCGGTGCCGTTGTTAAAACATTCCCCAATATTGGGGCAGGAGGCTTCTTCACAAACCGTATTCAGGCCCAGGTCTCGTAAAATTTCTTTGACAGAGCCAACCCGCTCCCACTGGGGGGCTTTTACCCGTAACCACTCTGGCTTAACAACCACAACCCTACTCGCCTGTGTACAGATCTACTGTTTCATCCTACATAGAAATGCGTAAGAATAGGACAAGGACATCGTTAATGGTTTGGGACTCTCATGGGCAACGTACAAACAATTGCAGATCAGGAATTCGATACGGTAGTATTGCAGGCCGATCAGCCAGTATTGGTCTACTTCTGGGCCTCCTGGTGTGGCCCCTGTCGCCTCATGGCCCCTGTTCTAGATGGGCTGTCTGCCAGTTATGGCGATCAACTGAAGATTATCAAAATGGAAGTGGATCCTAACCCTGAGGCGGTTGCGGCCTATAAAGTTGAGGGCGTTCCCGCATTTCGCCTCTTCATTAATGGAGCGTTGGTACACACTGCGGAAGGTGCCATGCCCAAAACTAAGCTAGAAGAGATGATTAGTACTCACCTAGTTCCAGCCTAGCCGATTTTCTGGTCATGGTAGTGGTGGTGGTGGGTCAGTACTGGCGAGGGAACAACGGAGACAGCCTCAGCACCCATCAAACCTGAATGCTGGATGGGCTGATTTTCTCCAACACGGCTTGTGCCACTATTTCTGATGAAGCCGGGTTTTGGCCAGTAATCAAAACACCATCCATCACCGCATGAGGCTGCCAGTTATCTACCCTGGAGTAATTTCCTCCTTTTGCTTTTAGGGCATCTTCCAGCAAAAAAGGGACAACGTCAGCGAGCTGAACGGCTTCCTCCTCTTCATTACTAAAACCCGTTACAGACTTTGTTTGAACAAGGGGGCTACCATCTGGCGCTTTGGCATTCAGGAGTACCGCAGGGGCATGACATACAGCAGCAACCACTTTCCCGGCAGCATACATTGATTCGATCAAGGCAATGGAATTACTGTCTACTGCTAAATCCCAGAGCGGGCCATGCCCTCCTGGATAAAAGACCACATCAAATTGATCGGGTAACACTTCCGAAAGTTTTACCGTATTGGCTAAGGCAGTCTGCACTTCAATATCTCCCCTAAAGCGCCGGATTGCTTGCGTTTGAGCATCAGGCTCATCGCTTTTAGGGTCAAGGGGTGGCTGCCCACCCTTGGGTGACGCAAGGGTGATGTCTGCCTTTGCGTCCTTAAAGACATAGTAAGGAGCAGTAAACTCTTCCAACCAGAACCCAGTTTTCTTACCCGTGCTTCCCAGTTGATCGTGAGAGGTCAGTACAATTAGGACTTTCATTCCTTTCATTCCTTTCAGGGGAAGATCTGGTGAAGACTAAACGATAAATCACCGGGAGTCTTTCTGTCACTATTTTACCCTGAGTAACTGCTTGGGACGAGAGATGATGAGTCCTGGTTAATCCCACTCGATGAACCCGTGTTGGAATCCAAAAGCTCAGTTAGGATAGTCAATACCTCACAAGCAGAAATCTGAGTAATGCACGATTATGCCTGGTGAATTGTTAGTTCCTGAGCGATTTTCTAAAGTGCCGATCGGTCGCCGGATGGCAGCCTTTGCGATCGACTTTGTTGCTGTCTCCCTCTTAAGTTTGCTGCTAGCCGGCGCTTGGTATTTCCCCTTTTTCCTGATTTTCTGGCTGGGGCTGCGGGTGATTTGGGTGGCAAAAAATCATGGCCAAAGTCTGGGCCGCTGGGCACTGGATATGCGGGTTGTGAACCAACGTTACGGCTCTGTCCCCCCCCTGATGGATCTCACCGTGCGGGAAACCATTACCGGACTGGGGGCTGCCCTGGCTCTTACGGGGTTAGTGAATCTCAGCCCCACCAATGGGGTACTCCTGATTCTGCCTGTACCACTGCTTGTAGACTGCGGTCTGGCTCTGATCGACCCCCAGCGTCAACAGGCGGGACACGACCGTCTGGCCCGCACCCTGGTTGTCGAAAGTCGACGGGGGTATGCACTTGACCTGAAAGTCAAAAATCTGCTTGCTCAAGTTCAACGTCGTGTGAAATAATAGATGATCGCGCCTAATTCTTGGCGTTTAACTCCTGTTCTGTCTTATCACCCTAATCGATTATGGCCAAGGCTAAAGGTGTTCGGATTGTCATCACCTTAGAATGTACCGAGTGTCGCTCCAATCCTGACAAGCGCACTCCCGGTGTTTCTCGTTACACTACCACCAAAAACCGCCGCAACACCACCAACCGCATCGAACTCAATAAGTTCTGCCCCCATTGCAATAAGCACACGGTTCACAAAGAAATCAAGTAAGCCGGGTGGTGTTGTCCCAATCAGCTATTGGCAATTGGCTAATAGCCAGTTAGTGGCGATTCGGTTTAGAGTCGTTCTAACAACTGACCAGTGATTAGTGAGTTTAAGTAAAACCATGCCCTATCTTCGTCGTCGCATTTCTCCCATCAAGCCTGAAGAACCCATCGATTACAAAGATGTGGACTTGTTGCGCAAATTTATTACCGAACGCGGCAAAATTTTACCCCGTCGCATTACGGGTCTCACCGCCAAGCAACAGCGAGACCTGACGGTCGCCATTAAGCGAGCCAGAATTTTAGCCCTGCTCCCCTTTATTAATCGGGAAGGTTAAGCTGACCTGGGGGAATTGAATGTTTGCCCCCATTATGCTGGGAAAACCCAATGGAAAAGGGAACGCTGGTGGAATTTCGAGTCAACAGCGATCGCCGGTTGGCGGTGGCTGATCGACCTGAGGGCAAAAAAAACTGGATTATCGTTGATCAGCGCGGGCAGTCCCATGCCATTCACCCGCGCCAGGTGACATTTGAGATTGGGAATGGCTACAAACCATCAGACATTGCCACTTTTTTACAAAATACCCAATCTCTATTGGATCTCTCCAGTTTAGAAATTGCCTGGGAGTTGCTGGTGGAAGAAGGAGAGGCCGTTGACCCCTCTGCCATGGCTGTTTTACTATTTTCAGACCAGACTCCAGAGCTACGCTACGCCGCCCACTGGCTGCTGACAGAAGACCGTCTTTACTTTAAGCAAAAGGGTGATGCCTACGAGCCCCGCTCCAAAAATCAAGTTGCCGAATTAAAGCACCAGCAACAGATGGAAGTGCAGCGCCAACAAGAGGTGCAGGGCTTTTTATCTCGGTTAGAACAGGCTCTTACGGGCGGTTCAGTGCCTTGGCAGGCCAGCGATAGACCCCGCCTGGATGCCCTGGAGCGGCTTGCTCTGTTTGGGGAAGAGGCGACTCAACGCTCGATCGCAGTGGAAACCTTGCTACACTTAAAGCGTCCGGAGACTGCCGAAGCGGCCTTTAAATTATTGGTTGATCTGGGCCTGTGGAGTGCCCACGAAAATCTATTTTTACGGCGCAGTCAAATCCCCATCCAATTCTCCCAAAAGGTTTTAGACGTGGCGCACCACCGTTTACTATCTCCACCGCCCGATCTACAGGCAAACCGCCTCGATCTGACTCACCTGAAGGTCTATACTATCGACGATGAGAGCACTCAAGAGATTGATGATGGTCTCAGTCTGGAGACGTTGTCTGACGGCAGTCATCGTTTCTGGATACACATTGCTGACCCTACCCGCTGGGTAGAGCCAGGGGATGAACTGGATCTGGAAGCCCGTCGCCGGAGCACAACACTCTATCTACCCACGGGCATGGTTCCTATGTTTCCCCCTGAGTTGGCAACGGGCCCAATGAGCCTAATACAGGGGCATACCTGCTGCGCCCTTAGTTTTGGGGTGGTGCTGACTCCCGACGGAGCAATTCAAGATTATCAAATTCATGCCAGTCTGATCAAATCTACCTATCGTCTGACCTACGAAGATGTGGATGAGATGCTGGAGTTGGGGCTAGCAGCAGAAGCGGAGTTACAGGCAATCGCTGACTGTGCTAAATGCCGTTACCAATGGCGGCGATCGCAGGGCGCGATTAGTATCTCCATGCCAGAAGCTTCGATCAAGGTTAAAGATGACGACATTACGATCGACGTGCTGGAAGACTCTACTGCGCGCCAGATGGTGGCAGAAATGATGATTTTGGCAGGAGAGATTGCAGCTCATTATGGTCAGACCCATGCCATTCCGATGCCGTTCCGTAACCAACCCCAGCCAGAGTTACCGCCCGACGAAGAATTGCAACAGCTTCCGGCTGGGCCAGTCCGGTCTTGTGCCATTCGTCGTTGCATGCCCCGCAGTGAGATGAGCATTACCCCCTCCCGCCATGCCAGCCTGGGCCTGGATCGCTATAGTCAGGTCACTTCTCCCATTCGTCGTTATAGCGATTTATTGACCCATTTCCAGATCAAAGCTCACCTGCGAGGGGCCTCATTACCCTTTTCCGCAGAAGAGATGCAACGCCTAACTCAGAGTATCAGCACGACGGTACAGGAAGCGGTGTTGGTAGAGCGGCAAACCAACCGCTATTGGGGGCTGGAGTATCTGCGTCGCCATTCGGAAAACATCTGGCAGGCTCTGATGTTGCGCTGGCTGCGAGAACATGAAAATTTAGGCCTGGTGTTGCTCGAAGATTTGGGTTTGGAACTGGCCATGCGGTTTACTCGCTCGATCGCTCCCGGTGATCGTTTGGAACTGCGAGTCAGTCACGCCGATCCCCGCCAGGATGTGATCCATCTTCAGGAAATTGGGTAAGAAAATTGGGTGTTGCCGAAAAGACGAGCAGCTTAATTACTGCATCAAATATGCAGGTTAACTGAATCTGCTTCATGCCCCAAAGCCTTAAACACCTGTCGTTGTTCAAATAGGTCTACCAATTCAGGGTTGATTTTGTTATGGCCTGCTTCTTGGCGCAAAATTGATAGGGTGGTAAGGGTCGATAGCCTTTGTTTGTAGGGTCGATCGCCTGCCGTCAAGGCGTCATAAATATCAGCGATCGCCATAATTTGAGACTGGATCGGAATATCTGACTGCTTCAGACCGAGGGGATAGCCGCTGCCATCCAGCTTTTCATGGTGGCTGTAGGCGATCGTTGGCACATTCTGTAATTGCTTCGTCCAGGGAATTTGTTTCAGGAACGCATAGGTATGGTTGACGTGGGATTGGATAGCCTGACGTTCTATTTCAGTTAAGTTGCCCTGGTGGATCATCAGTTGTTTTAATTCTTCCGGCGTAATCAGGGGTTTCAAATCACCGTCCACATCCCGATAACAATACCCAGCCAGTTCCATTAATTGGGCCAGGGGTTCTTCCGCCAGAATATGGGGCTCGTTGGCCTGCATCAACACCTGCCAATACTGGGCCAGCCGTTCCAGTTCCCGTTGTAGACGCTGCTCCAAATCTTGTGTAGTCTGACAATGAAGACAGGCTTCTACTGGACTTTCATGCTCTTGGGCATGGGTGAGCGCAGTAATGGGCTGCTCCATCAAGTAGCGGTAGCGGGCCTGTACACATCCCAGTTCTAGCGATCGCTGAGCCAGGGCAAACCGATGACGAATCACTTCTAACTGAAGCGGGTAAAGCTTTTTTTGTTTGACGAGGATCGCCTCTGGCACCCCCACCTTACCAAAGTCATGGAGCAGGGCAGCATAACGAATTTCTTGCAGTTGTTGGGGGTTAAAGTAGATGGGAGCGAGTGGGCCAGCGGCAACGGTCGAAACTTCCTCGCTTAAGCGCACCGTTAGTTCTGCCACGCGCTCAGAATGACCAAAGGTGCAGGGGTCACGAGCTTCAATAATTTGTACAGAGGCTTTAACAAATCCCTCAAACAAATTTTCGATACTGTCCTGCAGCTGATTACGCTCAATCGAAATGGCAGCCTGACTGGCCAGCGATCGCAAAATCCGTTCTTCCCAATCTGAGTAGGGTTGAGTTACAGCGGTGGCATTTTCCACAGTGATGATCTGATGGGTATCCTGCTTGCGATTAATTAATTGCAGCACCCCGATCATTTCCCCATTGTGGTTTTGCATCGGCAACACCAACACAGAACAGGTGCGATAGCCGATCGTCTGGTCAAAGCTGCGATCGAGTTGATAGGGCAACTGCTCTGGGATCTCATAGGCATCGGCGATATTTAAACTCTCCCCCGTCAAGGCCACATAACCCGCCAGACTTTGAGTCGTCAATGGCATGGCAAATTCTTCCAAGGAGGCTAGGGGTTGGGAGAAGTTTTGAGCCACCTTAAACCAGAGGAGGGGCGGTTCAGAATGGCGATCAAGCAGATAAACACTACCCGCATCGCTACAGGTAATTTCGCGACTTTTCAGTAAAATCAGTTGCAGTAACTCGTCGAGATCGTAGGTACTGGATAGGGCTGTGCCAATAGCAAGCAGTAGATCAATCAAATCAGCTCGGGCCGCCGCTTGCTGGAAACTATCGAGGTCACTGGTCATAGACTGGCAGTAATCCTCCTGTCGGTTAAACCCAGCTTAAACTGCAATTCATTGATTTATCATGGCTCAACCTGACAATGGCTCAACCCAATGCAGGGGAACTGAGTATCAGGTTGCACTTTCCCTATTTTATTTATTCAGATCACTTTTCCATATTCCGGAAAGATCTAAGCTGCGATCGATTGTTTGGTCGTCACGACTCAGCTTGAGCACTGAGTCAAATCTGCCCTCATCCCCCCCTTCTCCCGTTCCCTGAGCGAAGCCGAAGGGGGGAGAAGGGGCTTTGCGGCATACCGGAAAAGGGTGTAGCTACTGCGTCGGATTGCTCGATTGTCTAACAAACTTCAGGGTGATTCCGCCGCTATTGGCCAGCCCTCCTCCGCTCCCCAAGATATTGACTTTGCCATCTGCACTGATGGTCACCGACAGTTGCACCTCATTCAGTTGCATGCCGACCTGGGCATCAGCCGTGGTAAAGATATCACCCACAACGCGAATTAAGCCATCCATCTGGGCCTTTAATGCCAGTGCATCCATCGGGATTCGCTTTTGTGCCCCCGGCTCTCGGCCTACTCCCCATCCACCACCAGTATCTCCTGCTCCTCTCCTGCCAGTCTCCGTGCTACCTTCCGGAATGTCTTCAGTAATCACCCAAATCTTGAAGTCCTCGTCTGGCATATGCTACTCACTTGTATTCATTGGATATGGACTGGGTAACCATTCAGCGAGGGGATCGCAACCGCAGGTGCCCACCCCGTTGTAGCGTCCGCATGGGAGGTGCTACGCCACTATTTTCGACTAAAAACTAGATCCTTGAGGATTTTTTGTCGAAGATGTCAGACCGTCCCATGCTTGAGATAGGACGGTCTTGCATAGCCTGAAATACTCCAAAAATGGTAATGGTCTTAAAGCCAGACTACGTCGATCGCGCTGACGCGCGAAGGGAAAAGGGAAAAGTAAAGAAGTGTAAAGGGCAAAAGGGCAAGAGGGTAAAGGGCTACAAAGTCCTGGGGGCCTCGCACACAACTCGGAAACCAATAAATTTGTTGTGGTTGTCGGGGTTGCTGAAGTAGCGATACGCGGAACGGCAATACCTTGGATTGAGGCCCCAGGATCCGCCGCGTAGAACACGCCAATTTTGATTGCCGCCTTCTACCCAGGCACTGCCATCATCAGGCGCACCTGTATAGCTGTCATGCCAGACATCCTGACACCACTCCCAGACATTGCCGTGCATATCGTAGAGACCAAAGGCATTCGCCACTTTGAAACTACCAACCTCTGTCGTCTCCCTTCGATAGCTCCCATGCGATCCCTGGCCGTAGTTTCCTGAAAAGGTCTTTCCTTGGTACTCCCAGTCCGTTCCTCGATAGTTCGCTAAGTCGGTTGTGATCGTCTCTCCAAAATGAAAGGGTGTGGTAGTCCCGGCGCGACAGGCGTATTCCCATTCAGCCTCACTCGGTAAGCGATACTGCCGGCCTGTTTTTTGGGATAACCGGGCACAGAACTCCATCGCCTCGTGCCAGGAAACTTGTTCAACCGGACGGTTATCCCCTTTGAAGTTCGAGGGATCCGGCTTCAAGTCAGTCTTAATTTTTGGTAGTGCGGCAACGACTCGCCACTGGGCCTGGGTCACCGGGTATTTCCCTATCCAAAAAGCGCTCACGGCTACCTTGCGTTGCGGGCCTTCTACATTGGTCAGTTTCGCATCAAAGCTCTGGTACCAGTCACGCCCCTCCTCTCCTTGAGGCGAGCCCATCCTGAACTCACCCGCTGGAATGGCCACCAGATCCAAAACAACGCCATTGCCCAAATTTTCGCGGCGGTATTCAGTTGAGCGGCGCTGTCGATCTGTGATGCTTCCTTGGGCATCGACGGTCACCACTTCAAACTCAAGGGTTCGGCCTCCCAGTATCGGTGTTGCTTGCTCCGCATCCTGCTGGACAGATGCCGTTGCACTACGACTTGTTGCGACAGTGGTAGTGCTACCGCTTCCTGTACTTGGAGGCTGTGATGCCCGTTGCAAGGCAATCCGCTGTAAAGCCTTAATCGCCTGACGATCGGCAGACGATGCCGCGAGGACGCGAATCCATAGTTGCTCAGCTAAGTCCAAGGCAGCTTCGGCTTCGGCCTCCAACGCATCATTTTTGAGGGTCAAGACATCTTGTAACGTAGCCCGTTGCGGTAACAGGATCAGGCGGTTTTTCGAGATCGGTTCGACAGCCGTATAGGGCGTTTGGCCTGGCTTCCCATAGCGCTGATTCAATTCAGGGACTTGATAGCGCAGATACTGATCAAGGCGCTCGACCGTGGCACAATTCTGCATTCCCTGAAGTCGCAACCCTTCCAGCAAGGCGTAGGTAAAAGCACCATGCCTGAGATCCTCAATCTCATAGGATGCTTCACGGGGACTACAAGAGTAGACGGTCACCATGCCCGGTTGGGTCTCAACGCCAAACCCAAGCCCGCTGCGCCGCCCCTGACTGCGACAGGCATCTAAGAGCAGTACTACATTATCCGCACCGCAATTGCGCAAATAGGCGGTGATGTCACTAATACGCAGGGCCGTCTCTTCTAGGTTCCCAGGGTCAGCATCAACTGGCATTAGGTAATCGTGCCCCTCCTGCAATTCGCCATGCCCCGCAAAGAAGAACCAGAAGTTATCGCCAGTTTCCAAAAAGGGTTGTTGAAACCGCTCTCGGAGGAAGCGCTTGAGATTGGCAAACGTCGGCAGCGATCGTATCGGCCCCTTAGGTGTTTCAATTCGTGGGGAATGGTCAGAGAAGTAATAAACCTGCTCAAATCCAGCTTCGTTGAGAAAGAAGTCCTGGATTGATTCGGCGTCCTGTACGGCGTAGTTTAAGGGTTGCAGATTGTAATACTCGTTAATGCCAACGGCAATCGCCCAGTTTCTGCCCATCTGTTAACACTATGCTGGGAGAAGAGATCTGACACTAGTATAGTGGGATTTACCAAGGACTTTTCAACAGGCAAGGGAAGCGGGACAGCCATTTTGGGTTAAAACCCAAAATGGGGCATTTTATTGGGGCAGAAGTGGATAGCCTGAAACCCTTTAAAAAGCTATCCGCTCCCATCAAAAAAACTCTGGAAGCCCAAAGCTTTGGGGATGGGAGCGGTCTAGCGGGGTCTTTCAAGTTGGAACCTAACTGCCGAGAGGAACTCTCAACTACCTGAGAATACTTAAACAAGTCAAGTAACTGCGGATAGATTTAGAGAACAGCCCCGGCTCACAGCTGGCATACTCCAACTTGATGACCCATGCGTTTACTACTATCTGTCATGGGCATCACCTCCTTGTGCCTAAACGGACTCAATTTTAAGAGGTTAAAATGTGTAGGATTTAAAGTATCCTACCTTCATTTAAGGTAGCACACCCGAGCTGGAATGGGGAAGGTCTCGACAAAAAAACCCCCACAATTGTGAGGGCAAAGTACAGATAAACCGTCCCAAAAGCAGACAATTACAGCGCGTTACCGCGAGGCAGTACCTCTTCAGGGAAAACAAATTTTTCGTGGGGTTGGTCTGCGGGGGCCATCCAGGCACGCAAACCTTCATTCAACAAAATGTTCTTGGTGTAGAACGTCTCAAACTCTGGATCTTCGGCAGCACGCAACTCCTGG
>JBJTUO010000268.1:0-5620 GCA_046080785.1 Leptolyngbyaceae cyanobacterium | reverse complement strand
GTCAACTGAGCAACTTCGACGGGATTCATGCCCTGGTCAAGCGCATGGGAGACAAGGGTATGTCGAGAGTTGTAAGGTCTGCGGTAATCGATGCCAAGTTCGTTTAATATTTTTGTCCAGGCGCGTTGGGCAAAGTTTTTGGGATCAATCGGTGCCCCCTTTGGCCCAGTAAAAACCAGATTATCAGGGTCGCAGTCAGCCTTTTTGCACTCCTTCAGAATGGCTTGGAGTTTGGGTGTCAGGGTGATGAAGCGCGATCTATTGGTTTTCGTTGCCTTACGCACACCCTTAACCAATGCCTCACCAATCCATATAGTAGAAAAATCATCAGAAATATGTTTCCAGCGCAAGCCAACTAGTTCACCGGTTCTACAGCCTGTTCCAAATCTAAACTCGACTAGGCTCGTATAGTGGCCATAATAGCGGTTTGTTCTGAAGGCTTGAACAATTGCGTCAATCTCTTCTCGTGTAAACGGTCTGGGTCTTTGCTTGGGGGGGACTTTAATTCTGGCGGGCATATCTACCCAGGGATTTTCCTCAATGCACTCCTGTTCAATGCCCCATCGCCAGCAGGCGTTGATTAACCCTAGTCTTTCTTTGATGACTTCCTTGGTCAGATCATGGGTATCGTACCAGGCTATAAATTTTTCAACCTCCCCAGCAGTAATATCAGCGGCAGCTCTTGATTTGAAGAAATCTTTGAGGGTTCCTGACAAGGCTCGGTACTTATCCAGTGTCGCGGAGGCAACTCGCTTCGCCTTGTGCTGCATGAATTGCTCGAATAGTTCGACTACAGTTAGCTTGTTCAAAGCCTTCTGTGGAGCTTTGTACGCTTTCAAACTAGGGTCAAAGTGCCCAGATTTAATATCCAATTCAATTTGAGTGGCCTTCATCTCTGCGACACGCCGATTTGTTGGGGTGTCCGGCAATCCTGTATAGAGAAATTGCCGCGTCCCTTGGTAGCGCCACCCAAGTCGGAGCCGTCCTTTGTCTACTGTGACAGAGACAGTTCCTTTTTTTGCCTTGGGAGCAGTGGACATAATACAGGTCGAAAATCCGAGTTCCGACAGATACGGTTTCTATCCAAATTCTACCCATTTTCTATCCAAACAGAACTAAAATGACCCAAAAAGTGAAAAACCGATTGAAGGAAAGCCCCCAAAATAGCCCCAAAGAATCCTCGAAAAAGGCTCTGAAAGCTATATTCCAGAGGGTTTTCAAGAAAATGGAGAGTAGGGAACTCGTTCGCGTAGCGACTCCGCCAGGAGTTATCCCTGACCTCTGCGGTGCGAATGCCAAAGGCAGGCGATGCCAACGCAGCGGTCTACTCGCGCTGGGCGCACCGCAATCAATGGAGAATAGGGGATTCGAACCCCTGACCTCTGCGGTGCGATCGCAGCGCTCTACCAACTGAGCTAACTCCCCCTATAGGCCTATTTTATCAGGATCTGTTTGGGACTGGCTGGCCTTTTGATTCTCTGGTTTCAAACAGGGGCTTGACTTTGAATATCTGGATTGCGGCTGTTGGGTCTGGTTTAGCCGTCAGTGGTGTCACCTCTCAGATCGCCCCCAAAGCCATCGTCAATGTTCCTGACCAATCGCCCCAGTCTGGATCTGGTCTGGTCATCAATACCCTGATCCACCTTGGCGTAGGTGTGGTAGTTGCCCTGCTGGTGGCTAATGCTCTTTCAAGCTTCTACCTGCCCAGGCCGAAATAGAGATAACTAGTCAACAACCCCGTAGCTAAAGCTAGGGGCTTGTGATTCAAGTTCCCATTTCTGGGCAGACCACAATAGGCTGATTGACCGCAGCCCTAAGTTTTAGAAAATCCTCACGAATGTTTATCGCAGCGTTGTAATCCGCATGGCACTCATACCCACACTTTTTGCACCGAAACTCAGCCTGAGATGGGCGATTCCCCCGCTCAATATGTCCACATTGACTGCATTTCTGCGAGGTGTAGCGTGGGTCAACAAAGCCCACATTCATGCCTCTAGCCTCAGCTTTGTAGGTGACGAAAGCCTGGAACTGAGCAAAACTCCATCCATGCAACCTGCGACGTTGAGCCTTTCTCATCTTGGCTCTACCGCGAATGTTCGTAAGGTCTTCAAAAACCAATGTTGCACCGGACTGAACAGACCGAACCAAACGCTTACTCAGCACATGGTCACAGTCTTTTCTGAAACGTTTCTGTCTGCCCGACAACTTTTTCAAGTGTCGCTTGGCAGATTTCGTGCCCTTAGATTGCAGTCTACGGCGCAACTCAAATGTTCTATCTTCTACCCCCTTCCAATGGTCGGAGCCGTACTTGCTCCCTCTGCTATCAACCGCAGGAGAAGCAATACCCAAATCCACTCCAACAACCTCATCAGTTGCGGTCGCTTTAGGAGTTTCAATCTCCATAACAACGTGCAACCACCATCGCCCTTTCCGGTCTTGCAGCAAATCTGCACTGGTGTTCTTCCAGTTCAGATATTGCCGATAGTATTCAGCGATTTCAAAAGACAGCTTTACCCGTCCGTTGATGCTGAGAATCGACAACTCCGAGCGGTCAAACCAGGCCGTGTAAGACCGAGCATCGTACCGAATGGGGCAACGTTCCGAGGCTGGACAGCTAACCGTTTTACCCTTCTTTTTCAGGCTCTTAGCCGACTTCAAAGCCTCAGTTGCTTTAACTCTAGCGGCACAGACCAACTGAGAAGGCAGTCCAGTCATAGCGCGATGGTCATAGTAGGTTGCCTTGTGCAACTCCACGCCATTTGCCAAGTTGTTTTCCCATCCATGCTTACACACAGCATTAGCAGTTATTTTACACGACGCAAATTCCAGCCTGTCTGTGGTTTGTGACCCGTAATAAAAGGGGATTTGTCGGGTCGAAGGGGTTTACCCCCCTACGAGATCGACGGGGTGAAACGCTGTTTATTGATGCCCGCAAGCTAGGCCATTTGGTCGATCGTACTCACCGAGAGTTAACCAATAAAGAGCTTACCCGAATTGCCGCCACTTATCATGCATGGCGTGGGGAGCCGGGAGCGGGTGAGTATACAGATGTGCCGGGGTTCTGTAAGAGTGCAGCCTTGGAGGAGATTCAGTCGCATGGCTATGTGCTGACACCAGGACGCTATGTGGGAGCGGAGGAAACCGAGGATGACGATGAACCGTTTGAGCAGAAGATGCAGCGATTGACACAGAAGTTAGAGGAGCAGTTTGCCGAAAGTGCCAGACTGGAAGCAGCGATTCGTCAAAACTTAAAAGCGTTGGGGATGTAGACGCATGACGAGCAAGACGGGCTTAGGCATCAAGGAGCTACTGCACGATCGCCGATCGCAGATTCTGTCGATCGCTGCCAAGCATAGGGCTTACAATGTGCGGGTGTTTGGCTCAGTGGCACGGGGGGAAGATTCGCGATCTCGTCTTGCGTGAAGCCGTGGCGCTATGAGGCGTGAGGCGGAGAGGTTACAAGCACGTTAAGAGAGTTAAAACGATGACTTTAAAAGAAGAACTAATGCAAGAACTGGAACAGGTGACCGAGACGGAGTTGGCGAAGGTGCTTGAGTTTGTTCGATCGCTCAAATCCACCTCAGCCCCATCTGAAGATAACCCTGTATGGCAGGCTTATCTAGAATCAAAGCGGGAACGAGAGGAGGTCTATCGTCGTCTTGCCAACTCCTAACTTTGTTTCTCGTGAAGATACTTTAATCCTTCATGCTGACCAGATTGAGAGCTTTGGGGGAACACCAGGGCTGCGAGATTCAGGGTTGCTTGATTCCGCCTTGGCCCAACCTCAAGCCACTTTTGCCGGAGAGTTGCTACATGCAACGATCTCCGATCAAGCAGCCGCCTACCTCTACCATCTGGTGATGAATCATCCCTTCATTGATGGCAATAAACGAACCGCGTTTGCCGTGATGGACACATTTTTACGAATAAATGGCTACAGGCTCACTCTGACAGATGAGCAGGCGTATAACTTGGTACTCCAAGTTGTTGAACGAAAACTTGATAAAGCGGGGTTAATCGTTGAATTGGCAAAGGCTGTGCAGGAGGCATGAGGAGAAGATGCAGCGATTGATAGCAAAGCTGGAGGAGCCGTTTAAGCAATCATCACGGTTGGAGAAGGCAATTCGAGAAAGTTTATAAGGATTAGGCGATGGTGGCTAACGGTTGGCAGGACATGAAACATGGACTAATGGGACAGTTTTTAGACAAATTTATTTATAACAATCTGGAATCACGAACTTTAATGTCAATCTGTGATGCCCTACTACCAAAACTACTCTCTGGCGAGATCCGTATCAAGGATGCCGAGAAGGTTGTAGAGGAGGTGGCATGATTCGGCTTTACCTGGATACCAGCGTCTTCAATCGTCCCTTTGACGACCAGTCCCAGGTCAAGATCTTCCTGGAAACCCAGGCGATGCTACTGATTCTGCACTTAAGCGAAAGTAAACAGGTGGAGTTGGTCAGTTCTAATATTCTGGAGTATGAAAACAGCCGTAACTCTAATCCTGACCGGGCAAGGGCCGTCGATCTCTACCTCAGTCTTGCAACTGAGCGACAAATTGCTAACGAATCGATTCGCCAACGTGCCAGAGAATTAGAGCAAAATGGAATCAAAGCGATCGATGCATTGCACGTTGCTTGTGCCGAGACTGCCGGTTGTGACTACTTTCTGACCTGCGATAAACGTCTCATTAATCGATGTAAAAGCCTGAGCCTTCGAGTAATGAATCCTAGTGACTTTATTTTGGAGATTGATGATGAGAGTTAATATGCCTGGCGACCAACAAATCATTCAGGAAGCCCTCCAAATCCTATTGGAGCACATGGAGCCACTGAAGGTCGCTCATTTTGTAGCAGCCTGCAATTTGGGTGAGGGCAATTACTTAAAGATTAAAGACCAACTGTTTGAAGGGGAGACTGTCGATAGCCTTTACGAAAAAATTCAGGCATTTGAAGCCGCTCAAAATGAGTCGTAATGTTGTATCACAAATCGTTCATAATGGAAAGATGATGTCTCCACCACCCACTTAGTTAGACTTGTTCTTTTAATGACGAGCCCTTGCCAAGAAATTGTCAATTCAGTTGGGGAGCTATATGAATGCTCTCCCATTAATGGTTTTGTGCGGGTACGGACTCCCTATTTTTACCCCGATGGGGACATTATTGATCTTTATTATCAGGAAAAAGCTGTACAGTGACTTTTTATCTGACGTTGAGACGAATTAGTGTCGTTCAAGAAGCAAAGTTAATTCTGGCTGGTTTTTCCACCCACAGTCAGGACTAGTGATCGCGATAATCTAATGATAGGCCGCTGAGCAAACTCTCTCTGAAATCCTGCAACAGAAAGGGATTTACTCACCGACATTAATTTGTCTCGATGTCATTTAATTTGGCACTGTACAAAAGCCGTGCGAAGCGGATCTCAATGGTTTTCGTTACCATGACCACTGGCTTCGCAACCTGCTGATTGCCTCCTCCCTCAATGGCAGACACACCAGTAAACCTGTTCTCCACAAATCTATGGAGAACTAGGAACATCGAGTATGTTAAAATATTAACATCTGGGCGATTAGCACAGTGGTAGCGCACTTCCTTCACACGGAAGGGGTCACTGGTTC
>JBJTUO010000267.1:0-31550 GCA_046080785.1 Leptolyngbyaceae cyanobacterium | reverse complement strand
TGCTGTGTCTCTCCCCCAAACCCTAAATGCGCCCGGTGGGATAGTGAAGGATTAATGTCGCAGCATCGGGTGGTGATTGGGCCAGAGCATCGTGGACAGGGGCGGGAAGTCATCAGTTTAGATTGGACATTGAGCCATCATGAACGGGGGCCGGAGATCTTTGGAGTCAAACGGGCCTACGACTATGTTGCCCATCGCATGGGACGTTTTCAGACAGTAGTGACTGCAACGATCGCCAATCGGCGGTGGATTGACGGGATCGAGGTCGTGGTGCAGATTTTACTGACTGATGCCCTGCATTGGGAGGGTGGACGGGTAATGGAAACGTGGACGTATCGGTGGTCCTGCGAGTTTTTTCATGAGGTGAGCAAACAGGTGACGGGGTTAGAATCGGCTCAGGTTCGCCATGAGGAAGCGGTGAAATGCCATTTTCGCTTAAGTTCGTAGCGCAGTCGATTCTGCAACGAGCAACCTGTAGTGGCACACAGGGGTAAGCCATCTAACCAAGTATTTGTCGAGTTGAGAGAGGAATACTCGTGAAGCTTGTCATTGAGCAGCCTATAAAGTCACAGGTTTGCAGCGATATGTCATCCAACGGTTTCCTTTCCTCGTTTCCCTGTGTGCCAACACCTTCATTGGTCGGTGAAGCGTTTGCATTATGGGCACTGGACAAAGATTACGATACCTCAGCGCAGTACCCGCTGGCGATCGAGGTTACAATTCATTCAAGATTGTTTCACCCCACCCCTATGAGCGACATTGTTTTAACCGTCAACGGCCTGGAAGTGCAATTTAAAACCGATACAAGAACGATTAAGGCAGTAGATGGCATCTCATTTGAGGTCAAGCGGGGGCAGACCCTGGGCATTGTGGGCGAGTCAGGCTCTGGTAAATCAGTGACCTCTCTCTCTGTGATGGGGTTGGTGCAACCGCCTGGTCAGGTAACAGGGGGAAGCGCACAATTCTACAGCCCCAAAAATCCAAGCCAGCCCGTCGATCTCCTGCGCCTCCCCAGCAAACGGCTGGAAGATTACCGGGGTGGAGAGATTTCCATGATCTTTCAGGAACCGATGAGTTCTCTGAATCCAGTCTTTACCATTGGTTACCAGTTAACAGAGGCCATTTGTTTGCATAAGCGGGTTTCTAAAACAGTGGCCGCGCAGGAGGCGATCGCACGGCTGCAAGAAGTGCGCCTCTTACCCGACGACGAAGAAATGAAGCGGCGCTATATCGAAGAATTGCATACCCTGCGACCAGGAGCAGCACTGCCCTCTGAGCGGGAGCTAGAGCAGCAGATTGCCCAGCAAAAACTAGCCTTTCTCAACCGCTATCCCCATGAGTTGTCTGGCGGCCAAATGCAACGGGTGATGATTGCCATGGCCATTTCTTGCGACCCGGCCCTCCTGATTGCAGACGAGCCCACCACCGCCCTGGATGTGACGGTCCAGGCCGCCATTCTCAATCTGTTGAGAGACCTGCGCGATCGCCGGGGGATGGCCATGATGTTTATTACCCATGATCTGGGTATCATTGCCGAGATCGCCGATCAGGTCGCGGTCATGTATCAGGGCAAAATCGTGGAAGCAGGCCCAGTCTGGCAGATCTTCTCCAATCCTCAACATCCCTATACAAAAGGGCTGCTGACCTGCCGCCCCCAGCCCGATCGACGACTGCGGATATTGCCCACCGTGAGCGATTTTATGCAGGTGACGACCACGCCCACTGGCGAAGTTGTGATTCAAGCAAAAGAAACCAGCGTAAACCATGCCCTTCAACTGGCGGAAGAGGTGAGCGATGCTGAAAGAGCAGAACGATTAGTGAAGTTGCAGCAGAGCCCTCCGATTTTATCGGTACAACACTTAAATGTGGCCTATCCAGTGCGGGGGCTGCTGGGGGGCACTAAGCGGTATTTAATGGCGGTTAAAAATATCAGCTTTGATGTCTACCCCGGTGAGACCTTGGGCCTGGTGGGTGAGTCTGGTTGTGGCAAGTCAACCCTGGCCAGAGCCATTTTGCAACTCATCCCCCCCAGCAGCGGGCGAGTCATCTTTGAGGGGCGAGATATCACAACTTTATCTGCAAAACAGTTGCGGCAACTGCGGCAAGATATGCAGATCATCTTCCAAAATCCCTTTAGCTCTCTGGATGGTCGAATGACGGTGGGCAATGCCATCATGGAGCCGATGCAGATCCATCAGAAGCCCAAGAGTCGAGCATCCCAACGACAAGAAGCGCAGCATCTCCTGGAGCGGGTCGGGTTAGACCCCGCTGCCATGAATCGCTATCCCCATGAGTTTTCTGGAGGGCAACGACAACGAATTTGCATTGCCAGGGCCTTGGCGTTAAGACCTAACTTGATTATTTGTGATGAGTCGGTCTCTGCTTTAGATGTATCGGTGCAGGCTCAGGTCTTGAATTTGCTGAAATCGCTACAACAGGATTTAAATCTCACCTATGTCTTCATTTCCCATGATCTGAGTGTTGTCAAGTTTATGAGCGATCGCATCATGGTGATGAATCAAGGGGAAATTGAAGAAATCGGTGCGGCGGAGCAAATTTATCGATCGCCTAAAACAGCGTATACCCGCCAGTTAATTGCCGCAATCCCTGTCGGCACCCTGGATCGGATTCGAGAACGGCAAACCGAACGGGGAATATCTGTGGGCTAGACTACTCATCCTCAAGTGGATCAGGGAAAGGCTCTTGTTCTACTCTGGCCAGGTTGGAAGGAGGACGATCGAGACTCCAGGCCCACCAGGCCCGTTCACACTTGCAGAGATAAAACTCTTGCCATTGGTGCCGATTATCCCGGTCAAATACCGGCGATCGCCGATTAATCCAAACCTGCTGGGCTGCCTGACTAGATGCGCCACAGGTAGGACAGCAAAACCGAGCAGCATGAACTGCAGATTGAGTCCAGGCGGGGGGAATGGGATCAAACGCATCCATAATATTTGAAGGAATTACCAATGATCAAGGTGGCGATGGAGTTGGCTCTACAGACGGAGCAACCGGAGGTGGTGGAATTTGCTCAGATGGAGGTGGCTCAGCTGGGGCAGGTGCGACATTAACCGGAGCAGTTGGCTCTAAAGCTGGCTCTGGGTTGGCTGGGGCTGGGGCTGGGGCCGGCGTTGAAACTGGAGCGGCTGGAGCCGATGACTCAACTGGGGCAGCGGGTGCCGATTCATAACGGGGTGCAGGCTCAGAGTAGCGACTTTCAGACTCAGAGGAACCCTGATAATCAGAGGAGCCACCGCGGTATGAATTCTCTGAGTCTCTATAATTATCTCCTTCATCCCCTGAATTATCTCCTTCATCCCCTGCATCCGTTGGTAGGGGGTTGGCTTTTTGAACTCGGGCTTTCTTGACGGGTTTAGCCTTAATGCTGCCCTTGCGGCCTTCTAATTTGGGTAAATTAGGAAATTTTTCAACCGGCATGCCTTTAATGGCCACAGACATAAAGTCGTGCCAGGCCACCGCCGCAGTGCTACTTGTACCCCCCGTTGGGGAGTTATTATCATTGCCTAACCAGACCCCAGTGACCAATTGAGGGATAAAGCCAATAAACCAGAGGTCGCGGGCTTTTTCTGAGGTACCTGTTTTCCCAGCAGCCGGTCTACCGATGTAGGCCGCCTGACCCGTACCACTGTTGACCACATTTTGCATCATCCAGGTCATGATGGCCGTAGTAGACTGATCGATGACCTGCCTGGGTTTAAACTGACTTTGATAAATCGTTTTGCCCTGACGGTTGACGATGCGCTGAATGCCATGGGCTTCTACAAACTGACCCTGAGCAGCCAGGGTGCCAAAGGCATTAGTCATTTCCAGTAAATTCACCTCCGAGCTACCCAGTGCCAGGGAGTAAGCGGGTAAGAGCTTAGATTTAATGCCCATCGCTTTAGCAAGTTGAATCACGGGGTCAAAACCCACATCTAAAATCAACTTCACAGAAATGATATTGACAGAGTTGGTTAGAGCATCCCGTAACGACATCCAGCCCTTGTACTTACGGCCA
The DNA here is from genome assembly GCA_046080785.1 of Leptolyngbyaceae cyanobacterium. GTDB lineage: Bacteria > Cyanobacteriota > Cyanobacteriia > Leptolyngbyales > Leptolyngbyaceae > JBJTUO01. The sequence continues at coordinate 27,532 of JBJTUO010000267.1, read as the reverse complement.
TAGTTTTGAGGTTGGTAGCCATCAACCTTAAACGGGGCATCCTGATAGCCATCCCAGGGGGACATACCCGTTGCGATCGCCGCCGTATAGAGAATGGCCTTAAAGGTTGACCCTGGCTGGCGCTGAGCCTGAGTAGCCCGATTAAACTGACTCTTATTGAAATCAGTGCCCCCCACCATGGCCCGAATTTCACCCGTCTTAGGCTCAATCGATACAAGCGAAGCCTGACTAAACCCTTGATAGACCCCAGAATTTTCGACGATATCTTTTATTGTTTTATTTGCTGCTGCCTGCAGCTTTGAATTTACAGTAGTTTCAATCGTTAAGCCGCCCAGTTCTAAGTCTTCTTTAGAAACATATTGGGGGAGTAACTTCTGGATATAACTGGTGAAAAAAGGCGCTGAACTGTAGAAGTTCTTGGGGATGCTGGGTTTGAGCTGCAACGGCACACTGCGGGCCTGCTCTGCTTCCGCTGCGGTAATGTACCCAGCTTCAGCCATCCGGCCTAGTACAATATCTCGCCGTTCCGTAGCAGCTTCCGGGTTCACCAGGGGAGAATACTCGCTGGGGGCTGGCGGCAGGCCAGCAATAGTTGCCATTTCAGCCAGGGTGAGCTGACTGACTGGCTTACTGAAGAAGATCCAGGCAGCATCTGCTACGCCATAGGCACCAGAACCCAGGTAAACCAGATTGAGATACTGCTCTAGAATCTTGTCTTTTTTCATCTCCCGTTCAATTTTTTGAGCGAGCAGAGCCTCCTTAGCCTTGCGCATCAGAGTTCGATCCTGGGAGAGAAATACGATGCGAGCCAGTTGTTGGGTAATGGTACTCCCCCCCTCAACCACCCCTCTAGCCAGAAGATTAGAAGAGACGGCTCGCCCGACCCCCCAATAGTCAACACCGCTATGTCGGTAAAAACGCCGGTCTTCAGAGGCCACAAAGGCTTCTGCTAACTGCGGTGGGATTTGATCATAGGTTAGCTTTTCCCGGGTCGCGGGGCCAATTTGTTGAATGACGGCACCATCCGCAGCCTTGATGGTTAGCGTCCCCCGCCGCACAAAGGTCTGAATCTCTGCCACCTCAGGTAAACTGCGATCGATGGCATAGCCAGCTAGCAGAAAGGCACCAAGCCCACCCCCTGCAACAATCGCTAGAGCTAAGTAGCGATTGTCTTGTACCCATTGCGGAGATCGGGCCAGCAGGGCTTTAATGGCCTTCAAATCTGGGTATTGCTTTCCAGGTTTTAAAGTCTGGCGGGTTGAACTATCAGGTTGACTGCCATTAGAAGAGGCGTGCCCATTGGCTTCAACAGGGGGGGATGGCAGAGACTTCTTGGTAGAGTTGGTTGACAAACCTTTTAATTTTGCAAGAAATTTATCCACACACCAACCTCACCACAACGGTAACTCTACAACCACTCTGAATTCAATTTTTCAATCACCTGCCGAGGCCAACCCCTTGAGCTACGCTGGCTACCTTCTGCTCAGCCGATGGCTATTGCCTCCAATGTCATCAACTCTTTAAACTCGTAAACTTTTTCTTAAAAACTTTTTTTATTATAGCAAATTGTTAAGAAACAATAAATACCTGCTTTCCGCCTTTGTTTTTACCACTAGACACCGGCATTTCCCAAAGCCAGGGCTGCCACCAGCATGCCCAAGACTAAAAAGGGTTGAGCACTGGCCTGATACTTGACATCATTTTCCAACGGGTTCCGTAAGAAATACATATCCTGGAAGGTAATTTGGGGAATGATCAGCAGCATCAGAAGGGTGGCAAAGAGATTTTCATGAATCAAAATTAAATAGCCTGCAATCCCAATTTGAAAAACATCGATCATCAACACGCAAATCCAAGCAGCAACCTGTACTCCAAACATAACGGGTAGGGATTTAAGCCCCAGGGCTCGATCACCTTCCACACTCTTAAAGTCATTCACCACAGCAATGCCCAAGCCCGCCAGACTATAAATCAGGGTCAAAACCATGATTGTTGGGTTCAAATCGCCAAACAGGGCATGGCCGGCCCACCAGGGCAGGGCAATATAGCTGGCTCCCAGAGCGTAGTTACCCAGCCAGCCATTTTGCTTTAACTTCAATGGAGGTGCCGAATAAATGTAGGAAAGAAAAGACCCAAAGATCGCCAGAGCCGTAATTGTTGGAAATTCATGCCCTGCCCATCGGTCTAACCCGTAGGCCAAAGCAATGCCAGCTAGCAGCAATACTAGAATTTGGGTAACCACCTGAGGAATGGAGATGGCCCCAGCAGGAATGGGACGATAGGGCTCATTAATCGCATCAATCTCCCGATCGTAAAAATCATTCAACGTCTGGGTATAGCCCGTTAACAACGGCCCAGACAACAGCATACAAGCCGCCGCCACTGCCACATGGCTAAATGACCACTCAAAATTGCCAGAAGACGCAGCCCCGCAAACCACCCCCCAGATTAGGGGAATCCAGGTAATCGGCTTCATCAACTGCAAGCGAATCTTCCAGATTGAGGTATCCCCCGTTTCGGCCCCCTTCATACCCAGCAATTGACGGGCCTTGGCACTGCGATCGCTGGTATCTCCCTGGGGAGCGAGAGTTTCCGGCTTTGAGGTATCAATTTTCAAATCCGGCGTCACTGTATCCGTAGAGATCGGGGAAGAATTGAGGTCAGACATGGGAAAACTGGCTATGGATTAGAAGGAGATAATCAGAAAACCATCCTGAAACTTAGCGCCGGTTACAGATTTACCACTTAGCTCTGGCGGCAGCATAATATTTCGTCGTTGGTCACCCGCTTCGATCGTAATTTCTGGGCCGTACTGGGTCAACTTCACCTGCTGTTTGTCAAAGCCAGGGAGAAACAGGCTAACTTTACGATCCGCTACATTGATGGCGATCGGTCGGGGTACCTGGGTTACTTGACTGCTGAAATCAGGTAAGGCATCGATCATCGGTTGCCAGTCATTTATTGATTGCACAGGCACAGGCGTGACTAGCAGGGGCGCAAACCCCTCCAAGGAATCGGCCGGATTGGCTCGATTCAAAATCACACCGCCAACAGTCACCCCCGCTTGTTGCGCGGCACCCCACAAATATTTCGCCATTGCGATGGCCGATTCTTCTGGCGTTGTGACCAGGTAAGCTGCCACCCGGTTAGGGTCTGAAACTGCCTGCCTGCCCTGCTCCAATAAATTCCCCGCCTGTTGAGCCGCTGGTTGACTAAACAAATCATCTGTCCAACTGATGTTCAATACGGCAGCGGCGATTGGTTGTAGCAAGGGGGTAATTACCCGACCTAGATCAGAGTTGACAAATACCTGACGAAACCGGCGAATATACCAACTGAGAGTCTCTGGTATTGCCAGCATCCGTAGCGCAACCTGATCTCCCGCTCCATCATAGACAATCACATCATACTGACCACTGGCTTCATATTCTCGCAGGGCGTTCAATGCCAGGGCCCCGTCCATTCCGGGTAAAACCCCCAACTCTTGCCCAAAGACATCCTTTAAAAAGGGGGTGCGGAGATATTGGGATTCTTGACGCTTCAGCTCATCCCAGCTCCGCTCCAGTAAAACGGCGGTTTGTAACTGCACAGCCCGCAGATTGGGGGCAATATTCTCCGGGTCAGGGCCGGGAGTGTTTCCCAATAGCACACCTAGAACCGGCGCGGGTTCCTGACTGGCAAATAAAACCCGCTTTCCATCGGCCGCAAACTTTTTAGCAGCGGCAAACGCCAGCGTTGTCCGTCCGACCCCACCCTTTCCTAAAAATGTCAAGATAAATGCCATGCTTCTCTAGCCTGAAAGCTGATACCCTCAACTGTGACCAATGGGATTGCTGGATCGAACCCTACTGCACAACCTCGACTTCATCATCAAAAAACCAGGTGGCTGTTTTGTCATCAAACTGAATCAGGACCCCAACGCCACTGCCATCCGTCATCTTAAAATCCCGCACCATGCCAACCTGGCCAAGTTTCTGGGCGAGTGGGACAGAAACACGATCGCGAAACCGGATAACGCGAGCCTTTTGACCGACTTCCATCGAACCTCCATCATCATGGTAAACCATGGATTAGTGTATCAGCGTCGTGTACCCGATGTTGAAAATTCTGATGTCATTTAGTTTCCTGAAATCCTGATTGAGATACGGCTATACTAATCAAAATGATTGGACGGTTGCCGTGAGACAGTGGGTCATTACCGTAGGAATTAATCATTATCAATATCTCCAGCCCTTAAGCTACGCCCGGCAAGATGCAGAGGCCGTGGGCCAAGGCCTGATTACTCAGGCAGGTGTTTCGCCTGATCAGGTGATTTTGTTAACTGAAACCGCCCCTGGCTTAGATCAGCAACCAGCCTGGCCCAGCCGTCTGACGCTACAAATCTGGCTCGATCGCCTAACTCGCAATTCTATCCACTCCGGTGATGCACTCTGGTTCTTTTTTAGCGGGTATGGTCTCTGTTATCAAGGGCAAGACTATCTGATGCCGATTGATGGCCATCCTAGGGATTGCCGCCGCACCGCCTTACCGCTGGAGTTGGTGTTTCAGTCTCTGCAACAATCTGCTGCCGACCAGGTATTAGTGCTTTTGGATATAAGCCGCCCTATCGGGGCAGAGTTGACCCATGTCGGCACCCAGACCGCCTTTTTGGCTGAGCAAAGTGGTATTCCAACCATTCTTTCCTGCCAGCCAGGGCAGGTTTCTCAAGCAACGGTTGCCCTGCAGCAGGGATTGTTTACCCGATCGCTACTGGAGGCCCTACAGACTGACCGGGAAATTACACCCGCCTACCTGGAACGGTTTCTCCGAGATCGGCTGCCCGGTCTCTGTGGCCTTTATGGCCGCTCATTTCAGCAGGTATTGATGATTTGCCCGCCCGGCCGGTTGGAGCAGCCGATCCTGTTAAAGTCAACCCGCAGCATTACCCCACAAGCAACCCCGATCACCTGGCCACCATTCGGTGCTGTTCCTGCAACTGCAACTTTCATCCAGACCCCGATTCCCCCTGCTCCCCCTGAGGCGCTCCAAAATTTTCCCCAGCCCGCTTTGTCACACCCCAGTCAACCTGACAACCCAACAGAACCCCTGATCTCCCTCTCCCCTGAGGGCTGGCACTGGTTTAAATTAGGCGTTGGCGTGTTGGCAGCCTTAATCTTTTCGGGGGTATTGATCTCCCATCTGCAATCCCCTGATACCCAAATACCCTCTGCAACTGAAACAAAAATACCCAATCAGATATCCGGCCTCAGCACCCCTCTACGGCCCAACCAACCAACGGCCCCCTACTCTTCTCTGCTGGGGCCCGCCCAAGCCCGTACTCTGCTCAAGAGCAATCAGGCCTCACCCTTCTGGGATGCAATTCAGCAGGCCCGCAAAATTCCTCCCCACCACCCGGAATACCCCTTGATGCCCCAGGCGATCGCGGGTTGGAGTCAGGACATCTGGACGATCGCTCAGCAACGGGCCATGCAGGGAGAATTTGACACCGCCATCCTGGCGGCGGCCCTGGTTCCCCCTGATCAGCCCGCTCAACACCAGGCCAGGGCGAGTATGGGTCGGTGGTGTTCCTTATTTCGCTTCAACCCCCAGCGTAATATTGACCAGCAGCGCCAGACAGCCGCCCTTTGTCGGACACTGCCTGCCCTGCCTTAGCCCATACCAGGGATCAAGCTACCGCCCAGTTTTTTGAGCGCTGCATTGGCAACATCGGCATAGCGCAGTTCACCACAGAGAATCTGACCAATCCGCTCGGTTGCTGCTGGCCGCTTGACTCCCACCTTATAGCCAATGCCAGGAACCCGGTAAAATACACCAGCCAGCCGCTGGGCCCACTGCATATCTGTGCCCCACTCGTCGTTGATCACGCGGCTATAGGTTTCAAGGGCGGCGGGGTTGCCAGCAAGGGCCGCATCAATTGCTTCTGCTGCTTTGACCCCGGTGAAAATCGAAGGGCGAATGCCCTCAGCCGTGAAGGGGTCAGCCACACTGGCCGCATCTCCTACCAGAAGTGCCTGCTGGGTGTGTAGTTTTTGGTTGCCATCCCAGAGGCTCACGGGGTGAATAAACTGTTGAGCTAGGTTGAGATTAATTCCAGCTTGACGGGCGTAGTCTGTCAGCATTGTACTGACATTGTTTGGCTCTCCCCCCCGGAAGGTGGCAATGCCAAGGGAGTAACCGTTGGGTTTGGGAAAGTGCCAGATATAGCCATTCTTCACCATGCCAAATTCAAATCGGGCATTTCCGGCATCTACAGCCTCAGAGGGGGCTTCTAAGCTAGCACCCATCCGCATCTTGGGGGTTTTGAAGCCTAGCCACTGAGCCATTGGGCCTTTTGCCCCATCTGCTGCAATCAAATAACGGCCAGTAACCGGGCCAGTGACCGTATTGACCTGCCAGTGATCGGTCTTAAATTCAATGCCGGTAGCTTCCCTATTGTCTTGCAGGGTTGCTCCCTGTTCTTGAGCTTTCTGAACCAGGAAATGATCAAACACATCCCGACGCACCATCCACATGGGCTCATTGGTGGTTAAATTGGCATCTACGGGGTCTGACAATTTCCAGGTGTAGCGAATGCTGTTGACTTTCAGGGCGATCGCAGGGGTAAAGTCAAAGTCAAACCACTGGGCGATCGCGGGAGAGACGCCACCACTGCATGGCTTGTAGCGGGGCAAAGTAGCCTTTTCTAGAATTACAACAGAATGTCCCCGTTTGGCTAGATGATAGGCCGCGCTCGCGCCCGCTGGGCCAGCCCCTACCACAATGCAATCAAACAGCATGCCGATCAACTCCTCCAGGTATTCAAACAATTCTTAGTCAGCCGAGTTTAAAAAACTATACAGTTGACCTGTGATTAATTTCATCTAAATTTAAGCGATCAGCAATTCAGCAGTCTCCTAGCTAGAAGAGATATCATCAAAACTTAAAATAAATCTTAGTTTGATGTAGCCCTTCGATCGAAGGGCTACCCCCGCAAGGCGGGACAACAGTGAGGGTGGGCTGGGTCGTTCGGTAAAAGAGAGCTTTGATACAGATATGCAGGGATTTACTCAACTGGTTCGGGCGATCGACGCCACGACCTCAACCAATGCAAAAGTCAAGGCTTTACAGGCCTACTTTCGTCAAGAACAGCCAGAAAATGCAGCCTGGGCACTGTACCTGCTGCTGGGCAAAACTCGCAAGCGCTTGATTACCTCCAGGGTGCTGCGAGACATCTTTCTGCAAATTTCTGGCATCCCTGCCTGGTTGTTTGAAGACTGTTATGCCCTGGTGGGTGACTCGGCTGAGACGATCGCCCTCCTGATCAAGGAGGCTTCTATCCCCGCTGGCGAGCCTTTCAACTATTCCCTACGGCAATGGGTAGAAGACATCATTCCCAAAGCCAGACTAGCCGCTTCTCCCCAGGCGTTAACCGATCTGGTGGTTTCCTGGTGGGCTGCTCTAGACTCGTTTGAAGTGTTTGTCTTGAATAAGATCTTGACAGGTGCCTTTCGGGTGGGGGTGTCAGACAAACTGGTGATTCGGGCACTGGCCAATGAGTTTAACTTACCCGAATCACTGCTGGCTCATCGCTTAATGGGTGAATTTGAGCCCACGGCTGCCTTTTATCAGCAGTTGATTGCTCCAGAGGGGATGGAGGCCGATCCTGCTCGCCCCTATCCCTTCTTTCTGGCTTCCCCCCTGGAAGAAGACCGCTTTCAAGGGGAAGAATGGTCGCGTTGGCAGGCTGAGTGGAAGTGGGATGGCATTCGAGCCCAGGTGATTCGACGCGCTGATCAGGTCTTTATCTGGTCGAGGGGAGAAGACTTAATTACCGAGCAATTCCCTGATCTGGTGCAGGGGGTTGAGTGCTTACCCAACGGCACGGTTCTGGATGGGGAGATTCTTTGCTGGCAGGACGATCTGCCCCTCAGCTTTAACCATTTGCAAAAGCGCCTGGGCCGCAAGCGAATTTCCCAGAAAGTGATGGAGGCTCATCCAGTTCATTTGATTGCCTATGATCTATTGGAGTATGAAGGGGAAGACGTGCGGCACCGGTCGCTGCTTGAACGACAAAGCTTACTGACCCAACTGTTGCATCAGTTTTGCCCCCCAAAGGTGAGCAAGTTTCAGGCACTACCGTTTGCTTCATTTCAAGACTTGCAGCAGCTCCGGGAACGATCTCGCCAGCAAGGAGCGGAAGGATTGGTGATCAAGGCGGTGGATAGCCCCTACCTAGTAGGGCGTAAACGGGGCCATTGGTGGAAATATAAGGTAAACCCCATGTCTCTCGATGCCATTTTGATCTATGCCCAGGCAGGGAGTGGCAAACGGGCCAATTTGTTTACAGACTATACCTTTGCCCTCTGGCGCGGTGAAGAATTGGTGTCTTTTGCGAAAGCCTATTCTGGCTTGGATAATCGGGAAATTGAGGAATTAGACCGTTGGATTCGTCGGCATACACGAGAAAAGTTTGGGCCGGTGCGATCGGTGGAACCGCTCCATGTCTTTGAGATTGGGTTTGAGGGCATTGCCAGATCGAGTCGTCATAAGTCAGGCATTGCCGTGCGCTTTCCCAGAATCTTGCGTTGGCGTAGAGACAAGCCACCCCAGGAAGCAGATACCCTGGAGGCGGCATTGCAATTAATAAATATTCATTCTTAAAAGCAAGATTTATGACCAGACCTGCTATTCTCCAGCCCGGACAATCTTATACCTTCCGTCAATATTTTGAAATGACCTATGAGCCAGAAGACATTCTGGCAGAATTTGGATATACCCTTCAGCGATCGCTCCTCACCTTACCCCAATCCACCGCAGACCTCGATCGCCTCGATGACCTTAAAACCCGCATTCAAGAAAGCCTCCCCTACATCAGCCTTACGAGTGAAGCCGCCCGCCGCGAGCTGCTGATCGCGCCCCTTTTGCTGGACGTGGTGCACTATACCCGTGCCCAACTCCGTCTTGAATATCCCCTTACTGTCACCGACCAGTTAAAAGGTTCTCTCGACTATTACCTTTATTCTGTTGGGAAACTACTAGTCATTGAAGCAAAAAATGCTGACTTGGCCAGAGGCTTTACCCAACTTGCGGTCGAGCTAATCGCCCTCGACAAGTGGATAGACAACGAACAGCCTATCTTGCAAGGAGCCGTTTCTACAGGCGATATCTGGCAATTTGGCATTCTGCACCGGGAGCAAAAGCAAATCCAACAAGGATTAACCCTATACCGAGTCCCAGATGATCTAGAAAGTCTGATTCGCATCCTGATTAAGGTTTTGGAGCCTTAAAATCGCCATGGTAAGAGGGCGTTTGAAAAGTATCCGGCGGTTAAAACCGCTGCTAAACTAACAAAGTCCGCCGAGGCGGACTCAATAAAATCAAGGTTTTCAGTAACCTGCGGCGGCAGGTTTTCTCTGTATAGCCGCGACTTCAGTCGCCAGGGTGACAGAGAGCCAGGCTTTTAAAGCATCCTCTAACTGACGTTTAACTGTCTCAATGCTGCCGCCACTTCCTGCGCACTTCCATAGCGGTCTTCTGGATGGGGGTTAGTCAATCGATACAACACCGCTACCAGGTCGGATGAGACGCCAGACAACTTTTCTGGATACAGGCGAAATCCCTGATCGGCCTGAGCATAAAATGTACGGGGATCGGTACCAGTCAACAGATAAATCAGGGTTGGCCCCAGGGAGTAGAGATCGGATGCCGGTAAACTCTCCCCCTGATAAACTTCCGGCGCAGTATAGCCTTCTGTTGCCAGCGGTGCCCCTGGCTGCCAGGAGCGCAATGAAGCAAAACCCGTCAGGGTAATCGGCGTTGAGGCCAAAGTGGAGGGCGACTGGATCAAGGAGTCGGGACAAATTGACTCATGCACAATCTCAGGCGTGTAACTATGCAAATGGGCTAAAACATCGCAAACCTGGAGGATGACTGCGATCGCATCAGCAAGGCGAAGCTGCCCTTGGTCTTTAACTCGCTGGTTGAGCGATTGCCCTGGCACTTCATGCATCACCAGATAAGGTTGGGTATTGCTAACAAAATACCCCTGGTAGCGAGGCAGGCTAGGATGGGTGAGGCTAAGTAAGGGCTGCGCCTGACGCTCAAAATGTTGGATCACTTCAGACTGATCTAACCAGGGCGGGTTTACCGTCGTTACCCAGTAGCGCTCTCCTGCATGCCAAGCCAGGTAAGTCGTTGTCACATTACCTGACTGTAGCGGTTTAATCAGCGAATAGGGCCCCAGTGTTTTGAAGATTTGCAGCGGTTGCCCACAATCAATGCAGAATAGCATGCCAGCTTGGCGGCGGGGATGGGAACAGGATCTGCCAGCATCCCTACCGACGGATTGGGTCGCTGGGGAGATTGCCCGTAAGGGTTGACCGCTCAACTCCAGATCAGGCTGGGCTGAAGCGGGGGTCTCACTGGTGGATAGGGATTGTCCCAGGGCGGGATCTGGCTGGGAAGTGATGGATTTAGGGGAAACTTCAGCCTCCTGTACCGCAACCTGCCACTCTTCTTCCTGGGAGTCAGCGAGCCGGTAGGTCGGCTCTACTTCCTGCTTTAGTTCTTGGGTTTGATGCGACTGAGTCGATGCCCCTGGTTGCCCTAGCTCAGGCTGGTCAGGCTCTGCCCCTGGGACGATCGGAGTAGGAAGCAGACAAATCTGTAAGTTTGGCCCAGATCGGGCCAGACGGATGATCAATTGATCAGTTAAAGGCACCTGATCAATGCGCTGCCCCTCCAAATAAGTGCCATTGGCACCAAGATTGATCACGCTCCAGCCCTGATCTGTCCGCTGTAGTTCCACATGATGCCGAGAAACCACAGCACTGTATAAGATGACATGGTTATCAGTCGCCCGCCCAATCCGAATAACGGACTCGTTCTCATCAAACGTCCAGTTTTGTACAGGACTAGGTTGGATTGGATGCAAGAGGCTAATCTTAATCACTTAATCGGCCATGGGAGTGGAGGTAAAGTGGTGCAACGGAAGCAGACAAGCAGGCAAGATTAACTCATCTGGAATAAGAATGTAACCTTGTCTCCCTTACCGAGGGAGATGCGATCGCCTGCCCGTAAACGATGACGGTTTCCGGCTGGCAGGGGCGCATTATTCACATAGGTGCCGTTGGAACTACCCACATCTTCAATGTAATAGGCCCCAGCCTCGACGCGCATATCTGCATGAATGCGAGAGACAATCTCGGAACTTGGAAACCCGGAGACATCGATGTCAGGAGGGATCCGATCGTTGGGCTTACCAATGTGAATCACGCTCAAATGGGGGGGTAACTCTACAGGGGTATTGGTCTGTAAATGTAAAAGGCACGCCGCTGGCTGTTGTAGTAAAGTTGGTTGACTGATCGATGCCGCCGCCGTTTCTACCGCCGGTGATAGCGGAGAAAACCCTGCCCCAGTAGAGACGGGGCTGGGTTCCAGGTCACTAGCAGGTGTAGCACCGACAGCAATGGGGTCGGGGGTTAATAGCGGCTCTGGCGGTATCAGAGGAGGGATTGTGGCCACTGGTAGGGGAGGACTTTGCTCGACAGCACTGACAGCAGGAAGCAGACTAAAGCCGCACTGCCCACAAAAGCTGGCATCAGATTGAACAGATGCTCCACAACTGGGACAGGTGGTCAACTCCGGCAGGGGGGTATAGCAGGCTTCACACTGCATTGCTCCAGTTGGGTTTTGATGATTGCAATTCGGACAAACAATCATAGTGGTTCTTTAACTAACAGCATCATAATAGGGGAAGTCTTTCAAGACTGCCAATGATTATTCAACTAATTAAGACCTCTCGATATTCTCCCCGGCCGCCGCATCCAATAACCACCAAAGGGTACCCTCAGGTTGAACCAAGCGGGCAGGGTAGGTCATGGCATCGGCATCGGTAGCCAAAATCTCAGCCAAAGCATGGGTTTTGCTGGCTCCGGCCACCAGAAACAAGACACCTCTAGCTGCATTAATCAGGGGCACCGTAAAGGTTAGACGGGGCTGTCCATCTTTATGCCCTACAGTCACCAGGCGATCGCGCACTGCTAAAGCCGCCGTGTGAGGAAACAGGGAAGCGGTGTGGCCATCGTCTCCAATCCCTAATAAAATCAGGTCAAAGACGGGGATCGCTGGTGGTTGAACCTGAAAGAACTGGCGGATCTCGGTCTCTTGTTGATTAGCGGCAATTACTGGATCAGGTTGATCCGTCGCCATGGCATGGATATTTTCTGGAGGGATAGGCACCTGATCTAGCCAGGCTAGGCGGGCCATCCGTTGATTGCTATCGGGATGATGGGGGGGGACGTAGCGTTCATCTCCCCAAAAAATATGAATGGCTGACCAGGGCAGATCTTGAGTTGCCAACTGCCCATACAGAGGTTTGGGCGTACCGCCGCCGGCCAGGGCCAGGGTACAAATTCCTCGCTCTGAGATGGACTGCTCAATGGCTGACACCACAATCTCGCAAGCCCGGTTAATCAGGGTAGATTGATCTGGCAAGACTTCTAGAATCCGATGCATAGATTAAAGTATCTAGAGATAGGGTTGACGGGTGATCTGTTGAGAATTTTTTGAGGGTTGATATCCCTTCAAAAAATCACCTTCCTAACGTGGTTTACTAATAAGGTGGCGTGCCTCCTCCTGCCTATCCTATAACGGTTACCCCCCTATGAAAGCATTCAATTACTCCCCTCTGGCGGCTTTTATCCTCAAGCTGGTTGGCGTTCTACTGATTCTGTCGTTTCTTTTAGACGTGGTTGTCTTGCTAGCTACAGCCCGATTTCAAGACAGTCAGTGGCTACTGACCTTTACCACCCAGTTAGTCGAGCGCGGCTTTATCGCCATGGTTGGGTTGGCGCTTTTATTTACTGGGTTTTGGATACAGGCAACTGGGGATGCTTCAGATGGGGCAACCCATCCGGGCCGCGGGTTGCGGTTGGCGGCGTTGATCCTATCCAGCATCCTTGGGCTCTTGTTTTTAATTTTGATTCCCTCTAACATCTCTAGCACCCAATCAGTAGCAGACAACCAGGTGCGGCAGATTAGTCAGGAAGCAGAGAATGCCCAGAAACAAATTGATGCCCAGGTGCAGCAGCAGTTGGGCATGCAAATGGCGATGGTCGATCAGGCACTCAAGAGCGGTCAATTGTCGGGTGAGCAAGAAACTCAGGCCAGACAGCAGTTAGAACAGTTAAACAAGCTCAAGTCTGACCCAAAAGCCCTGGAAGCCAAGGTTGGCCCGCAACGCAAGCAAGAACTGGATCGGATTAATAAACGGAAACAGGAATTAACGGAACAGACCCGTCAAAATGCGTTGCGATCGGGGATGCGGACTGGCCTCAATAGTCTGCTGCTGGCGATCGGCTTTGCCTTGATTGGCTGGGTCGGCCTGCGATGGGACCGGTCTGCGAACAACCCTTTTTTATAACCTTCCACGGTTTTCCCTGAATTTTCTGCTCATTTTTTATATAAAATGTAGTAAATCTTAAAATAAAAGAAAGGCTGTTAAGAATCTTGCTTTGCCCTTGACAGAGCATTTATTTTTAACAGTAAGCCTTAACTGAGTCCGGGGCGCTGGTGATCTCCCTGATCTCAGGTGATCCCCAGGGGATTTTATCTCTGCGCTTTAGCTGCCATCATCGCTATAGGGTTGTTTTACCCTACCCATCCCCCTTAAGGAGATCGGATGCCCGTGCTTCAACGACTAAAACAAGACCTTAAGAATGACCTGATTGCTGGTCTGTTGGTGGTCATTCCCCTGGCAACTACCATCTGGCTGACCTTTGTCATCGCCAGTTGGGTGATTAGTTTTCTGACGCGCATCCCAAACCAGCTCAACCCTTTTGATGGTCTGAACCCAGTGCTGGTAAATCTACTAAATTTGCTGGTCGGGTTAGCGGTGCCCCTGGCCTGCATTTTATTCATTGGTTTAATGGCCCGTAATATTGTGGGGCGCTGGATGCTGGATGTGGGGGAGCGCCTATTGCAGGCGATTCCACTGGCCGGGACGGTCTACAAATCCTTAAAGCAATTACTGGAAACCTTGCTAAAAGACTCTGGCGATCGTTTTCGTCGGGTTGTGCTGGTAGAGTATCCCCGTCCAGGGGTCTGGTCCCTCGGGTTTGTCACAGGAACCATGAGCAGTGAGTTTCAAACTCACTTTTCCACTCCCATGTTGAGCGTGTTTATCCCGACTACCCCCAACCCAACTACAGGCTGGTATGCTGTTATCCCAGAAAATGATGTAATTGACCTTGCCATGCCGATCGAAGATGCGTTTAAGGTCGTCATTTCTGGGGGGTTGGTCACCCCAGATGCCTCTGCTGCTGTGACTTCATTACCCGCTTCAACGAAACGGCCCTTTAATTTGTTTCCTGAAAAACCTCGTCGGGCGATCGTCCTGGAAGAGGATTAATCCTATTGATCTCCTATGCAACCCCGCCGCATCGCTCGTGAACTGGCGCTTTTAAGTATCAGTCAGTTACCGGCCAAATCTGAAAAAATAGAAGCCAAACAACTACAGGATGTCTTGATTGCTGCTGTTCGCACCTTAACGACCGAAGCCCAAGACGCCCTAGAGTCAGCTTCAGCTGACTTACAGCAGGGAAATGCCCGGTTGTTAACCAGCCAAACCCGCTCTGCCGATGTCAAAAGTGCCAGGGCAATGGTGACGGAGGCGATCAATCTGACCCAGACCGCGATTAACCGTCTCAGTCTGGCCATGGAGGTGCCAGAATTCATTCAGTTGACCAATCAACAAGACGTAAGAGATTATGCTTTGACATTGATTCAAACCTTAAAAGCCAACCGTGAGCAGATCGACAACGACCTCTCCCAGGCTATGGTCGATTGGCAACTGTCTCGCATTGCTTGGATTGATCGGGATATTTTGAGACTTGCTGTTACCGAAATGCTGTACCTAGGCATTCCTGATCGGGTGGCAATTAATGAAGCTGTTGAGCTGGCTAAACGTTATAGTGGCGAAGAAGGGCATCGATTTATTAACGGCGTTCTGCGCCGGGTTGTAGATCAAGCTCAAGGCTCACAAAAGACCAGCTCAAAACCGTCGTAGTTGTTAGAGTGCTAGAGTTTTTATAGCGGAGTTGGGTGAAATCGATGGCTTTCGACTGGTTTCGGCGGCATCAAGAAAAGGAAGCAGAACCTGAAAAACAACCAGAAAAACAAGTAGAGCAGCCGGAACAGGCTTCTGAACAGCCCGATGCGGCAGCGACCAGCCAAGAAGATTATCTGAACTGGGCCAAGGTCGCCTATCAAGCCATTCAAAAGCGGCAACAGCAAGAGGGCACACCGGCAAGCGCAGCAGCGCTAGGGTCAGAACCGATCGCTGCTGCGGAAATGGAGGCGTCGGAACCGCCAACCCCTGAGGGTGAGGAATCTGCCCCACCAGCCCCCCCAATGGACGAAACGGTAGTGACGGCAGCAGAAACCCCACTGGTGTCAGAATCGGCTGATCTCACCTGTGAGCCGGAGGTAGAGGAAGTTACCACCGTTGCTGCGTTAACCGAGTCAGAAGCGGTTTCCGCAGTCGCGGAAGCCCCTACAGAACCGCCCCAACCTGCCGCACCCCTGCCTTTTTGGGCCAAGGCAGAGGCCGATCGCTTGACCCGGTTAGAACAATTGCGGGAAACTGCGATCGTCGATACCACGCCAGCCGCCCCGCCAGCCTCGTCAGAAATCACTCAACCGACTCCTGTAAGCCCATTTCAGACTAAATCTGGGCCTACATCCCTGGAGGCAGAACTGACCTTAGACGAAGGCTTTCTCTGGTCTGCCGAAATTCTGGCGGCCCAGGGCCTCCGACCCGACGAAATCTCGCTTGAAGAAATTACCTGGCTGAAGCAGCTACGCCAGGGCTTGGATAAGACGCGCCGGGGGCTGGTCAATCAACTGAAGGCGATCGTCGGGCAGGGGCCGCTCAACCAGGACGCCGTCTTTGAAATTGAGGCCGCCCTGCTCCAGGCTGATGTGGGGGTAGAAGCGACAGATGCAATCATTGCGGCCCTGGAGACCAAGGTAAAGAACGACGCGTTGCCGCCGGATGCAGCTATTACCTATTTAAAGCAAATCTTGCGGGATATGTTGGATGCCCCCTTGCAAGCATCGCAAAATGGCGGGTTTGCTCCTCAAAAAGACCAACTTAATATCTGGCTGATGACTGGGGTCAATGGGGCTGGCAAGACGACGACGATCGGCAAGTTGGCTCATCTGGCTCAAAAGTCTGGCTACAACTGCCTGATCGCGGCAGCAGATACCTTTCGGGCGGCGGCGGTAGAGCAGGTCAAGGTGTGGGGCCGCCGCAGCAATGTGGAAGTGATCGCGAATCCCGGTCAGAATACCGACCCCGCCGCTGTCGTCTTTGATGCGATTGCGGCAGCCCAGGCTAGGGGCACCGAGTTACTGCTAGTGGATACCGCTGGACGCTTGCAAAACAAGAAAAATTTAATGGATGAGCTCAGCAAAATCCGCCGCATCGTCGATAAAAAAGCCCCTGATGCCAAAATTGAGGCCCTATTAGTTCTGGATGCCACATTGGGACAAAACGGCTTGCGTCAGGCTGAAGTTTTTTCAGAAGCCGCCAAACTCAGCGGGGTTGTTCTCACCAAGTTGGATGGCACCGCTAGGGGAGGCATTGCCTTGGCGATCGTCCAGCAGCTAGGCTTGCCGATCCGATTTATCGGGGCGGGGGAAGGAATTGAGGATCTACGGCCATTTTCCAGTTTTGAGTTTGTGGAAGCGCTGCTCAGCGGTTAGCTGCCCCGTCTGTCATGTAATCTTCAAAGAATAGGCAAGGAATTTGCCACCCATGCAACCAGGGTGTGTTGTATCTGCTAAGCTCGGTTAAACAAATCTGCATGATTCAGGATCAGTTCTGACCCCGATTCAGGAAATTGAGGATTCTCTGGATAGCGGTTTCAGAATTTCTTGGGAAAATTGGTAGCTTTTCCTAGAGATCGGTTATCTTTGTTTAGCTCTGTCGGGCAAGTGAGTTTTAAGTTAAGACTCTCAGGCGATAATTAGCCATCCCCTGTCAGACACAACTCAATTACCGAATTTACCCTTCTTGTTCACATCCATGACTGCTGTGCCTCTCCCTCGACAGCCATTTCAACCCACTGATCGCTCCAGTGCCACTGGGGCATCCCCTAACATCACGCCAGTTTTTGCCTTGAAAGAGCTGGTGGCACGGCTAAATCGAGAACAGCATAAGATTCAAGACCTGTTGAGTTCCCTAGGGTTTGCCCTCCGTAGTTTTAATAATCTCAACCAGTTTCTAGAACTGATTCCTCTGATGGCCAGTCGGGTAACAGACTGTGACGGGGGGGTACTCTTTCTATTTAAACCCAACGGTCAGGTGCGCTTAGAACGGCTGCATTGTCAAGATGGTCAATGGGGCCAGGATGTGCAACGGGCCATGGAGCGGGTCACCCGCCAACTCACAGCAACCCTGGCACCCACGCCGCCGAAGGGCATCGTGGCGCTCACCCCCACGGCGATCGCCGCCCTGGATCACGAGCTGAGTCTACAGATGGGGGCTGATGTGCAAATCTTTGGCACCGCGATTCTGGTCAAAAATGCCGAGCGGGGTCGCCTCTACGTATTTAGCCGCGACCCCCAGTACACCTGGACTGAAACCAGGCAAAAGCTCGTCCGCTTGGTGGCAGATCAAACTGCAGTGGCGATCGAAAATGATGAGCTCTCTGCTGAGTTGCGTAAAAAAGAACGGCTTGATCGAGAGTTGGAAATTGGGGCCGAGATTCAACTGCGCCTGTTGCCTCGTCAGTGCCCTACCATTCGCGGGGTGGAGATGGCCGCCTGTTGTAAGACAGCCAACCGGGTAGGGGGAGACTACTACGATTTCATTCCCGCCAGTTATGACCAGATACGGTCTCGCAAGGAAATGGGCAGTGCCCAGGGTCGCTGGAGCCTTGCGATCGGCGATGTCATGGGCAAAGGGGTACCGGCGGGCCTGATCATGACCATGACCCGTGGCATGTTAAGAGCGGAGGTACTGAATGGTCACTCCCCCGCCCGCATCTTACAGCACTTAAATCGAGTCATGTATGCCGATCTAGAAAACTCTAACCGCTTCGTCACCCTGTTTTACTCAGAATACGACCCTCAGACGCACACCCTTGCCTATAGCAATGCGGCCCACAACCCTCCCCTCCTCTGGCAGGCCTCCACTCGCACGATTAAGCGCCTCGATACACCCGGTATGCTAATCGGGTTAGATGCCGATACTCAGTATCAGGATGCCCAAGTTCAACTTTGCCCTGGGGATACTCTGATCTATTACACCGATGGCTTTACTGATGCGGCCAACCAAAATGGTGAACGGTTTGATGAAGAAAATTTAACCCATGCCTTTGCCTGGGCCTGTCAACATACTCAAGGAGCACAGGCCATTTTGGACTATCTCTACAATCGGGTGCAGGCCTTTATTGGCTCTGGAAATCGCAATTCAGACGATATGACCCTGATTGTGATGCAAATCAAACCTGAATAAGCGGTTCTGGAAAATTTCTGGTATGCTTTCAGTGCTGTTGTTTTCCTAGGGTAACCAGCAGTCTCTTGTTATCAGCGTTGGAGACAACCGTGATGGAACTTGGCATAATTCATGATGTAACAACCTGGTTGCTGGGTCACAGTCATGGGTTGGGTGTTTCCCAACTGTTCCACCTTGATCTATCTATTTTTCATGGTCAAGCTGACCTGGTTGCTCAGTTTAAGCAAACTGACCTGGCTGGGGATGTGCAGCGCTGGTTCAACGGTTTAATTAGGACAGGGCAGTTATGGGCCTTCCTAATTGGGTTAATTGTGGGATACCTGTTTCGATCGCTGACGACCTACGGCTAATGACTACCAACTTCCAATCTTCATCGACTGCTGATCCTGCATCAACCTGGAGTCAACGGTTTGAGTCGGCATTGCACCCTGCGATCGCCCGATTTAACGCCAGCATTAGCTTTGATCTTCGCCTGATTGAGTACGATATCACCGGCTCCCAGGCCCATGCCCGCATGTTGGCCCGCACAGGCATCATTGCGCCTGAAGAAGGAGATCAATTGGTGGCAGGGTTAGAGCAAGTGCGGCAGGAGTATCGGGCAGGGCAATTTAACCCCGGTATTGACGCAGAAGATGTGCACTTTGCGGTTGAGCGTCGGTTAACTGATCTGGTGGGCGATGTGGGTAAAAAGCTACACACCGCCCGCTCTCGGAATGACCAGGTAGGCACCGATACTCGCCTCTACCTGCGGGATCAAATTTTGCAGATTCAGGCCCAACTGCGATCGTTTCAGAGCGTGTTGCTGACCCTGGCTGAACAGCACGTAGAAATCCTGATTCCCGGATATACTCACCTGCAACGGGCCCAACCCTTAAGTCTGGCCCATCATCTGCTGGCCTACTTTGAGATGGCCCAGAGAGACTGGCAACGCCTGGGTGAAATTTACCAGCGGGTTAACCTCTCTCCCCTGGGTAGCGGTGCCCTGGCGGGAACGACCTTCCCCATCGATCGCCACTATACGGCAGAGTTACTGGGCTTTGGGGGCGTCTATGCCAATAGTCTGGATGGCGTCAGCGATCGGGATTTTGCGATCGAATTTCTCTGTGGGGCCAGCCTGATCATGGTGCATCTCAGCCGCCTCTCAGAAGAAGTGATTCTCTGGGCGTCGGAGGAGTTTAGTTTTGTCACACTTAAAGATAGCTGCGCTACTGGCTCCAGCATCATGCCGCAAAAAAAGAACCCAGACGTTCCAGAACTGGTGCGCGGCAAAACCGGGCGGGTGTTTGGTCACCTGCAAGCCCTGCTAGTTTTGATGAAGGGGCTTCCCCTGGCTTACAACAAAGACCTGCAAGAAGACAAAGAAGCCCTGTTTGATGCGGTGATTACGGTTCAAAGCTGTCTGGAAGCTATGACGATTTTGCTGCAAGAGGGTTTATCTTTCCGGGTGGCCCGGTTACAGGCCGCCGTGGCAGAAGATTTTTCTAACGCAACAGATGTGGCAGATTACCTGGCCGCCAGGGGGGTTCCCTTCCGGGAAGCCTATAACCTGGTGGGCAAAGTTGTTAAAACCTCCCTGGCGCAAGACAAGCTGCTCAAAGATTTGACCCTAGAAGAATGGCAAGCTCTGCACCCGGCCTTTGAGGCAGATATCTACGAGGCGATCGCTCCTGCACGAGTCGTTGCAGCCAGAAACAGCGTGGGGGGGACAGGCTTTGACCAGGTGCGGCAGGCCTTAGCGGCGGCAAAAGAAAAACTAAATCAACGCTGAGTTTTTCCAAAAGAGGTTAGCGGGTCACCTGCCCCATATAGTCACCCCAGAGTTTTGCCGCCATCCCACTACTGCCAGAGGTCGGGTCGTTGTTGTCGTTGCCCAGCCAGATTCCTGTTACCAGGCGATTCGGGATATAGCCGACAAACCATAGATCCACATTGTTGTTTGTGGTGCCGGTCTTACCCGCTTCGCCCCCCCCGATCGCAGCGTTACGGCCCGTTCCTGATTGCACCACACCTCGCAATAGGGCTGTCATTTGATCTGCCACTTCTGGTTTGATGGCAGGCTGATTATGCTCGCTGTCCTGCTCGGCAGAATAAATGAGACGGCAACTGCGGGCGTCGTTTGGATTTTTGCAGTCACTACCATCTAGCACCCGCCGAATTGTGGAAGGGCGATTGCGCAAGCCGCCATTGGCCAGCACTGCAAAGGCACCTGTCAGTTGCAAAACCGTCACCTCGCTCTGGCCTAACACCAGCCCTGGGACAGCCTTTAAGTCAGAAGTGATCCCCATTCTGCGGGCCATATTGACCACAGAACTGAGCCCGATATCCTGGGCAATCCGCAGGGCGATCACATTTTCTGATTGAGCCATGCCGCTATCCATGGCCATGGCCCCACCGCCAGCGCGACAGCCTTCAAAATATTGACCTTTCCAGTTTAAGGGGGCGCAGGAGTAGGCAGTGGCGGGGGAGATGCCCTGATCGAGGGCTGCCGTATAGGTAAACACCTTAAACGTCGAACCGGGTTGTCGCAGGGCTTGGGTAGCGCGATTAAACTGGCTCTGGCCGTAGTCTACCCCTCCCACCAGAGCCACAACCTCCCCCGTCTTTGCATCGATCGTGGCGATCGCCCCCTGAGTTACAGTGTTTGCCGCCCCCTGACTGGCGATCGCATTTTGTAGCGCCGCCTCTGCCCTGGCTTGAAGATTCAAATCCAGGCCCGTATCCACAATAAAATTGCCTTCTCGGGCGGTGTCTTCTCCCAAAAGAGACTGGAGATCTGCAAACACCTGGTCATAAAAATAGGGGGCGCGGGTGCTGCCCAGTTCTTCCTTGGCCTTGGGGTTGACCTCAATCCGCGATCGTCTGGCCCGACTGGCTTCTTCTGGGCTGATCATACCCAGTTCCAGCATGCGTTGAATCACGCCATTGCGTTGTGCGATCGCCTGCTGATAATCCCGCACTGGGTTGTAGCGGTTGGGGGCAGGTAATATCCCCACCAGGGTGGCGGCCTCTGACAAATCCAGATCTCTAGCAGACTTGCCCAGATAAAACTGAGCTGCATCTTCAAACCCGTAGACTGCGTTGCCCAGGTAGACTCGATTTAGGTAAGTCAGCATCAAATCGTCTTTACTGTAGACGGCTTCTAACTTGAGGGCGACCGCCGCCTCGCGCAACTTACGGGCTGGGGTATCGTCGGTGCCCACGTAACTACGGAATATATTGCGAGCCAGTTGTTGGGTCAGGGTACTGCCGCCCTCTCGAATGCCACCGCCGCGAATATTGGCCACAAAGGCCCGTGCCACCCCGATCGGATCGACCCCCATGTGCCAGTAAAAGCGAGAATCTTCGGAAGCCCGCACGGCTTTCGACAGGTAGGGCGAAAACTCAGACAAACTGCGAAACTCGGTATGGGGCCGATTGGTCAGTGGGCGCAGGGGCGTCTCTTCATCCCTGGCATAGACAATCACGGGGCCCTGCACCGAATTTGGTAGGGGCGCAACCGAAAACCTCTGCCATTCTAGCAGCACCGCCAGAGCCGTCAGGGCTGCCACGCCACCAAGCCCATAAACGCTATATTGCCAGACCTTTGTATACCAGGGCGGTGGGTTATGAAACTGGATGCGAACAGCAGCTTCCAATTCCGGTGGCCCCAGGGTATAGATATCTTTGTGCCGCAGGGTTGTCGTTTGAATCCGCCGTTTGCCGCGAAAGATCCCATTCGTAGAGTTTTCATCTTTCAGCACAAATGGGGCGCGAAACAGGGCGCTCAGGCCAGACCGGGCTGCTGGCCGACTGAGGGAGGCATGCACCTGGCTCACCACCGGGTTTCGCACTACAATGTCGCAAGATTTAGAACTGCGGCCCAGCACATAGCGATCGCCCAGCAGGGGGTAGACTTCTGCCCTGGCAGCGTTGGCATCCTGCACCCATAGCTCCGGTACTTTGGCACCAGCCTTAAGCTTTAATTTAGAGAAATTGATCTTTGCCTGAACCGTTTGAACCGCCTGAGTAATAGACCCGATCAAGGTCTGGGAAGGACGGCGGGGGGGTGGGGGTTGGGTCATTGACTGCTTAGCATTTATTCCAGTCTATTTTGCCCTATTCAGGGGGGAGCTGAGGGCAGATTTGACTCAGTGCTCAATCTGAGTCGTTACGCACTGGTTGTGGGCTGATGTTGAGGCCTAAAGCTCTGACCGGCAGCCACTGCATTTCTTCCAGCCACTGCATTTCTTAACATTAATAAATTGATCATAAACCCCTAGCAAAAACATTGCCACCCCCCGCACTTTTTACACTTGCAATTACGTACATCCACGGAAATGACGGATCTGCCAGGGAAACCTGGTCATGCTGTCAGACCGGTTTTACGCCAAACGCTCTACGCATTAGTGCGTATTAGATTTTAGGTGCATTTTACATAAACAATCAGGGCACTGTACCAAATGGTACACAGCAACTATTTATTTTTTGGTGCTATGCCCTTCCTAAACCGTTCTACTGCTCAAAAAATTAAGGAATTTTTCAATCATGATCAAGTCATTGGCAACCAAAGCGATGCTCGCCGCTGGTGCCGCCACCGTCGCCATCAGTACTGTGTCTGCCCCGGCAGAGGCAGCAGTAATCACTTATACCGATCGCGCTAATTGGCAAAGTGCTTTAAGCGGCTTGGGATGGTCTGCCTCGCCCCCAGAGCAGTTTAATGCTGTTATCCCAGATGCTGACAGTATTATCTTCGCTAATGGTGTACTCAGTGATGGATCTCCTAACACTCAATTCGGTGTTAACCAGGTAGTTGGTGGAGCTTACAATGGGGGCCTCACTACGAGCGCAACCTCACCATTTTACACACAGATCAAATGGACGTTCCCAACAAGTACTAGAGGGTTTGGAGCAGATTGGTTTAATACGTTTAGTGGTGGTGCGGCGAGTTTGCAAGTCACAATTGCTGGCCAAACCATCAACATCGCAAATGCACTTGGTGGAGGTGGAAATGGCTTTTTAGGATTCATCTCTGATACCCCCTTTACAGAGGCGACTTTTAGCGTTGGAGGAAGTGGTGATCTAGCTTATGATGCTGATAACCTATCCTATGCCCAAAATTCAACCGTTGTGCCCACGCCAGCGTTGCTCCCCGGCTTAATCGGTATGGGCATTGCCGCCTGGCGCAAGCGTAAGGGCGAAGCCGCCGAAACCGAAGCCTAAATCCTCGTAGGGTGGGCACTGCCCACCTTACCCCCCGGAATAGTAAGGGTTCTCGTACATCTCCGCCGATGAACTTTCTCTACTAAGAACCATACAGCCCAGAGTGGGCAGCAATCAGTGACCAGGTGTTTCCAAAGCGCCTGATCACTGGTTTAACCTGCATAATTCATGAGGTAACTAAACTTCCGTCATTCCCGCGTAGGCGCGAATCCACCCTGGTAGAAGTTGCCCAACCTGGATTCCCGTTTGCACGGGAATGACAGCCAATAATTGAGGGGTTTGTGAATAATCCATGTTAACGGTTTATCAATCACCCAGCCTAGGGGCAGAGGCCGAGATTACTGATACCACCGCTAACAAAACCATTGGAAACCCAACCGGGGTTTGGATCTGAAACTTTCACTCAGCTACAGTCTTGAGCGCCAGTTTACTAGGTACTTATGATGTAAGAATACTTTTTCTTTCTGCCTTTCCCATGCTAGATCAGGTTATTGCCGCCTTCGATCGCCAAGACTACCCGACAGCAGCCCGCCTGTTAAAGGTTTTGCTAAAGCAATCGCCTGAAAACCCCTGGGCTCTGTTTTATGTGGCTCGATTGCAAGAAATTAGCGGCAAGCTGGATGCGGCAGAAACAATCTATCGTAGGTTGTTGCGGCAGACGGCCACCCCTAAGTTGGTGAGTCAGGCTCGGCAGGGCATGCAACGCACGACGATCGCCAAAAAAGGGCAGCAGTCAGGGGAGATCGACAAAGCTGAATCAATCGATCAATTGAGCTCACCTGGGTCTGAGGATGGGCCTGTAACCGATGGCTTTTTAGTGTTAAAAACAGTCTCCGAATCGGATTGGCCCACCGCAATTCAAGCCTTTGCCCAAGTGATGAATTTAGACCCCTACACGGCTCGGATGCTGGTGCCCCATCGGGGCTGGCGGCTCTACCGGATTGGGCCGATCGCTGAGCAATTTTGTAAAATGACCCTTTTTATTCACTTTTTTCCTCCTCCCTTACAAAGATTCTATCAAGTTTAATTTAGTTAGTGTATTCGTTCCGGAGTAAGACAGGTTAGACCGGTAAAGTTAAAAGAAGGGTTCCATCATATTTGGATTCAATCTGTTGCAGCAACTGATGCTTGAGCAAAACGCACTTTCAGTGTTCTACTAGGTGGTAGAGCGCTTTACTTCCAGCCCTACAAGCCTTGCTGGTCTATAAGCAGACGTATTTTACCCGTTTAGGAAACGCGATACTGATGATACAAAATCAACCGAAAAGATCCAGAGTGATCACCCTAGACTGAAACCCTAAGCAACAACTTGAAGTTTAGTACTAACCTTTTAAGCTATGTCTCATTTCCAGAACAGCATTACTTATCTTTCCAAACCTGGTGTTGTCAGCATGGGCGATGACTGGTTTGATGTTGCTAGACCTGACCATTTCTGGGTGAGGCGTCGATTTGAAGTTTTCCGTCAACTCATCCGCAAGTTAGGTTTAAATTTATCAAACTTAAAAATTGCTGAAATTGGTTGCGGCCATGGATTAGTGCAATATCAGTTTTCCAAATATTGTGGAATTAATGTTGATGGTTTTGACTTAAATGAAGTTGCCTTAAAAAAATCAATTCATGGGCAAAATTTATTTCTATATGATATTCATGAAAAGAATCCTGAATATAAGAATGTCTATGACTTAATTGTTCTTTTTGATGTCATAGAACATGTTGATGATCAAAGTAAATTCATTGAGGCTGTTTTGTATCATCTCAAAAAAGACGGTATTCTTGCCATTAATGTTCCTGCCCTAGAATTACTATATTCTGATTATGATTTAGCACAGGGCCATTTCAGAAGATATAATATTAGCTCAATTGGTTTTCTGGAGAGAGGTTTTAACTGCAAAAAAATAGCTATGACATACTGGGGGATGTCATTATTACCTCTACTCATGCTTCGCAAATTTGTTTTATCTTTTACAAATACAAAAAAACAAGCAATAAGTTCAGGATTTAAACCCCCCTCTAGACTAGCGAATTACTTGTTACATAAACTAAGTCGGGTTGAGTCTATTCCGCAGCTTATTTCCGGTACATCTCTAATGGTATTTTACCAGTATACTCCAGGAGAAAGATAAAACCCATGAAGCCCGACAAATTTAGCTCTTTAAGCGTTTCAATTGTTATTCCAATTTATAATGAGAGTCTTGTTTTACCAATTTTGGTTAACAGGTTGCAGTCATTACAAGAGTCAAATAAAGACTTTATATTTGAATTTATACTGGTCAATGATGGTAGCACAGACGAAAGTAAAGATTTGATCGACAAACTGTGTCAAAATCCACAGTTTATAGGTATACATTTCAGTCGCAATTTTGGCCACCAAGCAGCCGTCACAGCGGGCTTGCAATATTCAACTGGGGATTATATTGCTGTTATTGATGGAGACTTGCAGGATCCACCTGAATTAATCCCGGAAATGATTTTGGAAATGTTAAGAAATGAAGCAGATGTTATCTATGGTGTACGAACTCACCGAAAAGAGAATTTTCTAAAACGCAGTAGTTATTTTGTGTTTTACAGATTACTTGCATGGATCACACCCCTAGAAATTCCCTTAGACAGTGGTGATTTTGGAATTATGACCCGTCGAGTAGTAGATGTTATCAATTCCATGCCAGAGCGTCAACGTTTTGTAAGGGGGTTGAGAGCTTATTCTGGATTCAAGCAAATCCCCTTTAAGTATAAAAGGGCCGTGAGAGGGGGTGGAGAGCCTAAATATAATTTATCTAAATTATTGAAACTAGCACTGGATGGCATTTTTACTTTTAGTGAAGTCCCACTAAAACTAGCTACATTTTTAGGATTTACTATAGCAATATTATCCTTAATTTATGGTATTTCCCTTCTGCTGTGGAGGATAACTTCAAATCAGGAGATACCTGGGTTTGCTACCATCTCTATTGGTATGTTTTTTTTGGGAGGTATACAACTCTTTTTTATAGGTATTTTAGGCGAGTACATTGGTAGAATAAGCAACGAAGTAAAGGGTAGACCTATGTTTGTCATAGATTCAATTGTTAAATATAATCATCAAGCAAATCATGATTAAAAAATGTTTTTTGGGATGCAACGAGTAGCCTATCTGTCTAAGGGCAACACTCTAGATTCCTCTTCTTATGATTAATTACACCTATCTACCTCATATATACAACTTTGGTTTCGATTTCACTCCATAAATTAATCTATAACGGTTCTTAAATTGACATGGAACAAACAATGTTACATTCAGAGTCTTTAAGTAAAAAGCCATTTACTGTAGATAGTAAAGTTGTGAGTGAATTGGCGTTCCTGTTTACCGTCTACATCCTGGTTACAGGGTTACTGATTTTACACTTTCGGGCCTGGGAACCTGATATTGTGCGACAGGTGTTGGGTATTTCTGTTTACCCCGTTGCATTTTTTGGTGGGGTGGCTTTGGTTTGGCCCTACATTACTAATGTCATCTGGATCCTCCCGGTCGCCTGTTTGGTATTGATGGGGTTGCCATTTTTAACGGCTTTATTGGGAGCCTGGAGTTTATTGCCCCTGGGGATATTGGGTGTAACGGCCACTTTGTTTGCATATCGGGCGTCCCATCCAAAACTGTTTTCTAAAACCCTACAATTAGTGCTAATCGGAAGCATTTTGGCTGTTACTTATTTTCTTATTTATAATGGCAACCAATATGCCCATATATTTGTAGATATTTCTGTTTACAATGATACTTTACGCGCTGGTAGTGCTTATTTACTTGATTCATTTCTTCACTCTGCCATGGTGCAAATGCTGGCTAACTTTGACACT
>JBJTUO010000266.1:0-16071 GCA_046080785.1 Leptolyngbyaceae cyanobacterium | reverse complement strand
TGCCGTAGTGCTCTTGCCACTGCCAGTACTCCCGACAAAGGCGACCGTCGTCCGGGCAGCAATGGTCAGATCCAGACCCCGCAGCACCCAGTCGTTGTCTGCGCTATAGCGAAACCACACCCCCTCTAGCTGCAAATTCCGTTCCAGCCCTTGGGGCGGTGGCGCGGGTCGCAGCATCAGCGGATCAACGGGTCGCTCTAAGGCCACCAATACTCGCGATAATGGTGCCCTTAAGGTCTGAAACGTACCCAGATTGCCAAATAAACCTTGCAGAGTAGGAAGCAACCGCTTCACCCCGAGAGTCAAACCGCCCAACACTGGGACTGCCCTGCTAAAGTCTCCCCCCTGCCCCATGGTCAGAGTCAGCAGAGCGATTGCCGTCATCGCAACAAACTCAATCACAATGCCAGGAGAACCTATAATGATACCGTTGGCAGTCCCAAGCCGAGCCAAGATGCGGGTATTTTGGCGATAGACTCGTTCAAAAAAACTTTGAGAATTGTCTAACAATATATCTCGAATACCACCGGCACCCTCTTGCACCACTTTTATCCTTTGCTGGTTAGCTTCGGCCATCAGGGTGCCGTTTCGGTGCAGCAACCGTTTGCGCTGGTTGAACAAGATCGTGTAGGTTGTACCCAGAACCAGACTTAAGCTACACACTATTTTCCAGTCAATCAATAGCAATGCTGAGATCAGGGCTGGAGCCGTTAAGATATATTGCGCAAATGTCATCAGCACACCCACAAGAGTGGACACTTCGTATACATCACGGCTAGTGGTCTGAAGCAGATCGCTGCTATTTTGTTGCACATGGAAACTGTAGGGCTGATACAGAACGACCTTGTACACTTGACAGCTGATTTCGGTTGAAATCGCCGCCATCAGCCGACCTTGAAAGTGTAGGATCAGTAATCGCACCCCACTGTTTATCCCCACTACGGCAATAATCCCCAGGGCGGTAGCCCACACCAATTGCTGGGGAGTTTGAATCTGCAACTGGCCCAGCAGAGGCTGCCAGCGGGGCGACTGTAGTGTCCCCTGGGCATTACCCAGAACCGATAAAAAAGGGACGATCGCCCCCACACTCACCATCTCACTCAAGGAGTTCGCGACCAAAAGCACTAACAGAACCAGCAGTTGGAAACGGCGACGCCGAGGAAGGTGGCGGAAGAGCCTGAGCAAGTCAGTAATCAGGGAATCGGATGATTGCTTTTTAGGCATGATTTTCAACAATCGAGACTCTACAGCTTGAAAAAAAGAAATAACAGATAGATACACTACACCTATAAGGAGGTTGTGGTAGAGGGACTGAGATCAAACGACCATCGAAGCCCGCCCTTGAAACATGAAAGTAATTAAATTTGATTTAGAGTCTAATGTGGGGGAAGTTTTAGAAACTTCCGCTTAATAGGAACAAATATGATATTCCAATAAACTGGAAATCAAAAAGTTGGGCTTAATCAACTCAAAATACATCTCTTAAACCCAGAAATAAAAATCTCGGTGTGTATTTTAAGGCGGGAAGCCCTAGGGGGAAATAACTCCAGTTCACAACAGTTTCAACCATTCTTGGGGGTGAGTTTCTCTCGCCTTAAATTACAAGCCCTTTTCGTTATTAATAATGATGAAAACCGCTATAACTCAACATGCGGGAATGTCGCCGCGTAAACTCGCTCACCGATGGATTTCCGTAGGGGGAGGTTACGCCCTGGGCCTGCTGCCACAACGCGGAGGGAGCTAAGCGAAGTGTATAGGCTTGTTCACCTGCTTGGCGACTCACATGATACCAGTTTGTTTCTTGGCATTGGTCACACCAAAATGCTTCTAACCATTCTCCTTGCAATGGAACAGCAGTCTGAGTGGCGATTAACATCAACGCACTTTTTCGATTTACACCGCGCTGCTGCAGTTGCCCTGCCTGATCAGCAAATAGTGGATATTTAGGGCTAACGCTATCTAAATAACAGGCATGAATGGGGCAATAAATAGCCCGCCGCTTTGATCGCTTGCGATTTCGGTCACACCGTTTCTGCACTTTAACCTCCCTTGCATGAATACACTACACCCGTGAGAAGGTTGCACCAGAGGGACTGGGATCAAACGACCATCAAAGCCCACTCTTAAAACACTCAACCGAGAGCCGCTACCTATGCTATCAATTAGCTTTTGGCTGCATCCCGATACATTAAATGTGCCACCAGAGGCATCAGTCATGAACGTCATGCCAGAAAAGTATAGAGAATTGCTACAATTAACGACGCTCCGTAAAAATCATATAAATTCTTTTTCAATCATTCGGATAGGGTCGTAGCTTTGGATGGAACGCTTAGCAGCGCTGACTCCAGGGATGAGCATTCCCATGTCATCAGAATTGCACCCTCGTGAAAGTTACCCCAGCAGGATTTCCCTTTCCCCCCCCGCAGTTCTTTTAACTCACCTACCCGTTCAGCCGTTTAGCAAGCAACTGATTGGTGAGTTTGGGGTCAGCCCGACCGCCAGTTTGCTTCATCACCTGCCCGACAAAAAAGCCCAACATTTTTGTCTTACCGTTGCGGTATTGCTCCAGTTCTTTGGGGTGGGCTTCCAGCACCGCGGCGATCGTGCGTTCTAATACGCTGGCGTCTGAAATTTGGATCAGCCCTTCTGCCTCAACCCGTTGCCTGGGAGAGCCACCCTCTGTCAGAAGCTTGGGCAGGACGGTCTTAGCAGCAGTGGTGCTGATGGTGTTAGCGTCAATTAACCCGATTAACTCTGCCAGAGCCTCTGGGGTTAAAGCCAGATCATGAATTGCCAGACTGGGGTTGGCATTTAGGTAGGCACTGATGTCTCCCATGATCCAGTTTGCGGCCTGCTTGGCGGGGGCACCGGCAGCGATCGTCGCTTCAAAATATTGGGCCTTGGCTTGATCGTCGGTCAACACCCGTGCGTCGTAGGCCGAGAGGCCTAAATCTGTCTCGTAGCGATGACGCTTCTGGTGGGGCAGCTCTGGTAATTGAGAGTGCCAACCCTGCAACTGTTGAGGGGAGACCTCGATGGGACCCAGATCAGGTTCTGGGAAGTAACGGTAGTCACTGGAGCCTTCCTTGACCCGCATGCTAGTGGTGCGTTGGTTATTTTCATCCCACAAGCGGGTTTCCTGTACCAGTTTTTCACCAGACGCTAACGCCTCAATCTGGCGCTCAATCTCGTACTCGATCGCCCGTTGAATGGCGTTAAAGGAGTTCATGTTCTTGATTTCAATCTTGGTGCCAAACTCTTTTTGTCCCACCGGGCGCACTGACACATTGACATCACACCGGAGAGAGCCTTCCTGCATATTGCCATCACTCACATCCAGATAACGCAAGATGCGACGTAGTTCCTGGGCGTACTCTGCTGCTTCCTGACCACTGCGCAGATCGGGTTCTGAAACGATTTCTAATAGAGGAACTCCCGTCCGGTTGAAATCTACCAGAGAGTAGGTAGACCCGGCCAATCGATCGCTGCCTCCATGCACCAGTTTCCCGGCATCCTCTTCCATGTGAAGGCGGGTAATCCCAACCCGCTTGCGAGTCGGGGTTCCGCTCTCTTTATCCACCAGCTCAATCTCTAACCAGCCATGCTCAGCAATAGGCAGGTCATACTGGGAAATTTGATAATCTTTAGGTAGGTCAGGGTAGAAATATTGCTTGCGATCGAATTTGCTATAGGGAGCGATCTGAGCATTCAATGCCAGCCCTGCTTTAACTGCGTATTCCAGCACCGTCTGATTCAATACGGGTAAAACTCCTGGCATACCCATACAAACCGGGCAAACCTGAGAGTTAGGAGTGCCACCAAAGCTGGTAGGGCAATTGCAGAAAATCTTAGTTGCCGTCTTCAGTTGACAGTGGGTCTCCAGGCCAATAACCGCTTCATACTGAGTTTTTTTGGGTGCTGCAGTCGTCATGTCAACAATGCCAGGTTTAAGGATAACGGCTCTATTTTAGCGGTTGCCGATGACCGCAATACAGTCAATCTCGACCAGCACATCTTTAGGTAAGCGGGCTACTTCCACACAGGCCCGAGCTGGGGCTGAGTCTTCAGCGAAATATTGGGCGTAGACCTGATTCATGGCAACAAAATCATTCAGGTCTTTGAGGAACACGCCGGTCTTAACCACATCCTCCAGCGTGGCTCCCGCTGCCGTCAAAATCGCCTTGAGATTGGCCAGCACCTGTTCTGTCTGCTTTGCCACGTCCCCTGTTCCAACAATTGCCCCCGTTGCAGGATCGAGGGGAATCTGGCCGGCAACAAAAATCATCTGCCCAGAGGCCGCGATCGCCTGGTTGTAGGGCCCAACGGGAGCAGGAGCCTGGGTGGTTTGAATTACTTTGCGCGTCATAGAAACCTAAGAGAAGGGAAGACAGGAGTCAGGAGACAGAAGTCAGGAGATAGAAAAGGTCGTTAGCCCTTACCAGGGTACCATCAGACCTTGGTCACAGAAGCTAGTTGGGGCCGCAATTTATCATTGCGGTAGCGCAAATAATCTTGCAGGATGTGGTCGTGGTCAAAGCAGAGATTAGAGGGGATCTGACATGGTTCAAAAATTCCGACTTCCTTGGCATCATCGCCAGCCTGGGGTGTGCCTTGGGCAGTGGCAATCAACACAATACTGATCGTATGCTTCCGGGGGTCTCGCTGGGGATCGGAGTAAACGTGGAATAGTTCCACCAGGTCAACCATTAATCCAGTTTCTTCCTGCGCTTCCCGCACTGCCGCTGCTTCAACCCTCTCTCCGTAATCGATAAAGCCACCGGGAATAGCCCAACCATAGGGGGGATTGAGCCGCTCAATCAGGAGGATCGGGCGATGGGGGCGATCGAGCATCTCAATAATGATGTCAACCGTCGGAGTTGGATTGCGATATGTCATAGGTTTCTTCAAAAATAGAAATAACACCTCAGTGTTAAAAAAGCCTAACACCTGTGCGATTTTTTAAGGCCTCCAGACTCTTAACGACAGCATACAATTTAGGTAACCATTAAAATAGGGCTCATTTGCAAAAGGCAGCGATGGTTCAACTGCTCAATCGAACCCATGATCAACTGATGACTTTCCCTGGCACCTGGGCAGGCTTTGAACTAGTGCGGCAAGGCTTGCAAGATTCACCGGGGGCTAAATTAGCTTTTTATGATGGAGTGATAGAGATCCTGATGCCGGGAGAGTTACATGAGATCGTCGCCCATATTATTGGTTACCTGGTGACGACTTTTTTAACCGAGAAGGGCATTGAGTTTGTCCCAACCCGACAAAAGGATCAGCAGCGGGAAGGGGTGGCTTCGTTGCAGGCAGATGAATCCTATTGTTTGGGAAAATCAAAACCAATTCCCGATCTTTCAATTGAAGTGGTATTGACCAGTGGCGGCATCAGTAAACTCAAGCGCTATCAGGCTCTAGGCGTCACGGAGGTCTGGTTTTGGCAGGATGGTGTTTTTGATCTGTATCATCTGACAGATGATGGGTATCAACCCATTGATCGCAGCCAACTCCCCGGCCTCGAAACTTTAGAAATTGACCTGCTACAACACTGCATATTACTGGCAGAAACTGACGCGGCTCAGGCAATTCGCACTTTTCGATCGGCAATCTCCCATTAAGTAGGTCTGTTAAATCTGTTAAAACCAGTTTGCTATAATAGGGGAATTTATGAGTTCCGGTTCTCAGTCAGCGATCATTTCCCGTCGGGCCAGCGGCATTCTATTGCATCCCACCTCTCTTCCAGGTGCTTTCGGTGCCGGTGATTTGGGCCCAGAAGCTTACCGATTTATTGATTTTCTGCGGGCTACAGGGCAGCAGATCTGGCAGGTTTTACCCTTGGGGCCAACAGGGTACGGCAACTCGCCTTACATGTGTTATTCCGCGATGGCGGGCAATCCCCTGTTAATTAGTCTGGAGCGACTCAGGGATAGTGGCCTGCTGACCAACGAGGATCTGGCAAGTTTTCCCAGGTTTGATGGCGATCGAGTCGAGTTTGATCCCGTTATGGCAGCCCGATTTCCTCTATTGCGGCTGGCCAGCCAGCGATTTCGCACCGCAGATGCAGGGAACCAGGAGAAATTTCAAGCCTTTTGTCAGAGCAAATCTTTGTGGCTAGATGACTATGCTCTGTTTATGACCTTAAAGGCTGAAAATCAAGGTAAGAGCTGGAACCAATGGGATGGGGCACTGGCGAAGCGAAACCCGGATGCTTTGAAACAAAGTGCATCCCGTCTGGCCCAAGAAGTATACTTTCATAAATTTTTGCAATTTGAGTTCTTTCGTCAGTGGTCTGAAATTAAGGATTACGCCAATGAACGGCAAATTGCGATTATTGGGGATATCCCCATCTATGTGGCCCACGACAGTGCCGATGTATGGGCCAGACCCGAAAACTTCGCGCTGGATGTGCGTACCGGAGAGCCAGCAATGATGGCAGGTGTGCCACCAGATTATTTCAGTGCGACAGGTCAACTGTGGGGCAATCCGGTTTACAACTGGGGGCAACTGCATCGCACCCAGTTTAAGTGGTGGGTGCAACGGTTTCATGCCCTGCTGGACTATGTAGACATCATTCGCATTGATCACTTTCGCGGATTTCAAGCTTTTTGGGCAGTCCCCAAGGGGCAAACTACAGCGATGAAAGGGAGGTGGGTCAAAGCTCTCGGCATTGAATTTTTTGAAACGCTGCGGCAAGAGTTGGGTGAGTTGCCTATTTTGGCAGAGGATCTGGGCGTGATTACCCCAGAGGTGGAAGCCCTGCGCGATCGCTTTCAGTTTCCCGGTATGCGGGTACTGCATTTTGCCTTTGGTTCCGATCCGGCCAATCCCTTCTTGCCGTTCAACTACAACCGTAACTGTGTGGTGTATACCGGCACCCACGACAACGACACGACAAAGGGGTGGTTTAAGACCCTGAATGATTATGAGCGCAATAATTTACTGAATTACGCCGGAGAGCTTACAGAAGAGACGGTCAATTGGGCTTTGATCCGACTAGCGATGAGTTCTATCGCTAACATTGCCATCCTGCCCCTGCAGGACATTCTGGGGCTGGATACCGATGCCCGCATGAATCGCCCCAGTATTGCGGAGGGCAACTGGAACTGGCGTTATCGCACTGAGGCCCTGACCCCAGAGGTGCAAAACCGCTTAGCGACTCTGACCTGGTTGTTTGGTCGCCAACCGCCCCCCCTCCCTGGTTAACTGTCTGCTGGGTTGAGTTGGGCCATTTGCCAGGTGACAAAGGTACCGATCGGGCTCCAGAGTAAAAAAGGCACCAGCAGCCATCCTGCCGTTGAGGAGATGGGAAACACCTGGATAGCTAATAAACAACCGAGAATAAACCCCAGACCGCCAATCAGGGTGCCAATCCGCAAGCTGCGAAAATGGCACATCACTGGTGTGTAGGCCAAAATTGCAACTTCTAGCAGTAAATACCAGACCATCAGCCAGATGGGACGGCTGGTATTCCACACCAGCACCGCCGACCAGGCACCCAAAATAAAAATTGTTGTCCAGATCAAGGGGATGGCCCACTCAAAGGTAAGCCAGTTGGGTCGACGTAGCCGCATAAACCAGCGATAACCCTGCGGCGAAGGGCGAATTAAGACCAGCATTAACAGGGTAACGCCACCAATCACTAACCAGGAGGGAAACATAGGGATGCCAGATCAGGGTTCATCCCCAGCATAGGAGAACTGGCAGCGATCGCATACCCCCTGAACCGTGACTTCGTAAGTTTCAGCCTTAAGACCGGGCCGCAACTGACTGAAATCAAGGGATTGCAGGGTATTCCAGGCAATATCTTCGATTTGGCCACACTGCTGGCAGCGAAAGTGATGGTGGCGATCGACATTTGCGTCATAGCGAGAAACCCCCTCTTCCAGGAGCACTTCCCGCACCAGCCCCGCCCCTCGCAGCGCCTGCAAGGTCGTGTAGATAGTGGCTTGAGAAGAGACGGGATAATCCTGATTTAAGGCCGTTAAGATTTGCTCCGCCGTGGGGTGGTCATGGCGAGAGAGTAAATAGGCATAGACTGAAAATCGCTGGGGTGTAACCCGTAGGCCTTTGGCTTTGAGTAAGCGCACAATTTCATCAGAAGACTGTTTTAAGGTACCCATAGGGAAAAACAACAGGCAAAAAGGCTGCTTAATCCAAAGATACCATTTTTCAAGAATAGACCGCATCTAAGCACCGATTCTTTTTATGGGCAATTATCACTATTGACCTCTTCTTAAGTCATAATTATTCTGATATAGTAGGAATTACAAAATCAACAAAATACCTGTAGGAGGTAACGATGGTAATTGAGCGTGTCCCTGATGTCGTTTTTAAAACTCGTGTACGGGATGAATCCGTCCCTGGGCCCAATCCCTATCGCTGGCAAGACCTCACGACTCAGGAGATCTTTGGCGGCAAGCGAGTCGTTCTGTTTGCCCTGCCGGGGGCGTTTACACCAACCTGCTCCTCAACCCATCTGCCCCGGTATGAAGAGCTTTATGAAGAGTTCAAAGCCCAAGGGATTGATCAGATTATCTGTCTATCTGTCAATGACGCCTTTGTTATGTTCCAGTGGGGCAAACAGCAAGGGGCGAAGCAGGTGTTTTTGCTGCCTGACGGCAATGGTGAATTTACCCGTAAAATGGGAATGTTGGTAGATAAGTCTAATCTTGGCTTTGGCATGCGATCTTGGCGTTACGCCATGGTGGTCAATGACGGCAAGATCGAGAAGATCTTTGTTGAGCCCGATTTTAGCGACAACTGCCCGACTGACCCCTTTGAAGTTTCCGATGCAGATACCGTTTTGGCCTATCTAAAGGGTACAGAGCGCCCCGCAGAGACCGCGGCGCGCCTGGCGTTTGTCGGTTAAGCTGCAAAAGATTTGGTATCAAGTAGCCAAAGACTCCGAAGCCCACGCCGTTTCCTAGAGCGGCGCTGGGTAGGGGAGCAACCAGGATATATCACCGTATTAGCTCACCGTGTTAGCTCTAATAAACGCGAAAAGTAGAAACGGGTCTTAGTCATAGCATTACGGTTGAGAGACCAACCCAGATCGGTCAGGATGCCTAAAATGTCAGCCTCTTTATGCAGGTAGGCGCGGGTGGTTTTACTGGGGCCAGGAAAGAACTCACCAATTTTTTTGAGCAAGCTATAGCCCAGGGTCTTAGGGGCAAAGCTCAGAATCAGGCGAGACTCTGCCAGGTCACTCAAATGGCGAATCATATCAGTTGCCTGATCTTGGGGATAGTGGATCAGCACATCCAGGCAAACCACTGTGTCATACCTGCCAGTCAGAGACTCCAGATCTTGCACACCAAATGTCAGGCTATTAGAGAGCCCTGCCTCAGATGCTCTGGCTTTTGCCTCTTCTACCATTTTTTCAGAGATATCACTGGCAAAAACAGTTGCCCCCGCCGCCGCCAAGGGAA
This sequence comes from Leptolyngbyaceae cyanobacterium, assembly GCA_046080785.1. GTDB lineage: Bacteria > Cyanobacteriota > Cyanobacteriia > Leptolyngbyales > Leptolyngbyaceae > JBJTUO01. Next base: position 6,640 of record JBJTUO010000266.1, on the reverse strand, counting down.
TACTAAGGCTGCCCACCCCGCATCCGGCATCACAAAGCTTGAGTTGAGACAGATTACCATCGCTGTTTAACCAGGCTAATACGGTATCCACCGTCTGTTGGTGGCCCATACGGATGTCGAGTTGCACTTTATTGACATCCCCATCGCCATAGATGCGACGCCAGCGATCGAAGCCTGTTGCGTTAAAGTACTCACGAACAACCGTTTTATCGTCCAGTAGGTTCATTAATCGAAAAAAATTGTACATATTGTTAATATTTAATTACTTACCACGTTCAGGGGGTGCTTGCAGTGAAAAGTTTCGCAACAAAGCACTTTCACCCCATGGCGCTGAAGTTTGAGCCATAATCTTTGTGAGCCAGCCGATAAACTGTCACTAAACGTAACTGTAAGAATCAAATATCAATGATTTGATAAATACAGAGAGAGTAATTTTTCTATCAGCTCACTCTTAATCTGTACAGTGAGTTCCTGAAAGGATCTGCATACTGAATACATCACCTGATTGGGTGATTCTAAGGGAGGATGTGCCTATTTCCTGCCTCCTGTACGTTTAAGTTCTGTTCCTCACGCTGCTTGAAGATTGATTGGTAACAATTTTGTTACTGCGATCGCTTCTTTTCGGTTGTGGTCGTCTTTCTCAAAATCGTCTCTTTTTCGTTTTACTTTTCAGAGGAACAAGCCCCATGCAAAGCCTAGCCATTGATCCCCGCTCCCACCTGTCTGGGTTCCTGCGTCGTTCTAACCAGGTGATAGCCAGTCTCACACTGGCAGCCAGTCTGACTTTACTGAGTTCTCTACCTTCGACGGTTCAAGGGGCAGAACCTGCCCCAGTGTTACAGGCAGCTAAGCCCGCCGCCATCACGACCTTACCTGATGGCACTTATTTATATGGGCAGGCCCCGAAGCCTGAACGGGTGGGCCAGGGGTACTTTGTGTTTCAGGTAACAAAGGGGCGTGTGGTCGGCGCACTCTATATGCCGAGGTCGTCCTTTGATTGTGCCTCAGGCCGATTCCAGGAAAGCGAGTTGGCTTTAACGGTGGTGAATAGTTACGATCGCATGACCAATCCTTACTCCATCGCACTGGATCGCAGCTCTACCGTTGCCAGTAATAGTAAAAATCCGACCCTTCGCCCCGTTCAGTTAGAAGGCTTCTATCCGATTCAGTCGGTGAGCCAAAATGATCTACGGATGCTGAACCTCTGTAAGGCTGAACTGAAAGGCAGTTGATCCAGATGCCCCACTAGCTTTCTGATCAAATTGATCAAAGCGATGGGCTCTGGGTTGATATAGAGTACCGATCAGAGTAGTCAAATAAGGATGGATTCCCGTCTATGCGGGAATCCTGGTTTAACTTTATTTGCTTGCGAGTCCGTGACATACTCCCAATATCGCCGCGAGCGGACGGTGTGGGCTTCTCCCACCGGAAAGTCGTTTTACGATGAAACCGGACTGGAGCGTTTTATAGTGAGGCGATGCCCAACCCCACTTAAATCCATTATACCTCATGCGGCTTTCATCCCGTCACTGAGCCGCTCTTGAGTAAACACAATTTGCGTCTACAGTGCGGGGCTTCCCGCCGAGTAAGCTAAAGCTGCCATTCCAGAATTTCGGCAATTTGTGTGGATAGGGTCAGGGGGTCAAAGGGCTTGGCGATCGCTGCTTTCAGACCCAGTTCGCCATAGCGTTTGCGATCGGATGCCTGGATTTTAGCCGTTAGTAAAATGACTGGGATTCCTTTAGTTACAGGGTTAGCCTGTAGTTTCTCAAAGGTAGTAGGCCCATCCATGTCAGGCATCATTACATCCAGAAGAATGGCGTCGGGTTTGGCTGTAGCCGCAACCTCCAGACCCTCGGCCCCAGAACTAGCCTTTAACACCTGCCAGCCCGCTGTGGTCTCCAGGCAGATTTGGGCTACTTCTTGAATGTAAGGTTCATTATCAATGATTAGCAGGCGCTTGGTCATGGCCTTTCGGTCTCCTGTCTTTGCAATGGCAGGGTGAAATAGAAAGCACTGCCTTCTCCCAGAACGCTGGTTGCCCAGATCTGGCCACCGTGCTGATTGATGATACTCCGGCAGATCGCTAATCCTAAACCTGTACCATCCTGGTGGCGTGAATCGGAAGCATCGACCTGTTGAAAGCGTTCAAAAATCGTTTCCAGTTTGTCTGGCGGGATACCCCTTCCCTGATCTTGGACCGTCACAAGCAGGGCCGATGACTTGCGTCGATCGGTTTGTTTCTCTTTGGATTTTGTTGATCCCCTGGAAATTGTAGACGACCGTTCTACCCGGATCTGAACCGTAGACTCTTTAGGGGAAAATTTAATGGCATTGCTGAGCAAATTTGTCAAAGTTTGAATGATCCGGTCTCGATCGACATAAACATCCACAGCCATAGTCATCACAGACAGCCTGATCCCGGCTTTATCTGCAATCGCCTGCATGCCATCCACCGCGTCTGTAATCAGGTCGGCCAGATTCCAGACGCGCCTAACCAGCGACACTTTACCAGACTCAATCCGCTCTAAGTCCAGGATGTCATTGATTAAACGAACCAGGCGATCGGTACTGTCAGAGGCAATTTGTAACAACCGTTGACTGCGCTCTGTATCGGCTTTGAGTAGGCCGCTGGATAGCATCCGCAATGATCCGTGGATGGAGGTTAGAGGAGTCCTTAATTCATGGCTTACCATGGCAACAAATTCATCTTTCATGCGTTCGATCGCCTGCCGTTCGGCTTCCCGTTGACGGGCATCGGTAATATCACGAGTAATTTCTGTAAACCCCCGTAGTTTCCCATTGCCATCCTTTAGAGCCGTAATCACCGTGTCGGCATAAAAGCGAGAGCCATCGGCCCGCAATCGCCAGCCTTCTACTTTTAAGCGGCCCTCCTGCAAAGCCTGCTCTAAAATTGCGGCTGGCTTTCCTGCGGTGCGATCGTCGGGCAAAAAGAAACAGGCAAAATCTTGGCCAATAATTTCCTTTGCTTGATAGCCCTGAACCTTTTCTGCACCAGGATTCCAACTTTCAACGTGCCCAAATGGATCTAGCATAAAAATCGCATAGTCTTCCACCCCATCTAACAACAGGCGAAGGCGCTCTTCACTTTGCTGCAAGGCATCCTGAGCCCGTTGCCGCTCTGTACTGTCTCTTAAGATGACTGTGAACAGGCGTTCCTCTCCTAAGTTTAAGCAGGAAATAGAAGCTTCTGCGGGAAACTCACTACCATCTTTCCGTCGTCCAAAAATCGCACTGCGCTCCCCCATGCGACGAGCTTCCCCAGAGGATGCAGCAAAATCTCTGACATGCTGACGATGAATCGATGCTAGAGCACTCGGTAACAGAATATCTAAGGGTTGATTCAACACTTCGGCGGAGGTATAGCCAAAGATCTTTTCTGCTCCTTGATTAAATAGGGTAATTTGTTGAGTCTGATTCACTGAAATAATGGCATCGTCGGCAATTTCCAAAATTCCTGAAAACCGGGCCTGGGAAAATCGCAGTGCCATCTCCACCTGATTGCGTTCTTCCTGCAATTTACGCACACTGTCTAGCTCGTGCTGCAGCATCTGGTTTAAACTCACCAATTCAGCCGTTCGTTCTGCTACACGTAATTCAAACTCATTGCGGCTCTTGCGCCATTTTTGTTCCTGCTGCCTGCGTTCTGTAATGTCATGGCCGATCGCGTAAATCACATCTGAGTCCACAATGGCATGCCATTCTAACCAGCAGTAGCTATCTTTTAAAGCAGAACAGCGAGCTTCAAACGCAACGGCCTGACCTCGTTGTAGTTGTTGCAGAGCGGCAGCGATCGCCATTTGATCATCAGGGTGCCCTATTTCTGACCAGGATCGTCCCGCCAGTTCTGGCACCCCAACCCCCATCCCCCGTTGAAATGCTGGATTGATCTGGAGAAAGTGCCCATCCAGGCTCAAAATACAAGATAGCGCTGGGTTTTTTTGAAAGAATGGGTCTTCTTGCTCCTGAAGATCGGTTGCAGCCATCCTTGCAGTCGGCGCAGCTCGATGGGTAGGGGCCTGGTTTAACCGTTGTAATAGCCGTACCCGCTCCAGTCGGTTGAGTAAGCGGGTCACTAATTCAGGGCCCACCAGGGGTTTTGTTACAAAATCATCAGCGCCCGCTCCAAAGACTTGATTGACGATCGCTGCATCAGTGTCAGCGGTCAGCACCAAAACCGGCAGACTGCCCCAGCGATCGCTGTCTCGAATAGCTTGACATAATTCCAAGCCATCCAAGTGGGGCATATGCAGATCCAAAATCAGGAGAGCGGGCTTGACCTGCTCAAGTTGCTGCCAGATTTGTCGGGGATCGGTCAAACCAGTGACGACAAACCCCCAGGGTTCTAAGAGTTGCACCACCGCTTCTAATAGAGCGGGATCATCATCTACAGCAAGAATGTTAGCCAACAGAGGTGGAGTAGCGGCCTGTTGCTCCACCTGGGCAGCAGGATGAGGGGGTAAAGGGGCATCAACTTGTTGCCGTAATTGAGCGACCCACTGCACCACCTGCTCAACTGCATCCGGTGATCGGGGAAAGCTTTTTAACTGCTGCTCAATCTGACGAGCTAACGCCGAGCCTTCCATCAAACCAAAGGTTCCCAGAGACCCTGCTAGTGTGTGGGCTTCTCGTAAAGCTTGCTGTTGCAATTCTGTTTCCAGGCTAGTTTCCTGCAATGCTGCCGCAGCCTGTTCTAGTACGGCGACCTGGTCGATAATGCGAGGCTTAAACCGGTCCCAAACTCCCGCGATCGCAGCCAGCATTTGTTGCCGCGATTGTTGACCAACAGAATCAAGCGTCCTTTTGTCTTCTTGCAATACTTTTGAATCTTGCTGCGCCTGTGGCTGCAAAAGCATTGCCTCCTGACTTTTATCTTCTGCCTTCTGCCTTCTTGCAATACTTTTGAATCCCGCTGCGCCTGTGGCTGCAAAAGCATTGCCTCCCTGTCTTTTGTCTTCTGTCTTCTCTCTCTTCTGACTTTTATCTCCTGTCTCTTTCTTTTTCTCCAACAACTTGAGCCGGTAACCAATGCCATAAACCGTATCAATCACATCCGCAGGGGCACCAGCGGCCTTCAATTTCTGGCGCAGCCCTTTAATATGGGTTCGTACGGCGTCTTCACCAGGGGTATCTTCATAGGCCCAGACATGTTCCAGAATGGAGCCACAACTAAATACCCGCCGGGGATTGCGTAAAAATAGCTCCAAAAGGGCATATTCTTTTGGTGTTAAAGACAAAATTTTGTTGTCATAGGTGACCTGACAGGTGCCAGGATCCAGCTTCAGTTGATCCCAGCTCAGAATTGGCTGAACAGAATTAGCCCCCCGCCTTAACAGTGCTCGAACCCGGGCGGTCAACTCTTCTGGATCAAAGGGCTTGATCAAGTAATCATCGGCTCCGGCGTCCAGGCCGATCGCTTTATCATGGCTGCTATCCCGACTGGTTAATAGCAATATTGGGATTTGATACCCCTGAGATCTAACCCGTTGACATAACTCTAAACCATTTAAGTCGGGCAGCATTACATCCAGCAGCAGCAAGTCTACGGGAAACGACTCCAGCAATTGCCAGGCCGTCTCACCATCGGTTGCAACTTCAACCGCATAGTTTTGCCGCCGTAAGACTTCAGCCAGTACGTTTAATATGGCTTCGTCATCATCGACAACCAGCACTCTCATAGTCAGTCAATAGGCAGGTTACACTTCACCAGCCTTTAGGATGACGGATTCTGCGGTAAAGTTAAAGGATCAAAAAATAAAGGTTAGGGGTTGACAGCACCCCCAGGTCAGAATGGAAGAAGGGTACAGAATTTCCAATAGATCACTAACGAGTGCCGGAAGCTGTACTGGTTCCAGGGCCTCCATTGTTTGGCGGAGTGTATTGTTCCGTGATTATACGAATTTCACCGCTAGCGGATGGTGCCATAATTTGATGAAATGGGGAAAAAAATATTCTATTCAGAGGGTGACCGCTAGCAGCAAGGGTAGCTTGGGTAGGTTTACCGGGGTGGGCAAACGCACTAGAGATTACTAAAAATGGGCTGATAAGGGGGACGGCGATTAGACCTACGATTTGAAGTCTCTTTTTCATGGCAGTACTTTGGCTATTTGTCTAATCGGATTAAAAATTGAGGGTATCTTCATGGGCGCTTTACCGGTATCCCCCCCTGGCCTGCCTGTCAAATACAAGAGGGATTAGGGGAAATGTTGCTGCTGTGCAGAAATAACTACACTAGATCAGCAGTCATTCCCGATAATTTAAATTGTTTTTTAAATAGCCTTGCAGCATATTCGTCAAGCATATCCGTAATCCCACGGATTTGCAAAAGTGCAAGGCCATTTAACTTAAAAACTTTTCAGAAACTTTAAATAGCTAGCTTAGCGTGGACGATTTTGCTACGATGAAAGATTTTACTAAAAGCGATCGTCTTCCTATCTGGGAGAGGGGTTGGGATGTAGACGCGAAGCGGCTTCTCTGTGAGTGGTCGGATAGACTCTAACTGGGTAAAGATTTGTAGGACTTCCCGGAATGATCTGGAGAATACCGTGTAGGAATGGAGTCAGAGGGATGGGAGAAGCGGTCAGAACTGGCCAGGGAGGTTACCATGATCAAGCTTTGG
>JBJTUO010000265.1:0-4120 GCA_046080785.1 Leptolyngbyaceae cyanobacterium | reverse complement strand
GCCCATCAGTATACGGCAACCCAGGCCTTCTAGCTGGCGGCCACATTTCTCGGCCCACTGTTGACTGAGGCGATCGCCTGCTTTGTGGGCAATAATAACTTGGTTTAATTGCACGGTAAGCAACCATCAAAATATCAGCGGCTAGTTGCTATAGCGGTTTTCGCTGGCATGAGGTATATGGAAATGTCTAAAACGCTTATCCAGCAATGTTTCTCCTGTACTTCATCCGATCAGAAACCGCTATAGTGTACCGACAACTTACCACTATAGCGGTTCTTAAACGGGTGAAGTCCGATCTGTTCCCAGCTGGTAAGGATTTCAATGCTGAAAATGTACCGCATTCAACCGAGAATCGCTATAATACCTAAACCAGTAGGTAGCAATGCTAACCCTTACCACTTCAATAAATTAAACTGCTCCATATCGACCGTATCCCGGTTCCGGTAAATCGCCAGGACGATCGCCAGCCCAACAGCAGCCTCTGCCGCAGCGACCGCAATCACAAAGGTGGTAAACACCTGCCCCTTAATATCAGATGGATCCAAGTAGTTAGAGAAGGCCATCAGATTTAAGTTGACCGCATTCAGCATGAGCTCGATTGACATCAATACCCTGACCGCATTGCGGCTAGTAATCAAGCCATAGATGCCAATGCAGAAGAGAGCCGCTGCCAAAATCAAGAAATATTGGAGTTGCATGGAGACCTCAGGGATAGGTTACTTGGTGGCAGTCGTCTGATCGCGCCCGCTGGCTGTCACCAACTCACGGGGACGCTCAGGCAGGGTTAAGACGGGTTGCTGCAATTCAGCGACCGCATCTTCAGGGATAAACTCACGACGAGCTAGAATCACAGCCCCAATTAAGGCCATCAGTAGCAGCACAGAGGCCAGCTCAAACGGTAACAGGAAGTCAGTAAAGAAATGCTGCCCAATTTTGACAATGGCAACATCACCAGCGGGGGGTGCTGAAGATAAAGACCAGGGGGTTGCCAGCACCATCGTACAGAGCAGGGCAAACAGGCCCACACAAACCAGACCCGTAGCCCCCCGCCGCAGCCAGGTTCCCGACACGGGGGCAAAGTCTTCCTGTTTGTTGACCAGCATGATGGCAAACAAGATCAAGACGTTAATCGCTCCCACATAGATGAGCACCTGGGCTGTTGCCACAAAGTCTGCATTTAACAGCAGATACAACCCCGCAATGCTAATAAATACCCCACCCAGTAAAAAAGCTGAATAGACCACATTCGAGAGTAAAACCACCCCTAAGGCAGCAGCGATCGCCGCCAGGGATAGCAGACCAAAAGAAACAATTTGAACCCCTTCCGCTAGATTCACGACAACTCCTTATCACTTAGTTTTTTTCTAAAATCTCATCGGGAAACTGACCCGCCCGCTTTGCATCAGCGGGTAAGCCGTGGGGCTCAGTCACACCCTTGGGCAGATAGGCCAGCTCCCGCAGCGGAGTCACCATTGGATCGTTCGTCACCTTATAGGGCAGGCGACCGAGGGCGACGTTGTCGTAATTCAACTCGTGGCGATCGTAGCTGGAAAGCTCGTATTCTTCGGTCATCGATAAACAATTGGTAGGGCAATATTCCACGCAATTGCCGCAGAAGATACAAACCCCAAAGTCAATGCTGTAATGCTTTAATTGCTTCTTTTTGGTTTCAGGATTAAACATCCAATCGACAACCGGCAGGTTGATCGGGCACACCCGGACGCAAACTTCGCAGGCAATACACTTATCAAACTCAAAATGGATCCGGCCTCGGAATCGCTCGGATGGAATCAATTTTTCATAGGGATACTGCACGGTCACTGGGCGACGTTGCATATGGTCAAAGGTTACCGACAACCCCTGACCAATATACTTCGCTGCTTGCACTGCTTCTTTGGTGTAGTCACCGACTTGCTTAAGAAACTTCAACATGGGGTCGTCTCACGGAAAAGGTAAACGTCAGCAATGTAATCCTTAAAAAGTATTTTAGCCACCAAAGGCAACCGGAAAGGCGATTTTAAGACCAGCCGTCAATAACAGGTTGACCAGAGAAATGGGGAGTAAAAATTTCCAGCCCAAGTCTAATAACTGGTCAATTCTGACCCGTGGCACCGTCCAGCGCAGCAAGATCGCAATAAATACCAGGAAGTAAGACTTTAACAGGGTCATCGCAATGCCCAGCCCTGCCGTCAATACCTGCAACCAGGGGCTTGCTTCACTCACACCTAAGGCATTAGCCAAAAAATCAATCGAGACTGGAGAACTCCACCCGCCCAGATAAAGCACAGCAAACAAGAGGGCAGACAGCACCAGATTAACGTAAGACCCCAGGTAAAACAGGGCAAATTTCATCCCCGAATATTCAGTTTGATAGCCGGCCACCAGTTCCTCCTCTGCCTCCGGCAGGTCAAAGGGAATGCGCTCACATTCTGCCAGGGCTGCAATCCAGAAGATCAGAAATCCGATCGGTTGCCGCCACACATTCCAGCCTAAAATACCGTACTCAGACTGCTGGTTGACAATGTCGATCGTGCTGAGGGAGTTAGACATCATTACAACAGCCAGCACCGATAGGGCCAGGGGCACTTCATAGCTAATTGACTGGGCTGCTGCCCGCAACCCCCCCAAAAGGGAATACTTATTATTCGAGGCATAGCCAGACATGAGCAGCCCAATTGGCACAATGCTAGATAGAGCGATCCAGAGAAAGACCCCCATGCCAATATTGGTGACTACCATATTCTGCCCAAAGGGAATGATCAGGTAGGACAAAAATACGGGCACTACCACCAACACCGGCCCCAACAAGAACAAAAAAGAGTCTGCCTTGGCGGGCACCACATCTTCTTTGAAGATCAGCTTAAGACCGTCCGCAACCGGGGCCAAGATTCCTAACGGCCCAATAAACTCTGGCCCAATCCGTTGTTGGGCGGCGGCTGAGATCTTTCGCTCTAGCCAAACAGACACCAACACCCCCACCGTTGCCCCAATAATCATCAGCAGCATCGGCAGTGGCATCCAGACTGCCTTGGCGGCTCCGGCTGGGATGCCCAGATCCAGCAGGGAGGTGATAAACGTTTCCTTTAAATCGATTCCTGGATTCATGGCTCCTCGAATGCGATCGCCCGCAATAGTCTCTAAACAAACACCAGCTTAATATCCCAATACAACTTAGCAAAGGATATAGGGTTACAAATTACGAATCGCAATAATGATGAGTATATCGCTGGAGGGGCGCTGCGCGATCTGACTTCAGGTATTGAATCTTAAGACCTGTTGCATAGAGCGACAGTAATATAAAACCTACCTATCACCTGGACATTGCGGAAAACTTTGGGCAAAACTGGATAAGCTGTCCTCACTAACTTAAACCCTATGGCTTCTCAGCTTCAGTATATTTTTCACCTGGTCTTTGGCGACATGTATAGCGGGTGGATTGCCTGGAACCTCTTCCTCGCATTCATTCCGATGGTTTTGAGCTTCTGGTTATATCGGAGTTCTACCAATGCCCGTTCGCTCCTCTGGTGGGTTGTGTTTGCAGTCTTCATCGCTTTTCTGCCCAATGCCCCCTACGTGTTAACAGATATCATTCATTTAATTCGAGCTAGCCGGGCGATCGATTCCAAGTTTTTACTGACGTTAATGGTGCTGCCACTCCATTTGATCGCAATTTTGCTAGGGTTTGAGGCCTACGTCGTTTCTCTGATTAACCAGGGGCACTACCTGAAACGGCAAGGACGTAAGCATTGGGTGACCTGGAGTGAATTGGCTACCCATGCTCTATCTGCGATTGGCATTTACATGGGCCGCTTTCGTCGGTTTAATAGCTGGGATCTGGTCACAGACCCCGGTAACGTAGTGCTAACAACCCTAAATGACCTGACCTCTAAATTTCCTGTGGCAGTGATCATCATTACATTTCTGATCTTGACAGCCCTCTACTGGCTGATGAAACAAATCACCCTGGGTCTGAAGATGCGAATCCGCTACCCTGAGTTGGTTGATCAGGTGGAGTAGCAGGATGGTGCAGTGCCGCTGTCAACTCTTCACTCAATGCTGACCCCACGGATCGTCTGGGGCCGGTCGCGACCAACAACCGGTGCCTCCTTTACCTGCCGAT
>JBJTUO010000264.1:0-57860 GCA_046080785.1 Leptolyngbyaceae cyanobacterium | reverse complement strand
GAGGTCTTTGGCCATAAGCAGAGACACAGAGACAATGTAGAACACCTAGACACCAATACGATATCAGTCGAGAACGTCCTGATTGTCAGTGTCCTAGACTGATAAAGTTAACGAGGTGTAATTTCATTGTAGCCGCGATCGTCGTGAGATAGTCATCCCGCCAATTCGTCGAAACCACCGCAATGACCACTGGCGGGGGTGTATAGGCCATCGCCGAACTCGACAACCCCTTCATCCCATCCCATACCGCTCGATCGAAGACAACAATATCCGCCCGCCGCGCCGTCACTTTGTTATCATGAGACCCCACAGCAACCAACTTGGATCGCTTTGGCACATAGGGCAATTTCTGAGTCGAACAATGGGCCTTGAGCAAATCGCAAATCCCATCCGCCACATCTTCATGGTCTGCCGTCGGATCATAAATCGGCATTGGCATCCCCTCAATCAGTTCATAGAGGCGATCGCTGCCCTCCTCCCAGGCCAAAAACTCCTCCAGAGACATTGGCCGAGGAGCAGTGGGTTCAACGGTTGGGGGGAATGCTTGAACCATCGGAAACGCTCCGTTTACCTTCGCTGTCCCTAGTATAGGACAGCATCCCGGCAGTACGGTCAGTAGACGGAGCGTACCCGCCTACTGCACGACTTGAAACACTGCTGACAAGGCTGCTAGCTTACCTGTGTCAAAAGCGCGGTATGCGGAAGGAATTCGTAGCCCTGTACCACGGGACGACTGGTCAATATCTGCCAGTAACGTACCGACAACATCGCTGGTTTCATTGGCGTCTAGTCCGGCAGGTTGACCACGAGTAATGCCCCGCGATTGGGCAATCTGTTTCAGAGACAAGAGCGCCGTTCGTAACGGCTCCTTACTCGCCAAGATCAGCAGTTCCATAAAGCCAGGAGTCCCATACACTTCAAAGGGCACAGGAATTTGAAATTCGCTGTTAGGTTTCACCAGTGACTTATCATCCGGGGCTTCAAACCCAAAGGGAAATAAGACGCCTAACTCTCCTGTATCCGAAATGACCAGGGCCGCAACGTACAGTGGGGTTGATTCCTCATTTTTTAGTTGCACCCCGATCGTGCTGCCCAACTTTAGGGGTTGAGTTTTAATTGCCTGAGTTTTGAGTGTAGCCGATTGCATTCCCCGACTGGCGATCGTCCTGCCGGCGGCGATCGGCTGATTCTTAGCATCCACGGGGAAGATATGGGCACTGACCTTGAGCGGCGATGTATCTCCCAAAATTGACTTCAACAACCGGGTTGCCAACAACGACTTTAGTCGAGGCCGCAGTTTGCTGAGGGCTGTTGACACTGGTTCATTACCAGGAACAAACGCTTCTGGAACAGGTGTTAGATCCGCCGTAAATAGACTGATGGCATTGGTCGGTGGCAACCCGCTAGGGGCAGACTTTAAGCCTCTTAAAGTGGACTCTGTCATCCGCCCTAAAATGTAATCGAGGGATTGATTTGCTGCGACAGGCAGCAGTTCGAGCCAGTTAATTGCGGCTAATTGTTGTCGCAGGGCCGCTGCGGTGTCGCCGAGTGATGGATCAAGCCCTAACTTTAACTTTAAGTCGGTCGGTACGCCCACCACCTTTTGTCGCAGCAGTGTTCCCTCTGCGATCGCCATACTTCTGCTCGACTTCAATCTCCCCTTAATTTGCAGCCCATCTCGAGCCGAGGTTTGTTCAAATTCACCGATCGCTTTGCCCTGGGCATCCACGACAGTTAACACAGAGCCAGCCTGATACGATACCAGGGCATTGGGTGAAACCCCTCCTAACCAGGCGGTAAACTCTTGCCCAGAATTGGTTAGGATCACAGCTTCTGCCGCCGGACGTGGGGCAGCACTAAAAAAGATGGGTTGTTGCTGATTTTGGCTCCCTGGTTTTGTTTCATAGACAGGCAGTTGTTCACTTGATTGCAATTGCACACCCAATTGCAGATTGGTGTACATCGTCTCTAAAGGTTGGGAAATTGGCGATTGCCACAGATAACGAGTCAAGGTGTAGGTAAACGCTCCAGCATTGAAACCATCAAACTTGGCATCCTTCGCTTCCTGTTGCAGGGTTGCACCACCTAAACCAATGCCTTTGGCAATGCCTTGCTTGCGGCGTTGCTTAAATTCTGCTTCTGATAAATTCAGTTTTTTTAACCATTCTTGTTGATAGTCGATTTCTTCCTGCGGTAGGGTTTGCATATCATCCCCAGACCGAGAGCTAAATGCCCGAATGGTAGAATTGCCCCGTAGCCCTCCGCCAGAGTGGCAGCTATCTAGTACAACAGTTACATTCTCTGTTTTGAGGGCAGACATTAACAGAAAGATTGTATGCCCCATAATGCTGCGGATACTGGTTTTGCCCTTGTTCCAATCGGAGGGAATGATGGTTCCATTCACACCTTTACCCTGGTAGACAAACTCAGGATTGGGGTCTGGATCTAACACCATCCAGCCATGGCCAGAGAAGTGGAAAACAACCACATCCCCTGGTTGGGCCTGATCAATCAGATGGGTTGTGAATTGAGTCAAGATTGCCTCACGGGTTGCCTGGGCATTGGTTAACGCCACAATGTTTGCTGCATCAAACCCATAGCGATGTTCTAATAAATTCCGCATTAATTGAACATCGGTGAGACAACCGTTTAAAGGTCTTGCCGATCCGTAATCATTGATGCCCACTAACAGGGCATACTTCCGTGGGGCGTTTTGGGCAACGACCCGATCGAACTGTCTAGCCTGCTGCAAAAAGTTAAACTGGCTCATACCAATGGTCGTCAGGGTTGCCGCTGCCGATTGCAGGAAATGGCGACGCTTGATAGCGGGCATCTTAAACTCCTTGAGTAGAATAAAAGTGAATGGGCGGGGCAAGATCAGGTTAACGGTTGGTTGCTACCTGATCATTACCATATATCTCTATCGAGGGAAGGGTTATGCACTTTACGAAAAACCCTGTGAAGAATTTTTTACTCCTCAAACATGCATAGGTTGCCAGGTCGTTTAGCTATGAGTTGATGAAGCGGCGGAGCCAACGGCAAGCCCTTCAATTGATCAAACAAATTGAATGATTGAGGCAAACCTATGCTAAACGAATTGCAAGTGGAAACAATGACTGTAGAAACAACTTCCTTCTCTCCGATCGCCGGTGAAGCAAACGCTGCCATTGCCCTTGTGCAACTGGATGAAGGTGAACTAGATCGTTGCTCCGGTGGTGCCAACAATGCTGGTTCATCAAACAGTGGGTTTTCCCGTAACCGGATGGCAGTGACTAAAGGCACCTTTGCTAACGCTAACGGGTCTGGTAGTTTTAACTCAGTCATGACTGAAGAAGTCAGCAGTTTTTCCAACGAAAACTGGGATATCAGCCAGTAGGCAAACCAGCCACCAGGCATGGCGACTAGGGGTATGCCGTGCCTGACCTCAACCGGATGAGCGACTCCATCACTCCATCACTCCTTGGCGATCGCGCCCTGCTTTTCAGTAACACATCCTTCTAACCATGGTTGTTAGTGGCAAAACGGACGCGATCGCCTTCCTCGGTTGCCCATGGCTACGGCCAGAGCCGATCACGGCTTCACATCTCATCAGTAAGTTTGCAATGGCTACCAGACCAGATTCTAACCTTTCTAAGGGTCAAATTACAGAGCTGTCCCAGGATGAGCTAGAGGCCATTTCCGGTGGATTAGTCAACGTCTCATTGACAATACTCATTGCGGAAGAGAGTAGTGAATTTGTGACGCAAGACATTTCCAGTGGGGGCTCTTCCTATTCATCTATATCAGGCCAAACAAAACGATCGCTATTTGGCTTGAAGTTATCTGGCACATTTGAATCAATGGATCATTTTTCATCTTTTCTGACGCGATTAATGGATTTTTTAGGTAGACGATAGGTGAATGGCATTGATTTAAGGCTAGTGGGTAGCCCCCACGGATAGCGAGGGGCAACAAACCTAATTCCACATTCTCAGGACTTTTATGATGGCATCTCTTTTGTTTCAAACCCTGAGCAATGCCGATATCGATTGGTTGCGGGCTGTCGGCAAAGTACACGAATATTTACCTGATCAACCTTTGATTGATGCGGGTCATTGTTTTGAACAGGTTCATTTTGGCTTAAACGGGCAATTGTCATTTACTATGCCCTACCAAGATCACGACAATTTCCAAGAGTTTACTCAACCCGGTAGAGACGCATTTCTCGGATCGGTGCCCGGTCTGGAAAACTTTTTATCGGCGATGACGGTTTGCGCTAAAACCCGATGTCAGGTACTGACGATCGACCAGCACCAATTGATCACCAAACTGGCTGAAGATCAGGATTTTGCGGCCCGCTTTTACCAGTTTCACACCAATCTACTGCTGCGCTGGGCTCAGACCTTGCTGATGCAGGCAAAACTCAACCCCACGATTTTGTATCAAATTAATCTCAAGCAAGCCTCTAGCTTGTTTGCCGAATTGCAGGACAGCCATTTAGATTGGTTGATTGCGGTCGGGCAGCGCCACCAATTAACCAGTGGCGACATGCTCCAACTGGCCTATCGTCCGATCGAATTTTTGCATATTGTTTTAGACGGTAGCTTGAGCCTAAATTTGCCGACTGGCTCTGAAAGCGATTTGATCGGGGTGTTTTTGCAGCAAGAACAATGCCCCCCGCTTTGTCAGGAGTTTGCTCGCATCGCCAGGGGAGATGTGTTTGGAGAGATGCGGTTTATCCAATCTGGGGCTGGCCCACTGCCAATGCAAATTGTGCAACTTGAGGCGGTTGGCGAAACAGAAGTGCTTGCAATACCACATTGGCGCATGCTGACCAAATTGCTGCATGATGCAGGCTTTGCCCTCGGCTTTTATCGAGTGTTAGCGGGTTTGATGGCGAGTAAATTTCAGACCATTTTGGCTGAGTTGGGGTTTTTAACCCAGGACGCAACCCAGATGGAAAACAGCGATCGTTTATTAACCCAGATGGCGCGGGTTGAAACCCGTTTTGAATGGATGGTACAGCGAATTCAAACCAAAGTAGTCACCGGGAGAAATCTTCAATGGTTGTAGAACTATCTAAGCAATCGGCTGAGCACCAGGCAGCAAAACCTGTAAAACAGCCTTTGTTTCGGCAGCAGGCCCTTGAACAAACGGCTTCACCAGAACAATTGGATCTACCGATTCAAATTATCACCCCCAAACGCTGGTTGTCTCTACTGGCATTAGGTCTTTTGGTTAGCAGTGCGGCGGCCTGGAGTGTGTGGGGTCGCATTCCAACCAAAATGACTGGCAAGGGTGTTTTAACTTATCCCAGCCAGGTTCAAGCCATTCAAAGCCCCGCAACCGGACGGGTGGCGCGGGTGTATGTCAAAGTCGGCGATCGGGTCACCAAAGGGCAACGGCTGGCAGGGTTAGATCAATCTGAACTGAAGCAAAAACTGGAACTCACCCGCTCAACTCTAAACCAGCTACTGTTACAGGATCAATCTGCACGGATTGCACAATCGCAGCGAGAAAACCTGGAACAATCAACTTTGATCAAACAACGGCAGGCGATCGAGCAAGACCTGCAAACCATACAGACGATGAACCCTGAACTCTACGCAAAAGGGCTAGATGCGATTCAGCAAGAACGTCAGTTACTGCGAGAGCGGTTAAACAAACTGCGGCAGCAAGCAGCAGAGTATGCCCAAATCTGGAAGCAGTTAAATGTTTTAACCAGCCAGGGCGGCTATCCCCGTAATGCGCTGATCAAAGATAAGCAGGAATATCTGGTCAAACCCCAAACAGAAATTCTGGAAGTGCAGGCCCAATTGAAACAATTGGATGCGAAGGAAGCCAATGCCCGTCAAGAACATTTGAGAAATCTCAATCGCAGTAATGAGCTCCGGGTACAACTGCAAGATTTGCAACGCCAATCGGTCTCCCAGGCAGAACAGGATCTCGCCACCACCACTCAACGAACTAAAGAAATCCAGGGAACCAGAAATGCGATCGCCCAATTGGAACTGCAACTGCAACAAAATACCCAGATTATCAGTGAATACGATGGCTATATTCGAGAACTGAATGTCAATCCTGGACAACGAATTGATGCAGGGATGGGGATTGGGATGATTGCCGCCAATCAAGCAAACTCACAGTTGCAAGCAATTGCTTTTTTACCCTCAGAGGAGGGCAAGAAATTAGACCCAGCCATGGTGCAAAAAGGGATCAAGGTAGAAGTTACCCCAACCACAGTCAAACGGGAGGAGTATGGCGGCATTCGGGGCAAGGTGGCCAAGGTTTCTCAGGCTTCCATTACCCAGGAGGGGGCCGTGCATTTGGTGGGTAACCCCGCTGTTGTGCCGACCCTGATGGAGCAGGGCGCATCCTATATCGTTGTCTTTTCTAAGCTGGAGACAGATTCAAAAACGGGGAAATACCTATGGACATCGTCTCAGGGGCCTGCCCAGGAAATTACTGATGGCACCACAACCACTGTCAGTATCACGATTGAGGAACGGGCGCCCATTTCCTATGTGATTCCGCTGCTTAAATCCCTGGTTGGTCAGTCATAAGACCTAGGGATGAAAATTACCTGGTATCCCCCCCGCATCTCGCTGTACCCCTTTGTAAGGCTTTCACTTACACGTTAGGTTCTTTGGAAAATCCGAGCCTTGGGGGAAAACTCCCCCAAACCCTGAGAAAATCCGAGCCTTGGGGGAAAACTTCCCCAAACCCTGAGAAAATCCGAGCCTTGGGGGAAAACTCCCCCAAACCCTGAGAAAATCCGAGCCTTGGGGGAAAACTCCCCCAAACCCTGAGAAAATCCGAACCTTGGGGGAAAACTCCCCCAAACCCCCTTGATGCGAGAGACGAGGCTCGTCCCTCGCGATCCCTCCGCAACTATGTAAACTATTGACACGCAATCGACTTGTGTATAGACGGTAGCTTTGTAAGAGGGAATACAGGGGTGTATTCAATAGCGTCCAACTATTTAATTTGTACTTGAAACTAACCCCACCATGTTCCACTCTATCGTCCCCGATCGTTTTTTATCTGGCTTTTCCCGATCAGGGTTGCAGCAATTTTGGCAACAATGGCAACAATTTTGGCAGCAACTTTGGCAGCAGTGCTGGGATATCATCAAAGACCCCTGGATGCGGCGGAAAGCGTTGCGTCGCACACCCACCGTTTTACAGATGGAAGCGGTTGAATGCGGTGCTGCCTCCCTGACGATGATTTTGGCCTACTACGGTTATACGGCTTCTCTGTCTGAAGTGCGTCAAGCCTGTGGGGTCTCCCGGGATGGCAGTAAGGCTTCTAATGTGTTGAATGCGGCTCGTGTTTATCACTTAGACGCCAGGGGCTTCAAGGCAGACATTACCGCTCTGCAAAAGTTAGAGCCACCCTACATCATTTACTGGAATTTCAACCATTTTCTGGTTGTGGAGGGGTTTTATCGCGATCGCGTCTATCTCAACGATCCGGCTACGGGGCCTCGCAGTGTGACCCTGGGTGAGTTTAGCGGAGCCTTTACCGGCGTTGTCTTAACTTTTACGCCAGCAGCAACCTTCAAAAAGGGGGGTGAAAAGCCCAGCATCAAGCGATCGCTGTGGGCTCGATTAAAAGGCTCCTCTGGGTCTCTGGCCTTCTGTATTCTGATTGGCTTTTTGTTGGTATTACCAGGACTGGCCACCCCAGCCTTTTCCCAAATTTTTATCGATCAGATTTTGCTCCAGGGCCGGCACAGTTGGCTGCGTCCGTTGGTCATAGCCATGATTGTTACCGCTATTGTGACTGGTTTGCTCAAACGGATGCAACTACAGGTGCTAAGGCAGTTAAAAATAAAGTTGTCAGTTTCTATGTCTGGTCGATTTCTCAGGCATTTATTGTATTTGCCGGTGAATTTTTATGATCAACGGTTTGCCGGTGAAATTAGTAACCGCACCCAACTTAACGATCGCCTGGCTCAATTGTTATCTGGTCAATTAGCCACCACGGTTATTTCCAGTGTGATGGTGGTGTTTTATGCCATGGTGATGTGGATGTATGACTGGATATTGGCCTTGATCGCGATTAGTTTTGTCGGGTTAAATTTACTGGTTCTGCAATTGGGTGCCAGACACCGATCGGACGTCAATATGCGGCTGATGCAGGTGCAGGGAAAGGCGGATGGTCAGGCGATCGCCGGTTTACAAAATATGGAAACCTTAAAAGCATCCGGTGCTGAAGCCGATTTTTTTACACGCTGGGCGGGCTATTACGCAAAAGCAATCAACGCACGGCAGGAAATGGAAACCTTGAATCAACGCATGGGGATGCTACCAACCCTGCTCTCCAGTCTGAGTGTGATGGTGTTGTTGGTAATCGGTGGGCTGCGGGTGATGGATGGGGCGCTGACGATCGGTAAACTGATTGCCTTTCAATCTTTGATGCAACAATTTATGCAACCGATCGGGCAGATCGTCCACTTGGGCGGTGATTTTCAAGAACTATCGGGTAACTTGGCTCGCCTGGATGATGTGCTGAAGCACGATGTTGACGCACTGGTCAAACTACAGTGGGCCAATGGCCGTGACCCCTCTTTATTAGAGGTGGCGCAACCCAAGCTAGAAGGGGATCTGGAAATTCGTAACCTCACCTTTGGGTACAATCGCACGGCCCCGCCCTTGATTGAAAACTTCAGTGTCTCCTTAAAACCAGGGCAACGGGTGGCCTTTGTGGGCGGCAGTGGCTCTGGTAAATCAACCCTTGCCAAGTTAGTTGCCGGTCTATACCAACCCTGGTCAGGTGAGATTTTATTGGATGGCAAGCCCCAGGCAGAGATTCCCCGATCGATTTTGGTCAACTCCCTAGCCATGGTAGAACAGGATGTTTTATTGTTTTCCGGCTCTGTGCGCGATAATCTCACCCTCTGGGATACTACCATTCCTGAAAGCAACCTGATTCAGGCCTGTCGAGATGCGGCAATTCACGATGTCATTATGGCCTTACCGGGTGGCTACAATGCAGATTTACTGGAGGGCGCGACCAATCTGAGTGGAGGCCAGCGGCAACGGTTAGAAATTGCCCGCACCCTGGTAAATAACCCCTCCATTTTGTTGATGGATGAAGCGACCAGTGCTTTAGATACTGAAACCGAGCGGATGATCACAGCGAATCTGCGCTTGCGCGGTTGTACCTGTTTGATTGTTGCTCACCGGCTCAGCACCATTCGTGATTGTGATGAAATCATCGTCTTGCAACGGGGTAAGGTGGTTCAGCGTGGTAACCATGACCAGCTTCGCCAGCAACCAGGCCCCTATCTAGATTTAATTCGCAGTGAAGGTGGATCTCTGGAGGATATGTCATGATTACCGAACCAAAAACCTCTGCCATTGCCCTTAAAACCCGATCGCTCAACACCAACGATCGCTTGTTTTTGAACAATCTTAACCGCATCTGGCGGGTTAAATCTGGGGGGCTAGATCTGTTTGTCTTACACCAAGGGCAGCGGCGCTATCTCGCTACCGTCAAACCCGGTGAATTAGTATTGCCCATGGCTTCCCAGGCGGAGGCTTCTCGCTGTCAGTTATTGGCCCAGGCCACTCAGCCAACCGTGCTGGAGGCCTTTAGCTCAGAAACCTTACAGGATTGGATGCAGCAGCAACCGGCTGCCGCGATCGCCCAATTGGAAACCTGGATCTTTTGTTTGAGCCATGTCGTTTCTCACC
Organism: Leptolyngbyaceae cyanobacterium; assembly: GCA_046080785.1. GTDB lineage: Bacteria > Cyanobacteriota > Cyanobacteriia > Leptolyngbyales > Leptolyngbyaceae > JBJTUO01. Next base: position 48,180 of record JBJTUO010000264.1, on the reverse strand, counting down.
TGCCCCTGCCTGTCTTACCGACGCCCATCGCCGATTTTGGCATTTTAGACCGGGGCGAAGTCTTTCAGCCGCCCCAGGGGCAGGTCTCCTGGATTCGGATCTACCAGGGAGAAGCGCTGTTACTCGGTCAACCTGAGTTAAAGCTGTCTTCTGAGCAGGGGTGGTTTCCCATCGCCGACTCCCTCTGGATTCAGGCAAGCAGTTTGGTAGAAATCGATTGCTGTAGCTATCGTGCCCTCAGCCAGACCCATGATTTGCTTGAGGGGGTTTTGCAACTGCAAAATCATCTGGGTCAATTACTGACGGCCCAGCTACAACAGGCCCAGCGAGAAGAGCTAGAACGGTTATATAAACGGGAAGTCATCAATCAGGAAGCACTGACCCAAACCACAAATGAGTTTGTTCAAGTGCTTCAGCGCTCCCACTCTAAACCATCAAAGCTAAACAACCCACCGGCTACTGATTTTAATACGGCGCTGTTGATGGCAACGGGGGCAGTTGCACGGGCCTTGGGGGTCGAGATTCAACCCGTTGGCCAATCAGAAGATCCGCGCCGGTTAAAAAATCCCCTGGAGGCGATCGCCCGCGCCTCCCATTTACAAATGCGCCAGGTCAGTCTGCACGATCGTTGGTGGAAGCGGGATTGTGGCGCCATGATTGCCTACGCCCTAGAAGATGGGCGACCCCTGGCCCTCTTGCCCTCAGGGGATGCGGCCTATGAGGTGTACGATCCCTCCACTCAAACTCGGATTCAGTGCGACCCGGCGATCGCCAGTCAACTTCCCACAACCGCCTATATCTTGTATCGTCCCTTCCCCACTGTGCTTCGGCCCCTCGATCTGGTGACGTTTGCCACTCACGGTCGGATCAAAGAGTTAATCACAATTCTGGCCGTTGGTGTTGCCACCACCTTGTTGGGCATGGTTACACCCATGGCAACAGGGCTACTGATCGAGCAGTCCATTACCCATCAACTCCTATGGCAAATCGCACTGGCAATGGGCGCGACCGCCTTTGGGTCTACCCTGTTCCAGATGACCCAGGGGTTTGCGATTATGCGGTTAGAAACCTACGCAGACTCTGCTACTCAGGCCGCGATGTGGGATCGGTTGTTGAAATTAAAACCGTCCTTCTTTCGGCAATATACCAGTGGCGAATTGAGTTCCCGCGTTTCAGCCATTAGCCAGATCCGGCAGCGATTAGGGAGCACCATTTTAAAAAGTCTATTCTCAGGTATTTTTTCATTTCTAAACCTGGCTCTGCTGTTTTACTACAGTGTGCCGCTGGCCTTAATTGCCATGGTTGTTGCTGCCATCAATATTATGGTCACAATTGTTGCTGGGCAGTTGACCTTAAAAAAGACAAAACTGTTAATTGAGCGGCAGGGTAAGTTACTCGGTGTGATGATGCAATTAATTAACGGAGTTGCCAAGTTTAGAGTGGCGGGGGCAGAATCTCGTGCCTTTGCCTACTGGGGGCAGCAATATAGCCAGCAGCTTAACCTGATGTTGAGCACCCAGGGAGTTGAAGATAACCTGACAGTGATCAATAGTTTATTGTCTGCCATTACCCCCGCTGTGTTGTTTGCCATCGCCAGCTACTTGTTGGCCAGCCCAGAGGGTGGGTTTTCACCAGCCAAATTTTTAGCATTTAACGCAGCCTTTGGCACCTTCATTGCTGGTGCCACCAGCCTCAGCACGATCGTTGTGGAATTGCTAGAAGTTCAACCCATCTGGCAACGGGGCCAACCTATTTTGACCGCAGTACCGGAAGTAGATGGCACAAAGGCCAATCCGGGCAAACTAACCGGGCGGATCACGGTCGATCGGGCGGTGTTTCGTTATCGCCCCGAGGGTGGGCTCAATCTAGATCAAGTCAGCATCCATGCAGAACCAGGAGAATTTATCGCCCTGGTCGGGCCTTCGGGAAGTGGGAAATCAACCCTATTGCGTTTATTGCTGGGATTTGATCTGCCTGAATCTGGCGTCGTTGCCTATGACGGGCAAGACCTGGCTGGGTTAGATGTGAAGGCCGTTCGTCGTCAGTTGGGAGTCGTGTTGCAAAATAGCCGCTTGATGTCGGCTTCGATCTTTGAAAATATTGCTGGCAGTGCATTGATATCAATGGATGAAGCCTGGGAAGCGGCTCAGATGTCGGGGTTAGCTGCCGATATTGAGGCCATGCCGATGGGAATGCACACAGTGGTCAGTGAAGGAGGCACCAACCTTTCTGGTGGACAACGCCAACGATTACTGATTGCCCGCGCCTTGGCCTTACGTCCGCGCATTCTTTTATTTGACGAAGCCACCAGCGCCTTAGATAACCGGACGCAGCAAATTGTCAGCGATAGCCTCGATCGGCTGAAAGTGACCCGCATTGTCGTGGCCCATCGCCTCAGTACGATTCGCAATGCCGATCGCATCTATGTCTTGCAAAATGGCCGCCTGATTCAGGAAGGTAATTTTAACCAACTGGCCGCTCAACCAGGTCTGTTTCAACAACTCGTCGAACGGCAAAAGGTTTAGCTATCGTCCGGCGGCCAAAACGGTGACAGCAGTCAAATTAAACGATGGCAGGTGGCGAGATCTGATCGGTTGCTCCCCTTGGTAAACCCGTTCTTCATACAATCCTTCTAGCCAGAGGAGTATGGTGACTCGCCCGCTGATCGGATCAACGATCCAGTATTCTGGAATTTGCCGTCCGGCGTACTCAGTGCGTTTGTAGCGATAGTCTCTGTCGGCCTGGCGCGGGCTCACGACTTCTACGACAATTAATGGGGGTGGCATTTCGGTATTCCTCAAGGGTCATCGGTTTTGCGGTAACAGACATGGCTTTTACCATTAATGGGATGGGCGACTAGCAGAAAAATGCAGCCACAGTGCAACTAAACCCAGGCAGCAAGGGAGAAGTGATTTCGTCGTCTGCAAACAGAGTGGCAACCAATTCTAAAATGGCCCGTTGTCGTCTAAAGATCTGGACTTGCCGTAACCGTGCATCGACAATCCAGTATTCTTGAACGCCCTGTGAGGTGTAGAGTTTTAGCTTTACTTCCCGATCGCGTCGTTCATTTTCCCCGCCGGGAGACAACACCTCCACAATTAATTCGGGGGCACCAGTCAGGTGTTCTGCTTCATCCAGGAGGGTCTCTAATCGGGTGTAACTCGCCCAGACAACATCGGGAATCACGTTATCGGCTTCAGAAAAGATAATGCCAGGGGTGGCTACCGCCCGACCAACGGCGATCGTCGCAGAAGAGCGATTCAATTCAGTACAAATATTGCCAGCAATTTGTTGATGGCTCCAGCGCGGGGCACGAGTCATAAACAGTTCACCATTGATAATTTCGTAACGAGTACCGTTATCGGGAAGCAGTTCCAGGTCAGAGGTTGTCCAGCGAACGCGCTCGTCGGTAGTCTGACTCATAAGGTTGTCTAGCAGAGGAACAGTCTTATTTTAACGGGGCTACCCGGTCAGAGCGTGCTTTTGCATAACTCAATTGACCCATTTCTCCGCTGGCTGCATAAGTTCCTCCAGGGCCAGAACTATGTTGAAGTGACAGGGCCAAAGTCATCCTAAACAGTTGCCCTGATTATTGGAGGAAAATCGATGAAACCGACTCAAGCCATGCAGCCCCTAAAACAAAACCCCATCGGCAAGTCTGAACTCCTGAAAGGGGCGATCGCCCTTGGGTGCTTGCTAGGAACAACCGCTTGCCAATCTGTACCCAAAACCGCCACACCAGAAACCCTCACAGAACAAAACAAACCCGGTATTGTTTTAGTGCAGGCCAATCACAATGTTGAATTTAGCTATCCTGAGCCGGTCTTTGACGAGGGGTTGGCGGCTCCGATCAGTCGAGACGTCCGCAAAAAGTTTGCTCAGGGAGTATTCAGCAATGAAACAGAAGCGACGGCCTACCTGATCAAACAGTTGGTGAGTCAACCGGTCAAGTATATGCGCCCAGGCAAGCGTCAACAGGACGAAGCTGAAGTGCCGACAACGGGCACTGGCTTTATTGTAACCAGCGATGGCACGGTTGCTACAGCCGCCCATGTGGTTTCTAACGAAGGGGCTGAAATTAAAAAGGCAATGGCTGGCACCGCCCTCAAAAAAATCACCCTTGGTCAGTGCAAAGAGTTGGTTCAGGAGTTAAACCAGAATGAGAAAGTGCGTGAAGCAACCAATGCCAAAGAATTGATGGATCTTTGTGTTGATGGGTTTAGTGAATATTACGCTAAATATTTAGAAATCAACAAAGTTGAAACCCAGACAACGATCGTGATGCAATCACCACAACCAGGACAAAACAGTAGCCCCCAGGTAATACCCAGCGAAATTAAAAAAGTAGGCACCCAGATTCCTGAATCGGATGTTGCACTGCTAAAGATCTCTAGCGACAACAACAACTTTCCAACGGTTGGGTTGGGGGAAGACAAATCAGTGGCAGCGGGGCAACGAGTCTTTTCTCTCAGTTACCCTGGTGCCATCAATGACAGCGATAACAAAAACCTGCCTGAGCCTACCCTGACCACAGGTGCCGTTAGCGCCAGACAGTCGGGCCTGATTCAAACCGAGGCGGCAGTCAGCCCAGGCAGCAGCGGTGGGCCCTTATTTAACGAAAAAGGCGAAGTGACTGGCGTTGCCAGTTTCATTAAGGTCAACCAGGCGGGGGCCGCTGTGGGGGGAGCTAATTTCTTTGTGCCCGTCGGGGTGCTGAAGCAGTTTTTACAAGAAGGGAATGTTACGCCAAAGGCAAGCACGGTCAGTCAGAGCTATGCCCGTGCGATCGACCTGTTTGAAAACAAGCGCTATAAAAAAGCCTTGGAGCAGTTTAAGCAAATTCGAGACATTAACCCTAATTTTCCCTACATCCAGCAAAAGATATCCCAAACCATGGCAGAGCTGCCGAATGAGCCGTTTTCTATGCCTCGGTGGGCCTACATTGTCGGAGGGATGGTGCTTCTCTGTGGGGTGGGTAGCTATGGTGCAAAACGCTACCTCATGGGCAAAACCGTTGACCCGACGACGGCTTCCCCCATGACTGCCCTGCGGCACCGTCTACAACAACTGACAACCCCGCCGGTTGCCGCTGGCGATGTCAGCGATCGGGCTAACCCCAAATAGACCCGGCCCGGCGCTTGAGCGCCTATATTTCCCTAACCCAGAAAGATACACTATTGTCAACCTGATTTTTGTTGGAGGAGCCGTTTATGCAGACACCCCGGTTTGCGGCTGGTCTGGCCTTGCTGCTGGCCCTATCGGGCCTCGACACGATCGCCCAACCCCGTGGCGCAAGGGCGACGAGTCGGGGGGGGCAGATCGAGGTCATGGCGCAAACACCCCAGACCCAGACTAAGGCGATTGACCAGGCGATCGCCCAGCAGCCCACCCCGACCGACCGAGAGGCCAGCCGCACTCAAGCCCAACAAGCGTTTGAGCGGGGCATGGCCCTATATCAGCAGGGCACCAAAGCGGCCCTCGAGCAGGCGATCGTCGAGTGGCAGCAGGCCCTACAACTCTGGCAGCAGGTGGGGGATCAGAAATCAGCAGCCACCACCCTACTGGGAATTGGCCGCGTCTACGATGACCTGGGCCAGAAGCAGGAGGCGCTCAACTACTACAACCAGGCCTTGCCGCTCTGGCGTGCGGTCGGAGATCGCAGTGGGGAAGCCACCACCCTCAACAACATCGGCCGCGTCTACGATGACCTGGGCCAGAAGCAGGAGGCGCTCAACTACTACAACCAGGCCTTGCCGCTCAGGCGTGCGGTCGGAGATCGCAGTGGGGAAGCCACCACCCTCAACAACATCGGCTATCTGCTCAAGGGCCAAAAGCAGCCTGATCTGGCAATTGTCTTTTATAAGCAATCGGTCAACGTCTATGAGTCTCTACGAGACGCCAACCGCAGCTTGCCCCGCGAGTTGCAAGCCTCTTTTAGTAAGACCTTTGCCTATACCTATCAAAATCTGGCAGACCTGCTGATCAAACAGGGGCGCTTACCAGAAGCGCAAGCGGTCTTAGAACTGTTGCAACTCAAAGATCTGCGGGAGTACACCAGAGACGCCAAACTGCAAACCCCTGGCATCAGCCTGACCCCAGAAGAGCAGCAAGCCTTTGATCAAATTTTGAAAGAATACACAAGCTTCAATCAGCTTGCGACCAAGATTACTAGCTGCGAAGCAAACCCCAAGGCCGCCGGTTGTGATCAACTGCCCCAACTATATCGCCAGCGCGACCAGATCAACGCCGCTGTCGAGCGTGAGTTAGACCGACTGCGAGCCACCCTGGCCCAGCAGGCGATCGACCCCAGCCAACTCAACACCGAAGAGTTTAACAAAGCCGCCCGTGCGATCGTCACCGCCCAACCCGGCACCATCTTTATTTATCCCATTCTTCAAGAAAAGAAAATCCAGTTTTTCCTGGCGTTTCAGGCGGGTGACGGTGCCGTTAGCTTTAAACCCGTTGCCGGGGTTAATGTTGACAGTGAAACCCTGTTTGACACTGCCAACAAACTGCGCGACCTGCTGCGTAGCCCCGACTCTGACCTCAAGCAGCTACAGGCGACCAGCAAACAACTCTATGACTGGTTGATCAAACCCCTGGAACCCGAAATCAACCAAAAAACCGTGAAGCACCTTGTTTTTGCCAGCAACAAGGCCACCCGATACATCCCCTTGGCGGCCCTTTATGACGGCAAAGACTACCTGGTCAACAAACCCTACAGCCTCAGCATCGTCCTTTCTGCCAGCACCACCGACCCCAAAGCCAACCGACCCCCCACCCCCAATATTCTGGCGGCGGGGGCCACCACCTTTGCCAGTGCTGAGCCGCTTCCCTATGTGGGGCAAGAAATTGACGCCATTGTCAAGACCCAAGATCATCCTGAGGGGGTCTTTCCCGGTAGAGCCCTGCTGGATCAGGCCTTTGACTTTGCCAGCCTGCAAGCAAACCTCAAGGGCTTTAATTTTTTGCACATCGCCACCCACGGCATCCTCGACCCCGGCAATATCGATAACTCTGTCTTGCTGCCGGGTAAGGGTGAGCCGATCGACAAGACAAAGATTCGCAGCCTGCGTAACTATGGCTTAGGTAACATCCATCTGGTTGTGCTCTCTGCCTGCAACACTGCTGTTGGCACCAGTGCGGCCACTGGCGCTGACCCTACAGGTCAACAGTTAGAACTGTCGGGCATCAGCTACTACTTCATGCAAGACGGGGCCAAAGCAGTGCTGGCTTCCCTTTGGGCCGTCGGCGACCCCAGCACAGCCTTACTGATGCAACGCTTTTATTTTTATCTAGCCCAGGGCCAAGCAAAAAACCAGGCCCTGCGTCAAGCCCAGCGCGATTTGCTGCAACTTAAAGATGAAGCCATTGCGCGAAAGGCCCTCGCGTCGTTGCCCCGCAGCCCTGGGGTCAGACCGCTTTTACCACCCCAAGGGCCAGGGGCACCTGGGTATAGCCATCCTTTTTACTGGGCCCCCTTTGTTTTAATTGGCAATGGCCAGTGACCCTCTTTAGTGACCCTCTTTAGTGCCCCTCTTTAGTGCCCCTCTTTGTCGATATAAGTGCCTGACCATGAAAAATTCTCGTCTGGAACCCCCGGCTATCGCCGTCCCCCTTGGAAAGGGGGACTATAGGGGGTGTATTGAATTCTGTCTACCCACTTAACACCTTTGAGTAACCTGAGAGCAACCCCATGGGTAAACCTTGTCGATACTGGATTCAGATGCAACTCACCGCTAGTGGCAGCTACCGCCAAAAGGAACACCCAGCCGCTAGGGGGTTTTTTGAGCAACAATTTCCCCAACTGGCAGAGCAACCTGCCATTGAAGACCGGCCAGTGCAGTCCCATCTGCATCTGCTGCGGCAAACGGTTGATCCAACAACTTCCCAATTGGCAGAGCTTTGCCTGCGGTGTTTTATTTCCTGTCAAATTGTGCGGGTTTGCGACACTTTAGTATCAGAGTTTGGCAAAGTCTATGGGTTTTGCCTGACAGACCTGTTGCCGATCGTTCTAGCACAAGAGGCGCCCCTCAATGACACCGACCAGCCCCTGACTGGCAAAATCTTAAACACCTTTAAGCCCAAATCTGCTAACCTCACCACCTGGACGATGCGGCTGGTGCGGCAAGACAAGCAACTCAATCAGTTTTTGTTAGAGCATGGGCTCTATTTGTTGAGTGACTGGGCCATCTTAAACGACACCAAACCAGAGCGGTTGCGACGGGTTTTTACTGAGTTTTACCCCCTGTCAGCCGTCGAGATCAACAGGACGATCGCCCTGCTAGAGAGTTACCAGTCGGTTTATCTCGCCGATCGGTTGCAGCAGCGTCAGAAGGGGCGATGTGCTGCCCCAGATCAGGGTCAGCTCCAGCGCATCAGCCGGCTGTTGCAGGAAAAGACCGGTGAAGGTTGGTCTGCCCAGAAGGTTTTGGCCCAGTTGCAGCAACTGGCAGAACGCCTGCGTCAGCATCGCTTACACATCCGGGGTGGCTTGTCGTCTACAGACTCCCTTGAAACGCCAGAAACCTTGGCCCGGGTGGAGCGGTTGTCTGAGCAAACCGCCGATGTCAGTGATCCCAGTGTTGATTTTTTAGCCGCCTACCGGCAAGAATTTCAACGCAGTCTGGCGCTGGCCCTCAAGAAAGTTGTGGACACCCGCTTGCAAAATAGTAAAAAGCCAGGCCAGAGCGATCGCTGGCTCAAGGCCCTCCATTTGTTTTACTGTCAACGCATGACCATGACGGCGATCGCCCCCCTAGTGCAGCTCCGCAGCCAGGATAATGTCAGCCGCCTGCTGAAATTAAAGGAGTTTCGCGCTGATATCAGACGACATATGTTGCAACAGTTGCAGAGGTATGTATTAGAGGAGGCCAAGGAGTACCACAGCCCAGCGGCGATTCAAGCATTGGATAGCCAAATTGAAACCGCCCTGAACGAACAAATTGAAGCCTTGTTGGAACAAGCAGCCAAACAGGCCACAACCCCCAAAGAATATTTATCTGGCAGTGTTTTTAGTCAAAAACTCTGCCAATATTTAGCCTCCCTTCTCCCTCTTAGCCCCTCAGAATCGCTTTGCAGCTTCCTTCAAATCGACAAAAACCATTGATTCCTTGTTTTGCGGAGGCATCACCCCTCAAAACAGTCTTGACAGACCCCTATCCACTATTTTGAAAATGATCATGACAGACGCCCTACCCCTGATGACTGATGTTTTAAGCGAGGTAGAAACCCTACCCCTGGCAGCCATTGCCCTCACCCCTGAGCAGATAGACGGGGCCGCAAACCTGAGCGATCGGGCGACCCACCCCCAACAACGCTGGCAGGTTTACCTCAACGGTCTGGCGTTAACTGGGTTTGCCGCCTGGTTACAACAACGCCAACCAGACATCCGATTAAACCTTCAGGCCTGCACCATTTTAGAATCGGCCACAATTGACGGTGCCATGGCGGTTTGCAATCTCTCTGCCAATGGATTTAAACTTTGCTTAATTGGCACTGGCACCCTACTTGAAGATGAAATCTTAATTCCAAAAGCAGCGATCGACGCCCCCGACCTAAACGCTCATTTCTATGTCCCGGTTGAAGTTTATGAAGAGCAGGGGCAGGTTTTGATTAAGGGGTTTTTAGGCGCTGACCAGGTGAGCCAACACCAGCAAACCGCCGCCCTGAGGCTTACTGAAGATGAGGCCTACCGTCTGCCCTTGCAATGGTTTGAGACTGATACAGACCAGTTGCTGCTCTATCTCAGTTGTTTAGAACCCGCTGCCATTCCCTTGACGGCCAGCGCCCCTCAACGCCCTACCATTTTGGGGCAGTTGCACCAAATTTTGGTAGAGCCGCTGGTCAATGCCCGATCGTGGTTGCAACAACAGTGGGATGGGCTGGCTCAGGATGTGGGCTGGATCTTGCTACCCCCGCCAGAGCTGGCCTCTGAGATCAGGTCTTCTCTGCGGTTATTGGGAGAGCGATCGCCAGTTGAAGAATTTAATACCATTCTCACCAGCCTGGAGCGGGGCGGCATGCGCATCCCCGTTGAGGCCAGAGGCGCCTACCGGGAATTAAAGCTGGCTAATATCGATCTGCGCCTCTATGCGGTGACTGCCCCCATCACAACACAGCAGGGAAGCGAATGGTCTTTGTTGCTGATCTTAAAAGCCCCAGAAGGGCTGGAGCTTCCTGCCTCCCTGCACCTCCAGATCAGCGATCTGAACCAGACCCTGATTACCCAAGTTTCTAAACAACAAACCGATGCAGATTACCTCTATACCCGTGTGATTGGCACACCAGAGGAGCAACTTTTTGTGACCCTCTCCTTAAATGGAGACTCCCTAACCTTGCCGCCCTTCGCCTTTCAATAGTCAGTTGTGATTAATTGCTAACCAGCCCTTGCCAGTTTTCCCATGTCTTCCCCTTTTTACCTCGAAGTCGATCTCACCGAGCACCTCTGTAGCTTCCGCCTCTCCTGGGGCCGGGGGCAGCGGCGGCTGGCAAAATTACCCTTCCCAGAAACCCTAATTAGTTTGTATCGCAACTGGAAAGAGAGCTATCGTCAGTTTTATCGCAGTGGGCTGCGGGTACGGGTTGCCGAGAGTGGGGTAGGGGTCTTGCCCCCCGTCGATTGGCGCACCCGGTTGGCCCAGGCGGAGGCGACCTTGCTGGCAGAGTTTCACTACTGGTTAAATGACGCCGCCCTGCTGCCAATTCGCTCTGAAATCGCCAAAGCAGCGGCAGATCCTGGAGAGAGCAGCGATGTCGATGTATTTTTGACCTGCAACCAGATGGAGCTAACCCGCCTGCCCTGGGAAACCTGGGAGTTGCGATCGGAATTTGCCACCACCAAAACCATTCGGATTGCCCGCACCCCTGCCAATATTCGCGAGCCCGCCAACCTGCAAAAACACCGAAATAAACTACGGATCTTGGCAATTTTAGGGGATGCGACGGGTTTAAATTTTGAGTCGGATCGGAAAGCGGTTAAATTTTTGGCACCGCTGGCTACGTTTAAGTTTGTCGGTTGGCAACCCGGAATAACCAGAAACCAGTTAATCGCTGAAATTTGTCAGGCGATCGCCGATGCCGAAGGCTGGGACATTTTGTTTTTTGCTGGTCATAGTAACGAAACGGAGTTGACTGGCGGCGATCTGGGCATTGCCCCCCATGAGTCTATTCTGGTGCAAGAAATTGCCCCCCAACTGGCGATCGCCCAACAACAGGGCTTAAAATTTGCCATTTTTAACTCCTGTAGTGGGTTAAGCATTGCCGATCGTCTGATTGATCTGGGTTTGAGCCAGGTGGCGATCATGCGAGAGCCCATTCACAATCAGGTGGCCCAAGAGTTTTTGTTGGGGTTTGTCCAGGGGTTAGCGGCATACCGCGATGTGCACGACTCCCTGCTGCTTGCCTGCCAGAGACTCAAGCTCGAAAAAAACCTGACCTATCCGTCGGCCTATCTGATTCCGTCTCTGTTTCGCCATCCGGCGGCACCGCTATTTCGGCCCCAGCCCCCTAGTTGGTGGCAGTGGTTACGGGCCTGGCTACCCCAATCGCGCCCCCAGGCGATCGGCCTGGCTAGTCTGCTGTTGCTCAGTCTGATTCCAGATGTGCAAAATTTGTTGCTAGAGTCGCGCCTATGGCTGCAGGCCAACTATCGCCAGCTAACCAGACAGTTGCCCGCCGAAGCTGCCGCCCCGGTGCTGCTGGTGCAGATTGATCCAGTCTCCATTCAGAAAGGCGGGCTAGACGCTCGAAAAATTAGCCCCATCGATCGGGGGTATCTGGCAAAATTACTGGGTCGGGTGCAGCAGTTGCAGCCCAAGGTGGTGGGCATTGATTACATTTTAGATTACCCCACACCGCAAGAAGATCAAAAGTTTCGCCGATCGTTAGAGCAGGTGGTGGCACAACAAACCTGGCTGGTGTTTGCAGTGGAGCAGCAGCAAGGGGGTGAAACCAATATGACGCCAACGATCGCTAGGCCCAATCAAGTGCTACAGGGTTACTCCAATGCCTTTTTGGGCTATGTAGAACTGCCAGAAACCGGGCAATCTTGCTATCAAAAGTGCCCCTTTGCCTATCTGCTGGCGATGGCCTTGGCCTTAAATCAGCCGCCCCTAGCCCCTCCCCAGCCCCCCGTCAGTCTGGGGCAAGATTTTCGGACTGGGGTGATCAACTACTGGCAGCGGGCCGCCCCCGCCGGTAGCCTGGTTGATTTTCTGCGGTCGCTGCACCTGTCGTCTCTTACGGTGATGGCCCAAGCGATGGGGCAGGTGTGGCTGCATCCAATTCAAGATTTTTCCATTCCCCCCCGCCTGGTCTACCAGCAGGTCAGCGCCCATCAGTTGCTGGAGGGGTCTGTTTTGGTTGATCGGGGCAGTCGATCAGCCAGTTCTTCCTTTCCCATTGTGCTGATTGCGCCGGGGGGGTATACCCTCAACCAGGCAAGAGAAGATAATTTCCCGATTCCGCTGGCGATCGCCCACTGGCGGCAACACCAGGCGGCCACCCCTCCCCAATCCTATTTCACCGGGGCCGAAGCCCTTGCCTACATGGTGCACCACTTTCTCAATCGCCGCTTGGTGGTGCCCATCCCCGATTTTTGGATGGTGGCCTTGGCGGCGATCGCTGGCAGGGCCACGGTTTTGTTGCTAAAACGGCAACCCCAGATCAAAATGGGGGCCGGTTGGTTCAGCCTTGCAACAGGGGCTTATGGTCTGGTTTGTCTGCAACTGCTGATCGCCCCCGGCATTGTATTGCCCTGGCTGTTGCCATCGCTGATGTTTTGGGTCTACGTTTTACCGACTTTGAGGAGAAAAGACAATGGATCGTCGTGAAGGGTTTGGCGGGTTGAATGGCCGTTTTGGGCGCACGGTTCCCCTATCTTTTGTGCTGACGGGTGCTATCTCGATCGCCGGTCTGCCGCTACTCCCTGCCATCGCCCCCCCTCAGCCCGCGATCGCCCAACAGCTTTCCTGGAGCACAATTTTTGGCTGGTTCAGACGCGACAAACCAACCCACGGCAGGCGGGGCGGGGTGTGTATTGTGTTTCCAGTGGAGGCAGAGGGGGTCAGTCCAATTCGGGAAACCCAACCCACCTTTTTGTGGCAAGGGTTGGCTGGCAAAATTGCCCTGCGGCGGGCAGGGGAGGAAAAAGCCTTTTGGGACAACACAAAAGATCCTAAAGATAGTGGAAAGCTCAACCTGGAGGTTATCCGCTCACGCTCCTACGACGGCCCGCCCCTGCAACGGGGCCAAACCTATGAGGTCTTGTTTTTTGAGAATTGGGTCACCTCTATGCCTCCAGCCGGTCAGCGATCTGTCCCTGGTGGGGTCAGCCAACGCTTTAGGGTGCTGTCTCAAACAGAGGAGACAGCGGTCAAGGCGGCCCTGATAGCCCTGGAGGCCAAATTAAAGGCAACTGGGGCTAGTGAGGAGGCGATCGCCCTAGAACGGGCCAACTTTTTCGCCCAACGGCAACTCTGGTCTGATGCGGCGCAGGCTGCTTTTTCCTTCAAAGATCCTGCTCCTGCAGGGCAGCAGAGAACCCAAGAGATTGCCGCCCAACTCTGCCGCCCCTCTGAGAAGCAGTGAGTGACCGTCACCATGGTTGCAAGATCAGGGGTTTGCTCAGAGCGATCGGTTAAAGGGTGAACCACTGCTTGGCCGACGGCGCAGTCGGCGTTGAGCTCTGTCACCGGGCTGATGCAGTGTCAGGGGGACGACTTCTGCCTCGCTGCCCTCCCGCGCCACCCGGATCAATAGCCCCGCCGATAGGAGGCTGGCCAGCATGGAGCTACCACCGTAGCTGAGAAAGGGAAACGGCAACCCGGTGGTGGGGAGAACGCCAGTGGCAACCCCGATATTCAACAGAGATTGGCCCACAATCAACACCATGACGCCAACGGCGATTAAGCGATGGATTGGATTTTGAGTCTTAATCGCAACCCGCACGGCTAGGGTGCCAAAGGCAGCCAGCATGAGCAACAGTAGCATGCAACCAACAAAGCCAAATTCTTCGGCAAAAACGGCAAAGATAAAGTCGGTGTATTGAATCGGCAGGTAAAACAGCTTTTGTTGCGAGAGGCCAAACCCCGTGCCCCAAATGCCCCCAGAACCGACGGCGAGAATGCTTTGAATCAGTTGATAGCCATCGCCCTGGGGGGAGGCCCAGGGATCGAGAAAAGACATAATGCGCTTGCGCTGGTAACTGCGAAAACTGACACTGACGACTGCCAGTAAAACCCCCACCAGGGCAGTGCTACCCAGGTAAGCGTAAGGTATCCCAGCGGCCAGGGCGATTAACCAGAGCATCATGCCACAAAGGGCTGCCGTACTCAAGTTAGGCTGTAGTAAAATCGCCACAATCACCAGTCCCAAAATGCCTAACCAACTGAGGCGAGTAGCCGGGGCAACCTGCTCCCAACTGCCAAACAGGCGGGCGCTTTGCAAAACGAGGAACGGTTTCAACAACTCGGATGGTTGAATCGCAAAAGACCCAATCACCAGCCAGCGCGTCGCCCCATTCACGGTTGTACCCAGGCCCGGAACCAGGGTTATCAGCAGCAACCCCAGTAAGATCAATAGCCCCCAGTCTGCAATGCTGAGAATGTAGCGGAGGCGCGAATGGATGATCAGGTTAAACCCAACTAAACCCACCCCAATCCAAAAGAGTTGTAATTTGACGTAGTAAAGCCCATCATTTAGTTGAGCATCGGCGATCGCATAGGAGGCAGAAAACAAAACCGCCAGCCCAATTACTAACCACAGAAACACAAGCCATCGCAGCCAGCGGGCTTCCATTGACCAGGTAGCGGCATCCGTATCAAAAAATGGAATCAGGTAACGAAAATTCACAGGGGTCAGGCCATATATCCGCCATCGGTTAGCCAGTCTATGCCAGCTTCAGACAAAGTGCAAGTCTTTTTGAGCGGCTACCCGTTCCATTAGGCCTAGAATAGGCAAAGTTGCGGTTGATGGTAAAATCCATGATTTTTCAGGGTAGAGCGTTGTTAAAACAGGTCTATTCCGATTGGCACAAACATAATATTGCCCAGATTGGGTTTGGCCTGACGCTCTCTGGTTTCATCCCCCTTGCTCCCGTGCTGGCCAACCCACCCCGCACCCCCGATCTCACTGAGACCTGCGAAATTTTAGTGGTTGGAGCAGGTCTGGCTGGGGTCGCCACCGCCTATGAGGCCTTACTAGCAGGCCGGACGGTTTGCCTCACCGATATAACTGACTGGAAAGGAGGCCAGATTACCGCCCAAGGCACCTCCGCTCTAGATGAAACCAGCAAACAACGATCGCTGTTGTTTTACTCCCGTGGCTATCGAGAACTGCGCGATCGGATTCAACAAAAATACGGCAAGCTCAATCCAGGGGACTGCTGGGTCAGTGCGTCTTGCTATATCCCGCGAGATGCTAACGCCATTCTCAATCAGATGCTGCGCCAGGCAGCTAAACAAGGGAAGGGCAAGCTGAAGTGGTTTCCTAACACCGTGATTAAGCAACTGCAATATGACCAAAGCGGCAATTTAATGACAGGCGCGATCGCCATCCAACACCAACCCGCCCCTGGGGCACCACCCCTCAATACCTTGCCCCTGTCCCGCACCATTGAGGAGGCCTATCGCTACACCACCTCACCCCAGTTGACCAAGCGCATCATTCAGTTTGTCCCCCAAGCCGCTGCAACCAAGCAGGCGGGGCCAGCACCCTGGATTGTGGTAGAGGCCACCGAAACGGGGGAATTGCTTGCTTTGGCAGATGTGCCCTACCGTTTGGGCCTTGACCCCCTGTCTGCGGTGAATCCATCCTCCCCCGTTAAACTGAATGACCCCTACTGTACCCAGGGGTTCACCTATACCTTTGCCATGGAGCAAACCAAAATGCCCCAACCCCAGGTAAAGCCACCCTTTTATGATCAGTACCAGCCCTACTATGCCTACGATCCTAATCCCAACAAAGCAGACTTTAACTATGTCTTTACCTACCGCCGCATCTGGGCACCGACCAAAGGGGCTCGCATTAAAGCTGGCAACCTGACTGTGAATGCTCCCGAACCGGGTCACATTTCTATGCAGAACTGGACCTGGGGCAACGACTATCGACCAGGGACTTCGAAAGATAATTTGATTTACAGCCGGGAGCAACTGGAGCAAACGGGGCAATTAACCCCTGGCGACTGGATGGGCGGCCTGCGGGCAGATGCGCTTCGCAGGGCAGAAGAATTGGCACTCGGCTACTACTACTGGCTGGTCGCAGGCGACACCGACTCGCAATTGGGCCCAGGGGTGAAAAAACCCTACCCCAACCATCGATTGCTGACGGGGCTGCAATCGCCCATGGGAACGGTGCATGGCTTGTCAAAATATCCCTACATGCGGGAAGGCCGGCGGATTATCGGTCGCCCTTCCTACGGTAGGGCAGAGGGTTTCACAATTAACGAACTGGATATTTCTAGCGCCAATTATCGCGATTCTTATTACCAGGAAACCCTCCCCCCCGCCATGTATCGCCAGATGTGGCTGAATCTGGCAGGCTTGCAAACCATTCCGGCGATCGCCGGTTTGATTGCGGTTGATGACATTGACCGACGCGCCCGATCGACCCTGTATCCCGACTCGGTGGGGATTTCTCACTACGCGATCGACTTTCACCCCTGCATGACCCTCTCTCCCCCCGAAACACCGGGTAATACAGAACGGGCCGGTGTGCGTCAAATCCACGGCCCCTCCTATCCGGGGCAAATTCCCCTGCGGGCGATGATTCCCCAAAAGATTGATAATTTGTTGGTCGCAGGCAAAAGTATTGCCACCAGCTACAGTGCGGCGGCAGCCTATCGGGTTCACTCCTTTGAGTGGTCTTCTGGAGCAGCCGCGGGGACGACCGCTGATTTTGTCTTACAAAAGGGCATTTTGCCCTACCAACTGACCCAAAATTTGCCGTCTTCAAACCCCTTGCTAGATCAGTTGCGGGCTCGCCTAGAGCAGAACGGCAACCCTACTCAATTTCCTGGTACTTCCATCTTTAATGAAAACTGGCAAGATTGGGCGAAGTGGTAAGCTGTAGAAATTCATACTTTCTGCTCCGTCTGGTGGCCAAAAGCTCTATCTACTGCCCCGCCCCCATATCCCCTGTTACATCGGTCGTCTAGTCCTGCGCTAAGGAAAACGCCTGTGGTTCCTCTTAATGACCTCAACCCGATTAAAACAACGCCCTATGTCACCTATGGGCTGATTGCCACCAACACTCTGGTTTTTATCTATGAATTGACGATGCCGCCTGCCCAGCTTGAACAGTTTTTGCAAGCTTTTGCAGTTGTGCCCCTGCAACTAACGGTTAGCTTGACCGGGTCGTTAACCATTGCTCAACCCTTCCCAGAATGGGTCACCCTGTTTACTTCTCAGTTTTTGCACGGTGGCTTCATGCATCTGGCTGGCAACATGCTGTTTCTCTGGATCTTTGGCAATAATGTTGAAGATCGGCTAGGACACTTAAAGTTTTTGGCTTTTTATTTGTTGTGTGGAGTGCTGGCAGGGTTAGCCCAGTGGTATTTTGCCCCTAGCTCCAATATTCCATCCTTAGGGGCGAGTGGGGCGATCGCCGGGGTAATGGGTGCCTACATTATCCGATTCCCTAGGGCCGAAGTGTTAACCCTGATTCCGCTGGGGCTCATATTCACAACCGTTCGCATCCCGGCGATTTTCTTCCTGGGCTTCTGGTTTGTACAGCAGGCCTTTTACGGGCTTGTTAGCCTAGATACCCCCACAAACATCGGTCTGGAAGGTGGAGGTATTGCTTACTGGGCCCACGCGGGAGGCTTCCTCTTTGGGGCAATATTAGCCCCCCTATTTGGGCTGTTTTCTAACAAGACCAACGACCAGGAAACGGCTTTTTGACAGGCTTCTACGACTCAATGCCATGGCGTTTTAAGTCATCTAAACTGATGTACTCTAAGGCAGAAGCATGGGTAGCAGCCAAAATCACGGGAGGGGCGACGCCCGCTTCTAACGCCTCTTGCCAGCGGGAGGCACAGAGACACCAGCGATCGCCTGGTTTTAATCCTGGGAACCTAAAAACAGGCATGGGCGTGACCAGATCGTTACCCCGCGATCGGCTGAACTGTAAAAACTCTTCTGTCACCTGGGCGCAGACCACATGGGCACCCACGTCACCGCCGCCAGTGCGACAAACCCCATCCCGGTAATAACCTGTCATGGGGTCGGTACAACAGGCAGTCAGGGGTGTTCCCAATACATTACGAGCTTCCGTCATGACATCCTCCATTCCAACTCCAGCAGTTGTTTTATCGACCAAAAAAGCGACGCAGACCAGCGCCGATCGCATGGATCACACTCTCATGCTGCTGTAGCTCAGTTTCAGCCGCCCATTCAACCTTAGCGATCGTGTCTTCTGGGAGATTCAGCAGTTCCACCAGTCGCCGATAGGCAACCTTTTCTTGAGGATGAATTAGGGGTTCATGCTGCTGATAGGCCTGAATCACCATGTTGCTTAGCTTTAACGCCAGTTCCCGGTCTTCCTCACTTTGGAGATTAGCAACCAACCCCTCTAGAGCCTGCAACGGAAGAGTCTCGGCCACATAGGTTTCTAGTTCCTGTTGTAAAGCCTGTTGTTCTGCTTCTGTATTACCAAAGAGTTCAGAGAGATGGGTCAAGAGTAGATCCTGCTCTGCCTCAGAAAAATTACCATCCGACCAGGCCATGCAGCAGGCCAAGCGCAGTAAATTTTTTTCACTGGGAGACAAGAAATTAGAAGCTGCGGTCATCAGAAATCCTCCGAGATACCCCCGCATTGATGGGCGGGGAAGAATAGGAGCGGCAATTGAGCAGGCTACCGCTAGGCGGAAGCAAGCTACAATACCCCCGAAGTTACCACAGGGCACAGACAGATACTGAGTTGTTTGGCAAGTTGATCCGGTCGTTCAATGGTTATTTGGAGCATTGATAATTCTCCGGTTTACGGGGTTGAAAGGTGCGTAGGACTGGTTTTATCCACTTATCATTGATTATATTGTTTGGCGAACTCCGTTCGCCGCTCCTATCCCTCCCCATGCCTAAAGGCAGGGGTCTCTCGGAGGTATTCTGATGAACAACAGCGAACTCAAGCAAATTTCAGCCCAGCTCTTGGCCGGGATGCTGGCCAACCCCCATATCTATACCAGCGCCAGTGATGAAGAAGTCCGCAGTCAACGGGAACAAACCCTGATCCTGGCAGCGATGGAACTGGCCGAAATGTTGATTCAAAAAGTGAATCATCGCCAACCGCCCTCAGAGTCCTGATTTGTCAGAGGGGATATTGTTTTTTCTTTAAGGATTTCCTAAGTCTGGGCCGATCCTCCGCGATCGCTATCACAATGGGAGTATCTGATTCATCCCTGGCAATGACCGGAGCATGAATCACACTGATAATGATGGTCAGAATGCACCCAGAGATCATGATATGAGCCAACTACTGCTTCCACCTGATGATTTACCTCCAGCCCAGTTTGATCAGGCCGATTTATTGTTGCACCATCAGTTAGAAGAGAGGGTGGGGCGCTATTTCTTTGAATCCTGTAGCGGCGTTGTGCAGGCTCTGTTAACCACGACTGAGTGGTTTATTGCCATTTCAGCCAGCGCTCTCCGGTTAGTGATTGAATGCCCCACTATGGAAACCAACTGGCGCATTTTAAACAATGTGGTATTACTGGCTCGTCACCTGGAAGCCTTTTCTAGTTCGGCCCATATCCGTATTTGCCCGCCCGTTGGCATGGGGACGCCCTACGAAATTCGGGTAGATGAAATTTCAATTTTTTAGCGCGCCTTGCGGTGGTAGTCGGGTCGAACATGCGGAGCGGCGATCGGTTGTCCATCAATACGAAATTTGAACAGATTATATTGGGAATTAACTATAGGTTAAGTTATATGAAAACGCCTGACTGACCTGATAGACGATGCTATTGTTTGAGTAGACACAAAAGAGTTTATCAACCTCTTCAAGAAAGTGAGCTTTTGGGACTGTGTCTCCTTCCCAGGCCACCTGTAGCCGTCAGTTCAAGTATCAATCAGTTGTTAGTAGATTGTCTCGATTAACCATATCTGATTTGTTACTGTCTGCGTAGTCGTAACGCATGTAAGCTGGTAGTTGTCAGCTGTTTCCATCTCGTTCTCTCCATTGTTTTCAGGAGGTGCATGTCGGAAAATGATCGTTACTGGCTGGCTGTTATAGGCTGTTCGTAAACTGTTGTTCACAAGTAAGTCTTATCTTCATTCTTTCTTATCTCACAACATCTCATGTACGAATAAACCTGGCCTAATTCCGCCAGGTTTATTCACTTTAAAAGGAATTTATTTAACTTCTTTCAAGAGCAGACTAATTACACTAAGTATATGTCTGCAAGTTAGGCTACCACCGCAAGGCGAGACAAAAGGAACGTAGTTCCTTTTTGTATCATCTAATCCCCACTTTCGTGGGGACTAATCTATTCCACTTTAAGTGGATACCCGCAAGTTATTTTTCAATTGTTGTGAAATTAGTGAGGCAATCTCATGGTTTCTGGTGTTTCAGTTCAACGAAATGGATGGCAAACGGCTGCTCTGATTGCGCTTGCATTCTGGCTGAGTATGAGCGTACTGCTTGATGTGGTTCTCATGCCAACAATGTATGTTACTGGCATGGTGGCTGACCCCAGCTTTGCCACCACTGGCTATTCCCTATTTTCATTGATCAATCGGATTGAATTAGTCTGCGCCGCCCTGGTGTTAAGTGGGGTGTTAGTTGCTTGGGGGGGGCAACCCAGTCCCGGTTTACTCCGCCGCAGTCGGTTTTTTCTGGCGATCGGTCTACTGGCGATTGTACTGGCTTACACCTATGCCTTGACTCCCCAAATGAGTAGTTTGGCAGCCCAATTAAACCTCTTCTCCCCTCTGGCGGCGGTGCCCCAGGGTATGAATCAATTACACTTAGAGTATTGGCTTTTAGAGGTGATGAAACTAGTTGGTGTGGGCGTGCTGTTAAGGCAGTTTTATCGTCAAAGTGTGGAGCTTGGGTAGTTCCGCTTTTTCCAATGGATTGCGATGAAGTACCTTTTCGGTCTACTGGCATCATCTGTGTTTGCTGCAATCAGTTTAGCTTCCTTGCCGGCCCAGTCTGTCAGGCTTTCGGATGGTAAGGTTTATTTCACCCGCCCCCCCAGTCTGGTCAAGGCTAGCACAACCCAAAATGCAGCCTTTGTCTGGGGGGCAACCTACTACTTTGTGCTCAATATTCCAGAAAATGCCGGTGAACCCCTGGGCAGCGTGGCGATCTCTCCCGACCCGTCGCCTGACCCAGTAACCTTTGACCTGGATCGCACCTACGCCTTTGAGGGGACTCGAGATCGAGACAAGGCCCGTCTTAGCCTTGAATCAGTGACAGAAGCCCCGAAGACAGGGGTGATTACAGCCACCTTTAACCCACCGGTGCCACCCGGTAAAACCGTCACTATTGCCTTATCTCCCAACCAAAACCCGTTGGGAGGGGTTTATTTGTATGGAGTGACAGCCTTTCCTGCTGGAGACAACCCCTACGGTCAGTTTCTTGGTTATGGAAGGATTCAAATTTACGATCGGGGCGGGCTGGGGTCATTTTGGTGAAAGTCGCTGAAGACTACATGTATATCCACTATATCCACCCTCCTAACAAGGCTAAGGTTTTTGGAAAACGAGGCCGAGATCGGCTTGTATGTACATGGTAGGTCGAAGGGCTGAGACTTCGGCATACCAGAAAAAAGTGAAAGGGGTCTGAGTCATTACAACAAATAGTTATTACAGATAAGCCTGGTTATAGGGTACGATACTAAGTCACTACCAGGGTAATCGCATCTCTCTAAGCATTTCCATAACCCGTTATGACAAATCCTGCAAATGATATATTTAAGCAAGCGGGTCAGGGCAGCGTTGCGGCGATTATTCAAGTATTGAATCACGCCTTCAGTAATGACGGAGTCAGAACCCGCGCTTTTTTTGCGGATGGGGTGTTGCAGCTCTTGTGTGAAGCTCCTACGGTGGAGCAATTAGATCAAGAACCTCTGGTTGAGCGGGTAAGACAAGAATTAGAAGAGATTGCACCCCGCAATATTCGTCGGGTGAATATCAATAGTCGGATTATTCGGGAGCAACAATTACTGTGGTTAGACGAGATTCATCGTGACCCTAAAACGCTGCTCTGGTCCCAGGAAATTCTGCTCAACAAGCCCAATGTTTTCAAACAATTGGTGACTGACTTAAAAGATCGTCAAACCTGCGATGAAGGCCCAAAGTTTAAGCCATCCAGACCTTCTTTAAGAACATCCCGGGAAAAACGTCAGTTTTGGCGAGGGTTGGCGGGTGGGGCCGGGTTGATGGCATTGATCCTGACGGGGTGGGCTATTTATCACCAATTGAGCAAAATGAATGCCCCCAATGCAGCGGGTGGATCCATAGCCTCTAAACCGCTTCCTGCTTCAACTCAGGCGACTATTACGACTGCACCAGTAACGACCGCTCCTGCCGTAGACCCCTTTGCGAAGGCTGTCCGGCTAGCGCAACAGGCTGCCGAAACGGGCAAGACTGCCCAACAACCTGAGGAATGGAAAGCGCTGGCCGATCGCTGGCAACAAGCATCTGACCTGATGGGGCAGGTTTCTTCTACCGATCCGCGCTATGCCCTGGCCCAAGACCGGCTGTTACTCTATCGTAAAAATAGTGTATCCGCTCTTGAAGCAGCCAAGCGGCTTGCTGGTGGGGAGACGACTAAGACATCCTCAAATCCAAATTAGGCTGCACAAACGATGAACCAACTGTTTGAGGGGGCAGATGCTCAGCGGTTCAAACTTTATTTTTACCTGTTACCGATCGTTGGCTTTTTCCCAGCTCTTTATACTCTGTATCGCCACGCTGGTTCTCAACAAGAACGCAATCTTTGTCGTCAGGTAGTGCTCCTATCCTTCATCTGGCTATCAGGTTATGGGGGGTTGGGGGCAGCCTCCACTGTAGAATCCTTGCACTTGCCGCTACTGATTGCCAGTAGTCTGCTAACTTCTGGTTATTTTTTGACTAGTTTTTTCTTAATGGTACGCATCTGGCAACGGAAGTCATTGCGATTACCCGGTATCGATCGGCTTAGCCATGAATAGACTGGCCATTTCAACCGTTAACCTGATATCCTGATAGGAAGTAACTGGTTGGGTCCTTAGCTCAGCGGATAGAGCAACCGCCTTCTAAGCGGTTGGTCGCTGGTTCGATCCCAGCAGGACCCGTTATTATTGAGCCTCCGCCTGTGTCCCCCAATTCCCTTGTTCAACCTCAAATTTTTTGTCCTAACTTGAGTTGTGCGGCTCCGCTCAATGCCCTTGGTAGTAAGCAGTGTCAGCATTGCCATACGCCCCTGATCTACCGCTATCTCTGGGCCGTTGGGCCACTGGCAGAGCAAAGCCCCACTGGTACTCAACTGGCTGGTCGCTACTACGTGACGGCACCCCAGGTGTGGCTAGATACACAACCGGGTCTGATGCCTGATATGCTTCCTGAATGGCCGGAAGCAGTCATTCCCTATCTCCATCTCTACCCTTACCGTCTCCATTTGCCGGAGGTTTATGGGTTTTATCTACCGACGGATGAGCCGGTTGAGCGGGCTACTATCCTGCTGGAGCATGGCCCCGTGGATCAGAACGGAAGGTTACTACCTGCCCTCGCCAATAGCTGGTCTACGGCTACTGCGGTACGTCAGGTTTACTGGTTGTGGCAGATCCTTGATCTCTGGGCACCACTTCAAATGCAAGGGGTAGTCGCCAGTTTGTCGGCGGCCGATAATATTCGAATAGAAGGGTGGCGGGTGCGGTTATGTCAATTAATTACTGATCGTCAGGCTCAGCCCCCTGCTAAAACAACTGCTCCAGGATCGAATCCTCCCTTTGGTTTAGCTGATCTGGCTAATGTCTGGTTGCATTGGTTGGAGCAAGCCCAACCAGACATTATGGAGCCATTACGTCAAGTTTGCAGTCAAATGCAAAGGCCAGCAGCCACTCTGGAAACAATTCAAACTCAACTGAATCAAATTTTAATAGAACAGGCCGCCCAATTGCCGATAAAAATGGATGTATTTGGCTGCACAGATGCTGGCCCTCGGCGATCGCATAACGAAGATAATTGTTACCCGATTACGCTACAGGGGCAGCCTGATGCAGATGGTTTAGCCCCTCACTTAGCGCTGGTCTGTGATGGTCTTGCTGGCCATGAAGGGGGAGAAATTGCCAGTCAGCTTGCAGTTCAAAGCTTTAAGCTGCAGATTAGAACTCTCCTAGACGAGGTACGGCAGCAGCAAGATCTGTTGCCTCCTACCATCGTGATGGATCATTTAGAATCTCTGCTGCGCATTGTCAATAATCTAATCGCCGCTCAAAATAATGCCCAGGGCCGAGAGTCTCGTCGGCGGATGGGAACGACCCTGATCATGGCTTTGCAACTCCCCCAGCGTCCCCTCAGTGCTACCAACAAACGGCTCAAAAATAGTCATGAACTTTATCTGGCACATGCAGGAGATAGTCGGGCTTACTGGATTACTCCCAACTATTGTCATTTACTGACCGTAGACGATGATGTTGTGACACAGGAGATTCGCACGGGGCGAGCCCTTTCCCGTGAAGCCCTGCAACGACCGGATGCCAATGCCCTGACTCAAGCTTTGGGAACCCGGGATGCTGAGTTTCTGCAGCCGACGATTCAGCGTTTTATTTTAGAAGAAGATGGGTTACTGCTGCTTTGCTCTGATGGGTTTAGTGATCACAACCTGGTGGAAGAGTCCTGGCAGACTTATGTCCCCTCGTTATTAGCTGGTCATCGATCGCTGGCTGAAGTTGGTCAAGCATGGTTTGAGCAGGCTACTGCAAAAAATGGGCATGACAATCTATCCCTGATTTTGATACCCTGTCGGGTCAGCCTTTCCCCAGAGGTTGCCCTAGCTCCATCTGTTATAGACCAGGGGCCTGGTTTGTTAGAAGACTGGTCACCAGAATTTCAACGCCAGTTGGAGCCAGCTCTTAGCCATGCAGAGCGG
The DNA here is from genome assembly GCA_046080785.1 of Leptolyngbyaceae cyanobacterium. GTDB lineage: Bacteria > Cyanobacteriota > Cyanobacteriia > Leptolyngbyales > Leptolyngbyaceae > JBJTUO01. Next base: position 23,106 of record JBJTUO010000264.1, on the reverse strand, counting down.
CCCAAAAGCAAGCCTGAGTTAGCGGGCAAAAAAATTGGCCTTAGACTGGCTGGCCTGATTGGGCTGCTGCTCTTGCTCAGCGGTTTAGGGTTGGGTGCCTGGTCTGCCTTAGACCCCATCGGTTTCCAACAGTGGCGCGATCGATTATTGAGTCAACCGCAGCTTCCTGCTGACCGAGAACGTCAATAGTGGTGATGGATACATTTCTTGTTCCCTAGCTCGTCAATGCAGACCCATCTTATGTAAAGATAAAAGGTGTCCCAACTGGCTGTTGAGTTATTCACACAGCGAGGTGGCGCTTTTGTACAGGAACTATTCTGGTTATGCACGTTGTGACTGATCCCTTTTCCGTCGGTAGCCGTGTCCGTGTCGTCAAATCGGTAATCGTTTATCATCATCCTGAGCATCGCAATCAACCCTTCGACATCAATACTCAGGAAGGTGAAGTTGTAGAGATTATACGAGAATGGCAAGGAAGGCCAGTCAGTGCTAATCTACCGGTTCTGGTAAAGTTTAGCCCTAAGTTTAAAACTCACTTGCAGGCTAACGAATTAGAGCGATTGAGCGATTGAGTTTAAACATAAAAAGCCTCTAGAAGTATGCCTTGGTCGGGGTTCAAGTCCAGCCCAGAGGTAGGCCGCGGCGCGTTATGTTGCAACCTAGTGGATCAGCATTTCTCCTTGAAGCATCCGTTGAGCTGCATCGAGTAGAGCTTCCTCTAGGTAGGGCTTGGTGAAATACCCTTTAGCGCCTAAAGAGGCAGCCATCTGCCGATGCCGATCAGCCCCGCGAGAGGTCAGCATTGCAACGGGAATATGACTCAAGTGGGAATCTTTTTCAATCCTGGAGAGGAGTTCCAGGCCGTCCATGCGCGGCATTTCAATATCGCAGAATACAATATTACAGGGCATTCCTGAACGTAATTTTTCCCAGGCCTCCTGACCATCACGGGCTTGCTCGACCCGGTATCCGACTTTATTAAACGTCATGGAGAGCAACTCCCGCACCGTGATTGAATCATCCACAATCAGCACGGTTGGTTGTGTTTTGACCGCCGTTGTGTCCGGTTCTCTCAAACTGGTACCCTGAACCCAGAGTGAGCTACCTGCATCTCGCCGAATGCGCCCCATTGAAAGATCGATCAATTCCAAAATATCGGCGATCGGCATAATCCGCCCATCCCCCAAAACCGTCGCCCCAGCAATACCGATTGGCTTAGGCACAGGACCTTCCAGTTGCTTAATTACAATTTCCTGTTCTCCTAAGACCTGATCAACCTGGAGAGCCAGATAATTACCAGCACTTCTCAGTACAACCACCGACACAATATTGTCATCCTGACTACCGCCATACACATTGCCTCGACTCATCTGGCGGTTATAGGTCAGCAGTTCTGAGAGCGGCCGAATCGGTAGCACAAGACCTCTCCAGGTCAGGCTGGAATGACCCTCGGCATCGGTTTGAATCTGATCTTTGGTCACGTCCAACATATCTTCAACCCCGTCCATGGGGAAGGCGATGCGGGCCAGATCACTGATGCAACAAAGGGCTTTGGAGATACTTAAAGTCAACGGCAGCCGGATAGTAAATGTGGTACCTTCACCGGCAGTGGAATCAGTCGTGATAGTACCGCGAATCTCATTCAGACAGGTACGCACCACATCCATGCCGACTCCTCGTCCAGAGAAATCATCTGCCTGATCTTTGGTGGTAAAGCCAGGGTGAAATAGAAGATCGTAAATATCCAGATGGCTCATGTCTCTGGCTTCAGCAGGAGTAATTAGTCGTTTTTCGATCGCTTTTTCTTTCACCCGGTTCATATCAATGCCACTCCCATCGTCAGAGACAGAAATGATCGTCTGGTTTCCCTGGTGAAAAGCCTGTATCAGGATGCGGCCCGCTGCAGATTTGCCCGCCGCCCGCCGCACAGCAGGCGCTTCTATGCCATGGGTAATGGCATTGTTGACCAGATGAGTCATGGGGTCATAGAGCTGCTCCAAAATCATTTTGTCGATTAGGGTATCGCGACCTTCAATCACCAACTCTGCCTGTTTACCCATTTTGAGGGAAATGTCTCGCACAGCCCGTGGCAAGCGGTCAGCGATTTGGGCAAAAGGCACCATACGAGATCGATTTAAACCTTCCTGCAACTGAGTCGTCACCTGCCGGAAACTACGAGTCACCTGTTCCGTTTCATCGACGATAAAGTCAATATCAGAAGCCGACTCCCGAACCCGCACAATTAACTCAATCATTTCTTGAGAGAGACTATGAAATCCAGTAAAACGATCCATTTCCAGGGGGTCATACTCACCTCTTGCCCTGGGGAAGGTATCCTCTACGCGGCGAGCCAGCAAGGAAGTTTCCAGCAGCGATCGTTCATAGAGATCCTGCATCCGTTGACCCACATCCCCAAGTTGCTGCACCTGATAGAGCAGATTATCGAGGGACTGGCGCAGACGCTCTTGGTCTTCTTCTAAACTGTTGCGGTTAACAACGAGCTCACCGACAAGATTACTCAGGTTATCCAGGTGCTTGACGGGCACCCGCATGGTCTGTTCCCCAAGAACGCGACTCTGACGGGCTGGACGGCGCAACTGAGGACCCAAAGTATTTACACCCTTGACGCTGGGGGAGCCGCCTAAGGTTTCTTCTGCTTCTTTGAGCAGCGCATCTAATTCATCAAAATCTGACTCTGGTGCCACCGTCGCAGATTGATTTAAGGATGGCTCAGGCATGGAGATAACAGGGGTAGCAGTTTCAAAGTCCTCCCCTAACAATGCATCCAAATCAGCAAACTCCAGAGTTTCTCCAGACGGAATATCTGGTGCAGGAGTGAATAACCCATCCAGCGTCAATTCAGTTTCTTCCTGGCTCCAGATTGGTTCTGATTCCTCTCCTGCCAGAATATCAACCAGGGGCTCAGGAGAGTCCTCCACGAGTGGCAGTACATCCCTCCCCTGAGTCGTCAGGAAAGACTCCACAGATTGGGGAGGCTGTGCCTCTTCAAGCAGATCAGGCGATAGTTCAAGCTCTGTGTAATGGGCAACTGCTTCTATATCGGTAATTGGATTTAGGTCGAATAACTCAGACTGTTCATCCAACACTTCATCCGGGTCTGAAATGAATTCAAGTTCAAGAGATTCCAATACATCCAATCCCAAGTCATCTGGGGGTTGCATTGACAGAGCGTGGGGCAATGACTCTAAGGATTCGAGTGGAACTGGAGTTTCTGGGCTATCGAGTAAGTCGCTGAAATCGAATTGATCCAGAGTAGCAGAATCCCCTGGAAGCTCTGGCAACAATCCCTCTTCATGCAAGAGTTGATCAAAGGGGGTATCTTCTCGGGCCAAAAAGTCCGAGAAATCCAAATCTGCAAGGGAGAGAGCCTGCTCTGTCTCTGCCGTCGCCATTGTTGGTTGATCGAGCTCTGCCCAGGGGTCAGGGACTTCATTGGTCTCCCCGGCAGGCTCAGCCGCAGTTTCTGAGAATGCAAGGGGCGCATCAGCAGACTGATTATCTTCGATCAGCGAGAAATCGCGAAAAAGATCATCCAAATCAAGGCTTTCAGTTGCTCCAGACTGACTGGGAAAAGCTTCAAATGTTTGAATTGCCCGCTCAGAGTCTTGATCATCAGCAGGAAACTGCCCCTCCTCCCCTAAGCTGTCGCCAAACAAAGCACTGAGCTCATCTTGACTGGACATCCCCTCCACCAATGGGGTCGCTTCATCCCGATCCAGAAGCAAGTCTAAAAAGTCACTCTCCCCCTGCACAAACGTCGAATCGCTATGGAGATCGTCCCCTTCACTGGCTGACCCTGTAAACTCCTGTTCTTGCCAGAATTCACCCAGATCAGGCAGTTCGCCTTCAAACAAGTCAGCCAGGGCATTGAGTTCTGTCATCCCCACTTCTGATTCAATCGGGTTGGCGATCGACGGCTCCAGGAAATTACCGAATCGATCATCGGGATGTTCTGAGGCATCCGGTATTTTGGCAGCTAGCGGGTCGCTAATTAGCTGCAAAGAAGGGGCAACAGTAAGCTCGTCCGGTTCACTTAAGCCATCTACCAGTGATATATCCGTCAAAGCATCTGGCAAGGTAACAGGAGACGAAACTGCTGCCAGTTGCATTAAGCTGCTGCTAGGAACAACATCAGAAATTTGATCTGCCAGAATTAGATCATGGGCCCGTTTAATGTCTCGAATAATAACAGGGGCAATATTCCGAAAGGTATGATCTGGGGCAGCGATAGCCTGACGGGAAACACCGATTAAATGGCACCAGTTGCCCAACTGATCCCGATTGTCAAGCGCCGCTAACTGGTCACAAATCTGCTGTAATTGCTGACGGGTATTGCTTGTTTCAGACGCTTTGAACAGAGCCAGCATGGCACGTAGATGCCCCGGCACCTCACTTCGAAAGATCGTTTTCCAGGCTGGCTCAAAAGGATTGGGGAAGAATGGCGGTTCGGCAGTGGATGAGATCGCCAGATCCAATTCTTCATGATCTACAAGGGTACTGGCAGAAAAACGGGCCCGACTACCCTGCTTCGATGATTCTAGATGGTGTTCTAACTCCCCAAATAACGGCTCTACATCCGATAAAATCCGAACAACCGTATCATCGGTTAAGCCAAACGGCCCCTGAAGCTGCTCAATCAGAGCTTGTAAGGCATCAAATACCCGCAATAGTAAAGTCTCTAACCGCTGATCAGACTGAATTTGTGCCTCACTCATGACCTTGAAGAAATCTTCTAAGCGATGGCTCACATATTGAATGCTATTCAACCCCAACATGGCAGCTCCACCCTTAACTGAGTGAGCGGCTCGAAACATTTCGTTGACGATTTCAGGATCATCGAGGGTGTGCTGTAGCTTGAGCAATCCCTGCTCAATCGTATTGAGATGGTCTTTAGCCTCCTCAATAAAGTAACCCATGATTCGCTGTTGTTGTTCAGGCTTCATAGCCGGCCCCCACGGTTAGCTTGATGGTGTTGAATGTGTCAGAATATGGCAGCTTATAATCGTGATTCTCAATCTCCTATTTTGGCTCAACGCGCTCAACGCGGAAGCGCTCAACCGAGGTTAGCAAGTCACGGGCGACACTCACCAAATTTTGGAGCGAGCCAGATACTCGCTGCGCCTCTTGTGAAGTTTCTTGAGCCGTTAACTCCACCGACTGCATGACCTGAGCCACAGAACGAGAAGTTTCAGTTTGTTCGACGGTATCTGCCGTAATCGAGCGAACTAAGACATCAATCCGGTTGGAAACCTGAATAATGTCTTCCAGCGATCGCTTAGCCTGCTCTGCCAGTCGGGTGCCCTCAATCACCTGTTGGGTGCCCTCTTCCATCGCGGTCATTACCGAGCTTGTCTCACCTTGAATTTGCAAGACAATCTGCTCAATCTCTTTAGACGATTTAGCAGCCCGGTCGGCCAGTTGTCGAACTTCATCTGCTACGATAGCAAAGCCTCGACCCGCTTCACCGGCACGAGCGGCTTCAATACTGGCATTTAATGCCAACAGGTTAGTGCGGGAGGCAATTTGGGAAATCAAGGCCACAATTTTTGAAATTTCCTGGGATGACTCCGCCAGCCGCTTAACCTTTCGGGTTGTCTCGGCTACTGTTTCCCGAATTTGGAGAATACCAGAGACAGTCAGCTCTACGGCTTCGCCCCCTTTGATCGCGGTCTCAGAGGCAGAACGGGCCACATGCTCGGCCTCGCCAGCGCTCTCGGCCACCCGTTGAATCGAATCGGTCATAGCCTGAACCGAGTTGAGGGTAACAGCCAGTTCCTCAGCCTGCCGCAACGCATCAGACGAGAGACCGCGGGCAAACATTTCATTATCTGTTGATCCTTTGGCTACCTGACGAGCTGCCACCTTAACCTGTTGCACGATTTCTCGTAGATTTTGAATGGTCAGGTTAAAGGAATCTGCCACGGCACCCAGTACATCAGCTGTCACCTCAGCCTGGACAGTTAAGTCGCCTTGTGCAGCTCCTTCCACATCGTCTAACAGCCGAATCACTTGGCGCTGCAGATCCTCCTTCGCTTGCTCCTGATCTTCTGCTTTCCGTTGAGCTTCACTGGTAGTGGTTAAAACCACCCGTGACATCTGATTAAAGGCACTGGAAAGTTGACCAAATTCATCCTCAGAATAAACGGTTGCTCGTGCGTTGAAATTGCCCTGAGAAATCGCGTTGAACTGCTCTTGTAGATTGTCTGTCGATCGTTTAATCTGCCTAGCTGTCACCTTCCCCAGCGCAAAAGAGAACACAAAACCAGCGACACCAGCGGCTAGAGGCGTCAGTAGGTCACGCATACGTTGTTCTTGAAAGACTTGATCCACATCTGAAATCGTGACCTGATTGTTTTTAACCCGTCCTGCCAGTTGATTAGAAATAGACCAGGAAGAGGCGTACCCAACAAGAGCCGCTGTTAGTAGAGACGCTAACCCAGCGACACCTGCAATATACAGGTGTTTAGTTGCGATCGGGGCATTTTGTAAAAATGCCAGCCAGCCCTGCTCTACGGCAACGGTTGACTCTACTGTCGAGCTACTATCAAGGTGAGTAAAACTAGGAACCTGCTCAGACGGACTAGACATGCTGAACATTTCATCGTCTTCAAAGGTGCCGCTGCTACTGACTAAGCCCATGACTCCCAAGCCAGTGACAGCACCACCACCTGCCATGATCGCCAGTTCCGAGTCAGAGATCGTGCTATCAAAACCAGTCAAGTTTTCTGATGAACCAAAATCTGTTAAATTCCCTAGATCGTCAAATTCATCAAACTCGTCCAGAAAGTCTACCGTGCTGTGACTACCCAGGTCAGCGAGATCGACATCGGTTGTTTCAGCGTCCATCAGCCTATCTGAAGAATTGAAATCCCTAGCATCAAACCCTAGGGCGTCAAAGGAAAAGTCATCACTATCCGGTTGTTCATGGGTGGGGGGCGCAAATACCTGTTGTTCAGCCTGCCCAAATTCAGCAGTCGTACCCATAAACAGAGTGTCATCCTCACCGGCCCTAGGAACTGATGGCGCTTCAGCCTGACCCGATGTGTCTAAAAATGTCTCATTTAAGAGGTCTGGTTCAGCCGGTAGAGACGTATCAAACAGATTTTGGCTAAAGTAATCACTGGTATGAGGGAGAGCAACATCCCCTGGCCCTAGTGGAATCCCAGCAGGTTCCGCTGCTGGAGTATCGAGACCGGCAACAGCATCACTAAAGCTATTTAACGCCTCTGTGTAGGCCTGCTCATTTAAGGAGATGCCAAATTCACTCCCGACATCCCCATAGGGGTCTCCTGTAACGGCTTCTGAGGGGGGAGCTACAGCATCCAGGGCTTGAAATTGAGTGGAGGTACCTCCCTCATCTTGGGCAAACGGATCGGAAAAATCAAACCGGTTGTCAACTGGGCTACCTACGCCTGGCTGGCTAGGAAAATTGAAAGAACTGTCTCCAAACAGATCATCGGCATTGAGCTCAAGGTTGTCAACGGAAACTATTGATCCACCGGACTGCTCGATCCCTGCTTCATGAAAGCCGAATTGGTCATCGGGGATCACCAGATCTTGAAGATCTTGCCAGCTTGACTCACTGTCATCTATTGCGAGGGGTGGAGTAGAAAAGCTACCAAAGTCCTGATCTGCGAAATTTTGCAGCAGGTCACTTTGATCAAATTGATCAAATGAATCGTCATCTAAAGAAGAATTATCAAACCCAGAAACAGCTTCATGTTGTTCATTGATGTGAGCCAACCCATGATTAGCATATTCGGTAAAGTCAGGATCCGCTGTCAGACGCAAAACGGATTCATACTGCTCTCTGGCAATGTCATATCGTTGCAGGCCATAACAGTAAATATGACCTCTCAGCAGACACACACTGGGGTCATCGGGGTAATTCTGGCTCAGGCGATCAATAACGTGGGCTGCTTCTTCGTATTTCTCTTGCACATAGGCCAACTGAGCCTGCTGATAATCTTGCGCAAATTCAGTGCGTGACGCCATTTGCCTCCTCCCGATTGAGTAATGAATACTGTGGCGGTAGCATTCTAGAGTATCGACTCGATGTCAAATCAGTTATACCCATTTCACGGCTAGTCTTGATGACTATCTCAGTTTTACTTCTGCTTACCGATTTGATCACTGATTCCTCCTAGGCTGCCCATCGAGCAGAACGAATAATTGCGATCTGGTCTAACAACCGGAGTAAATGCTGATTTTGGTCAAACACCCACTCTCCCTTCAGGAATGGGGCAACGCTATCAGGGACATTGGTCGGCATTTGTACGTCTTCTACATCTAGCCAATCCAGATCTTCAATTCGATCAACAGCCAGCCCCAGTATGATGTCTTCATCCTCAATGGCAATCACCGGGATTTCAGGTCGGTCTGTATTTAATGGAGTCATATCCCCAAGAAATTGGCCTAAATCAGCCACCCAAACGACTTGCCCCCTGATGTTAAGAGTTCCCAACAATAAAGGAGACACGTTGGGTATGGGCGTAATGCGATCAGGGGAGGGAGAAATAACCTCCTTAATCCCGCTGGCAGCCAAGGCAAACTCATCGCCAGAGGGAATAAAAAACCGCAGATGTAACTCACCCTCAGGAAATTCTAACTCCTGAAATTCAGGCGACTGATCCTGACCACTGTCTGTTAAAAAATCTGGATTACCTACCATTGTGTTTCTCAGCTGCGTAGCAATTGCTTGACCGTACCGACCAGTTCTGTGGGCTGAAAAGGTTTTGCGATATAGGCATCTGCCCCTTGCTTCATGCCCCAATACCGATCAGATTCTTCCCCTTTAGAGGAACACATCACAACGGGAACATTCTGAGTTTTGGGGTCTGACTTGAGGCGACGGCAAACTTCGTATCCATTCATGCGAGGCATCACAATATCCAAAATCACCAGATCGGGGCAATTACCTTGAATTTGCTCCAACGCTTCGACTCCATCACTGGCAACGGTGACAGTTAACCCACTGTTCCTTAAAAGATCCCTAATCATCTCGCGTTGAGTAATGCTGTCTTCAACGACCAGAACCGTACTCATAAATTCCTAACCTGGGGAATTTTACTTGATTAAAAGACGAACATTTAGGATAAACCCTATTTCAAATAAACCGCCTTGCGGGCCTGATCGTTTTACAAAACATGACAAAAACATTATAAACGATATAAATGGCCTACCATTTTACCTCCGTTGATAGGAGCCGCTGGGCTGATACCCGGGAATACTGTGGCTGACTTAGAGCAGAACCAATATACCTTTCTACTAACACTAACAATTCTTGCTCTCCAAATGGCTTGGTTAAGGAATCAGTTGCCCCTGACAAGTGAGCCCAGACGCGGTTAATCCCCCTTTCTTTACTTGTTAGCATAATAATCGGGGTTTGATGAAATGAAGCGGATCTGCGCAACATCGCGCATAACTCGTAACCGTCTAACTCTGGCATGGCAACATCACACAAAATTAAATCTGGCGACTGTCTAAACACCAGGCTAAAGGCATCAAATGGGTTGGTGGTTGTGTTGACAATATAACCCCTCTGCCGCAAAATCAACTCCACGGTTTTCACGACCGTCTCGCTATCATCAATGCAAGCAACTTTCAGCGATCGCTGCCCCTCAAACGTGGGTGCCAAACTAGACAGTGTATTTCTTTCTGTCTCTGAGTGAGCTGGAGCGTTGGTGAGTTGAATCACACCAGCCTGTATATAGGGGTAGATGGCGCGAGCCACGATAATAGTATTCTTAGCCAAATAGCGGGCAAGCTGACGAATGGAGGTGTTGCCATCGGCATAGTGTTTTAGGGCCGCAAATGTGTTACTCGACAATGCTTCCTGTAATCGACCTAGATCAACAACCAAGGGGCATTGTTCTGGGGACTGAATCAATGGGTAGAGTTGTTTCCAGTCTTGCATCCGCTTCAAAGTCTGGTTGAGCAGGGGGCTAATCTCCAGGGCGCAGAGTTGGGGGGCTAGTGGTGTGCCTGACTCAAATACGAAGCCCCCCTGATGCAGTCCAATCACATCCAATAACGTCTCCTGAATCATGTGGCTAATAATGGCACGAGCCTGCTCAGGGGCGAGGTTGTGGTTTTCTAGCAGTGTCCAAATACAACCATACTCTGGTGTAGTGAAAGACTGGTCAGCGCTGATGGAGATCTGTTTCGCTAAAGTGGCTCCTGTTGGGGAAAGGTGTAAATAGTCTGCTAATCGCAGAGAACCGGGAGTGCCATCTGTGGCATAAACAATTTGTCCATTCACTACAAATAACAACCAAGACTGAGTCTGATACCTGCGCTGGTCAGTATAAGTCAGTGCACCTGCTGCTCGATTGTGCCCCAGGCGGCTTCGCAGAGAGTGACTTTGAATCAGCAACTCCCCAGTCCGCTGTCCCAGCTCAATCAACTGCAAAATGCTGCGAACGTCGATCTCCCTTAATGTGCCCTGCATACAACGTGTCACATATTCTCTATACTCGTTATACTCGCTGTAGTCCTTCTAAGGGCAAAAAACCATAGGGGTTCCTTAGGAATGTGTCAAAACAGAAGGATGCTGTTGCCATCTGCTGACCTAAAATATTAGGAGAGACACCTCTATGACGGTTGCGCTAAGCCACAAGAGACAGGTAAGTCAATTCTCCTAAGGCTGTAGGGTGAGGGTAAAGTGTGTTATTTTGCATGTCTCCGATGACAGGTAATTGCTAATTATTGATTTGGTAATTTTGGGGCTAGTGAACATTCCACTTATTTATTTGAAAACAATTGCAGATTTACAGTCAGGATTAGACATTGAAGTGAGTACTGAATTCTTGCAAGGGGATAAACAAGCGTGCTGTATCTAGCAGAAGTACAACGGAAAGGTGGTGGATTGTTGGGCGGTAGTCGCTCAGAGCTAAAATTGCTAGCCTGCCAACGCACCGAGCAGAGTTGGAGTGCTGTCTCAGGGGATGAAATAGTAGCATCAGAAGAAGCAGGTGCCTATAGCCAGGGCGCTCTTGTCTTGGTTGATCTCAATGCCAATAAGCAGGTGCAACGGGTACAGGAAGCCGGTCGCCCCCTTGCCAGTATTTTGCAAGGTTTTTCTCGATTGCAAGAGCGGTTTAAGAATCAGGAAGATGAAATTGAGCAATGGAAACAGTCTCTTGCGTATCAGAGTCAGGAACTTAACCGTCGGGAAATGGAAATGGAAGCCCGATGGCAAGAATTCCAGCAAATGGAGGAAGATTTTGAACAGTTAGAACAGCAGCGACGAGAATTTCATGCAGCTCAGGTCGAGATGGAAGGGCTGCGACAGGAGCTCGATCGCAAAAACCAAGAACTGGAGGGGGCATGGGCTCATTTGCGAGGAGAGATGAGTCGTTGGGAAGAACAACAGGCGGATGCAAACCGGGCCAGTGGGTTAGATTTAGAACAGGTTCAACTGTTACAGGGACTCATTAATCGATTAACAGCAGATAGCTCCGCCGCAGAAGTTGCCCGTGAGCAGTTGAACTGGTCAGTGGATGTCTTGAATCAAAAACAAGACCTGCTTACCCAAAACTGGCAGCAGCTAGAGCAACAGCAGGGGGCTGCCCAGCACAATCAAGAAAGCCTTGATCATGAAGTTCAAGATTTGCATCAACGCTGGCAAGAGTGGCATCAAGCCCAGGAGTCGCTTGAGCAAGCCCGGGCAGATCTGAAGGGGCAGCAACAGATGCTGAGCTTTAAACAAGATCTGGTAGCCCGTCTGAATAACCACCTCCAAACCCAAGCAGCGATTTACCAGCAACTGAATCGCATGGTAGACAGTTCAGACAGGGTCACAATCGGACAGCGGGTGGACATAGCTGCCCTGGAAAAGATGACTCTAGAAACTCTGCAAATGACAGTGCATGATTTAGAGCGTGACCTGGAAAAGCTGTATCGCTTTGTAGAAGGACAAGAAGAGGAGTTAGACCTGAAACGCCAAGAACTGGAAGGACTGAAAGCCGAGATCGAAGCGGCCAGTGAGTTTGATCGCTTGAATTTAGAAAATGAATTGGCGGACGAGCAGGACGCCTATCACATGCTGTATGAAACCCTCGTCGGTCAACGGCGGAATCTGCGGGAGCGGGAATATGTCTTAAAACAGCACCGTTCTGTATTACGGCGACGCTTAGGACAAATTGACAATACGCCAGAGGAGCAACTCATTGATTTGGGCCCCGTCATTCATCAGCTTGAAGGGTGGCGCCAACAGCAGACCGATGAATTAAAAGCCCTGACCGTTGAAATTAATCAGGTTCAAGCAAATCTGCAACAGGCTCACGATCGACTGAGCCAACAGGCCGCAGAACAGGAAATTCGACGTAACGAGTTGAAACAATGGGAGCAGGATTTACAGGGCCGCAGGGCGCAAGTTGCAGAACTATGGGGGAGAGTACAACTCTACCGTGAAATCCTACAACCCATTCAGGAACGGGCTGATCAGCTGCGGCAGGGGACGGATGCGATCGGTCAGACCCTGGTTCAGATCTTGGAAAACAGCCAACACCGTGAACAAACGATCATCGAGCTACAACAGACACTCCATTCCCTGGTCAATCCCCCCCAATTGGCCATTTCTTAGCAGTCGCTTGCCTTTGGTGCAATAAACCAGATCCAGTCACCAACGGCTTCAGCGATCGTGCCTCCAGGTAGAGGATCAGTCTGCGATCGATTGGGCGCAGATACTAAGTTCAGCACCTTCTCCACATCTTCAAATTTAGGGTGGCAGGGCAGGAGTTGTCGCAGCAATTGCCGAATCACTCGTCGCTGCAGAGCCAGATGGTATTGCTGTAATTGGCGGCGCTGAAGCCCCAGTTGATACTGGGCAGATGGGCCGAGGGCGGCCTCCGGGTGTCTCGGTGGTTGGGAGAGGCTTGCTAAAATCTGGCTGGCCTGAGCTTCCAGGTAATCTACATCTGCTTGCAGCAGTTCTGCTGTTTGAGCCAGGTTTAACTCTGCTTGAGGATTGAGATGGGTTTTCAGGTAGGGAATTAATTCTTGACGAATGCGATTACGGCTGTAGGTCAGATCCTGATTGGTAATATCTTCCCAAACAGGTAGGTGCTGCTCCTGGCAAAATTGTCTGGTCTGTTGGCGCGTCACCTCCAGTAAAGGCCGAATCAGCCCAATACCGGGAGCCAAGCAGCGCCGCCAGCTGAGTGCCTGTAACCCATCGGCCCCGCTGCCTCGCACCAGGTTAAACAACAGGGTTTCTGCTCGATCGCTGGCCGTGTGGGCAGTTAGCACAGCTGAAAACTCTTGCTGTTGTGCAATTTCAGTTAAACATTGATAGCGCCACTGGCGGGCTGTTGCCTCACTCCTTGGAATTTCTAAGGCGGTTTGTTGATAGTAGGGCAATTGCCAGGTAGTAGCCAAGTGCTCGACAAAGCTGGCATTGCCCTGGGAGTCTGATCGCCAACGGTGGTCACAATGGGCCAGTCCTAAATGCCACTGCCAGCGAGACTGAAGATTCAGCAGCAACTGAGCGAGACAAACAGAGTCTTGCCCACCCGATATGGCAATTAACAGGCGTTGCCCCTGATTAACCAACTGACGGTGCTTCAAACAGCGATGTAACTGGGCGTGAAGCGCCGTCCAATCAGGGCGGGAGCTCATTCGTAGTCGTTGGTCAGGTCTGAATAAAAATCATCAGTTGGGGGTCGACGATCAGGCCGCATACCCTCATTTGAGTAGCGGGGGCCATTGTTTTCACTGCGGCGGCTTTCTGGAGACCGTCGAGTTTCTAACAATTTCGGCAGCCTTTGGTCAGGACAAAACTCTAGACGCAATCGTACACGCCCCCGTTGCCAACCCTGGCTACTAAACCGCAGGGCTTCACACTCCAGACCATCCCCACCAAACCAGCCTTCATTTTCTTCAGACCAGTCTCCCTCTCGCTCACTGATTGCCTGGGCCAAAGCATCTAAAAATTCGCCCACCTTAAAGGTTGGGTTTGGCATCAAGACCCGCCCTAAGCTGACAAAGAGAACTTCATCATCATTCAGGGGATCAAATTGGTCATGCATCATCATTGTTTGCCCTAAAAGAACCAACCGTAACTATGTAACCCTTTGCCAAGCAGGTTAACCCCCAGGTAACACACCCAGACAACCAGAAAACCTGCTGCCGCCAGGATCGCAGGTCGCCTCCCTTGCCACCCTTTTGTAATGCGGGCATGCAAATAGGCTGCAAAAACTAACCAGGTAATCAAGGCCCAGGTTTCCTTCGGGTCCCAACTCCAGTAAGAGCCCCAGGCTTCATTTGCCCAAACAGCGCCGGCAATAATGCCGATCGTCAGAAGGGGAAAGCCTAGCCCAATCATGCGATAGCTGGTGTTGTCCAATAGGTCTGCCAGATTCAAGCGTTGGGGAGAGAGAGAGAGGGGCTGAGCCGCAACGGCAGGAGCCGCTTCTAACACAGCGATCGCTCGACTCGCAGCCAAGTCGGCAACGCCCTCTGTCTCTGATTTAGGTTGCAATTCAGCCTGACGCTGTAACGAGTAGGCCTGATTCCGAAACCCCCCAGTGCCAACGGAGCTACCCCGCAACTCAACAGGCTCACCTCGTGTCACGACCAGAAAGGCGATCGCTAGTAATGCCCCTACCATCAGAGCCGCATAACTCAGCATCATCACACTGACATGCATCATCAGCCAGTTAGACTTTAAAGCAGGCACCAACGGCTCTGCTTTTTGCATTTCTCCTGGCAGAGAAAGGGCAGCAAAGGCTGTAATTGCCATGGCTACGGGTGCTGTCACAACTCCTACCAGGCGACTGCCGCTAATCTGTTCTGCAATCAAATGGGTCGTGGTAATGCCCCAGGTCAAGAAAAACAGGGACTCATACAAATTACTGATGGGAAAGTAGCCTGCTTCCAGCCACCGGGAACCTAGGAGAGCCGCAATACAGAGGTTTGCAATTGCCATTCCAGCCGTTGCACAAGAAGCCAGGTAAGGAATGGCAGAAAAGGCAGCCCCGACCCAGTACAGCAGCATGGTCAGAAATAGAATGGCAAAAGCACCGTTATCTAATACGGTCTGGAGTGATACCAGGTCCATCAAATTTTCTCCACAAACACTCAGGGGCGTCTCTAAACCAGGGTTTTTGAATTCAGGTCTTCTTCTATCCTAAGGGATTGTGCCAGGGGTGAGGCGGTAATCTTGGGGATCGAGCGTTATCGTGGAGCGGTGGGCACTGACGGCAGTTGGGGGTTGGGTGCAGTGCTAGCAGGCTGCTGGGGGGCAGGGAGTGGCCCTGGCTTGGTGCCTTTTTGTAAGGCTGTAAACAGATCATAGCGAGCGCTGCGATCGCCGGTAATTGCGGCTGTAATTCCCAGCGATCGCAGGGCAGCTAGCAGATCCCGATTGGCGGGTGGCAGGGGCAACAGGGGCAAACTCCTGGCCGTAATCACCTTCTCTACATCGATGAAGAAATGACCGTTATTAGGAGATGGCTCTCTGGGCACCGCCTGCTGGAAGGTGACATTATCTGCCAGGGATGCAGTTGGCTGGGGGACAAACTGATTGACAGTGGGTGCCCCCAGGCTGAAAAAGACCACGTCATTGGCTAACCAGCCGTAGGTGATATTTGGGCCCCCTGCCGGCAACACCCAATTGGTTACAGTCTGATTACCAATCTTTGATTCTTCTACCTTCAACTTATACTTTTCTGCCATGGACTGGTTAAGCTGACCCAGGGTTTTTTCCGCTGCTCGTCGATCGCTGGCCTGTGCCATAAAAACCAGACTGAAAGACAGATTGGGAGATGTTTGTTCTGACGCACCGATCAGGGCAAGGGCAAATTCTCCCTTCATCCAGGGTAGAAAATCCTTGTCCAAATCCATGCCAACCGTAGATTGCAGGCCACTCTTGAGTGCATCTGGGTTGATCGGTGAGATAGGATTTGTCCGCGCTCCCTGGCTGTAATCTGTCCAGAACTGCTGCAAATTTCCACCAGAAGCCATTACCAACGTATCGGCTGGTAATCGCTGTGGCATGATCCTGGCGTTGTTCTGCACCGTATATTTTTTCTGGCTATCCGGCTTGAGCCACGAGACACTTTTGAAGCGAATCCCTTCTGATTCTAGGGTGGCCGTAGCTGCCAGGCCTTGATTTTGTTGAACCTGGGCCAGATTTTGTGGTGATAGTGATCGACCAGCGTTGGCAGCAGTCATCACAGCGGCAGCAGGGAGATTAACATAGAGCTTGCCAAAGGGACGATCTGAGCGAATGTCAGCGAATGCTTGCCCCAAGCCTGGCGTTGCAGTTAAGGATGGGTTGCCTTTGTAGGTATCAATAACCCGATCAGTTGCTTTTGGATCTGTAGCAACCACCAGAAACTTGCCATCTAAAACGGTGGCCGAAAAGGGTTGAGCTGTGCCAGTCAGAGTTTCTCGAACCTGAAATCCTTTATAAGTGCGCTCAACCAACGACTTGCCATTACTCTGACCACCGGCTCTAGTGAGGACTTGTTGAGCCGCGACTGGATTTTGAATGGGTAGCACTACCAGGGTGGCATGGGATTGAGGCAAAGAAGGGAGCGGATTGGAACCACCAGAAGAGGGGGGGGCTTGCGGCGGCAGGATGGCAATGGTGACATCTCTGCCAACCCACGGCTTTACATCCCTTGCATAGTCAAACCCGTTAGCTGTGAGCAGACGATCGCGCAATTGAGCCAGGATTTTGTCAAAAGCTGCCTGACTTTTTGTGGTTCCAAACGAGCGCAACTGTTGCCACTGACCTGAGTCAGTCGAGAGGGAAAACGCCATCAACGCATCCTGAGGCACAATTTCTGCTCCCATTAGGGCATCGGCCGAGCCAGTGCCTCGCTGGCTAACCAACCAGTAGGCTGCACCCCCTGCTGCAATCACTAGGGCCGATAGGCCCAGGGCTAAAAGGAGTGGGGACTTTTTGGAAGACTTCTCAGGTGGTTTAGGTGTCATAAGGCGGGTAGGTGGGTTAGCAGCACAGTAACACCCCTGACACTTTAGCAAAACTCATGCCGATCAGCGAGAAAATTGTGATTCAACCTGATTTTCAGCGCCCTCTGAGCTTGAAAATATCGGTTGGTAAAGGGTATCTCGTTGTTGATAGGGTCGGCCCAGAGCAGCGATCGCTGCCTGCAGGGTTTCGACCTCCAGGCCAGTGCCCCCGATCGCCCCGGCCATTGTTGTAATGTGCTCTTCCATCAGGGTGCCCCCGATGTCATTACAGCCCCAGGTGAGCGCTTCTGTCGCTCCCGCCAGACCCAATTTCACCCAACTGGGCTGGTGATTGGGAATCCAGTGGTTTAAATAGAGACGGGCCACCGCCGTGAGGAGCAGGGCTGCTGAAAGCAGGGGCTGGTCTCGGCCCACTCGCCGTCGCAGCGGTTTGGGTGCCTCCTGACCCACAAACGGCAGCAAAATGAATTCTGTAATTTGAGCTGGATAATTATGGTAAACAGTCTGTTGTTGCAGCGATCGCAGCTGCTCTAGATGGTAAATTTGTTGTTCTGCCGTCTCAATATGACCAGAGAGCATGGTGCTGGTCGTTGGTAAACCCAGTCGGTGGGCTGTGCTGACGATGTCTAACCAGGTGTTGGTGTTAATCTTTTCTGGACAGAGGATGCTGCGCACCTGATCGTCTAACACCTCTGCTGCTGTCCCCGGCAGAGAGCCGACCCCAGTTGCCTGAAGAGTCGCAATCACTTCTCCGTAGGAGCAGCCATCCTGACGAGCAATGAATTGAATTTCCTGGGGCGAGAAGGCATGTAGATGCAGATTTGGGAAAGGCTCTAGAATGGTTTTTACCAGTCGTTGATAGTAAGCAAGGGAAGCCCCATCTAACTTGGCGATTGGGTTTAACCCACCCTGCATACAGATTTCAGTCGCCCCCCGCTGCACTGCATCAGTGGCTTTTTCCAAAATCGCTTGCCACTCCAGCCAGTAGGCCCCCGCTGTATCTGGATCCCGACGAAAGGCGCAAAAGCTGCAATGTTGTTCACAGATATTGGTGTAGTTGATGTTGCGGTTTACCACATAGGTCACCGTGTCCCCTACCAAGTCTTGCCGCAACTGGTCTGCCGCCCACCGGATTGCGGCGATCGCATCCGGTTCCTTTTGCTGCAATAAAAACACGCCCTCTTCTGGACTGAGGTCTTGCTGATTCAGGGCGCGCTTCAGGATGGAGTCAAGGCTTATGGTAGTTACGGCCATTTTGGGAATGACGAAAGTAGAGTCTCAGTAGATCGCAGATTACCGAAGAAAAGGATAATATTTATGCTAAAGATCATTGAAATCAAACCGCGGCAAATTTACCTGTTTCTATTATCTCACCTGAGCTCGACGGACTGGAGAAAAGCTCAAAAAAGCTGAGACTAGTGGTCTGCTAAGACTGTTTTGAGGGGCGAAGTCTCCTCAAACACTCAGTAAATAGGGGTATCCGCTTAAAGCGGGACAGATTAGTCCCCACGAAAGTGGGGATTAGAGGATACAAAAAGGAACACAGTTCCTTTTTGTCCCGCCTTGCGGTGGTAGCCGTAAATGGTTTATGTAGATTTGAGGTACCCCTCAAACCTATCCTGACGGACTACTATTCACAACCGAACTCTTAAGGAATGGTGCAAGATCTGAATTAGCAAAAGCAGCCTACACGTCAACCCAAACCTTGCACCTCCTGATTACACGAATTTGAAATCCCACGGAATTTGGACATTCGTCGAATCTTGCACTACGGCAATCAAATCTAAGGAATCATTGGTGTTATGATAGATGCCTGTGTCTAGTTCGAATTGGCTGCCAACACCAAAGCTGCCGAAACTAAGAGAATAGTCACTGGCAGAGCCTTGCACTTCAATCGAGTCAAGCTCCCATTCCCAGTCCACAATGATGGCATAGCCACTTCCCAGGTATGAAACTCCCCAATTGCCACCCAAAATAAAGTCATCACGACCCATTCTTCCCCCATAAAGGGTGTCAACTTCAGCATCTGTGTTACCGTAACCGTTCAAGGTGTTATTGCCGGTACCGCCATACAGGGAATCATTGCCGGCTTCACCATCTAGGTAGTCGTTGCCAGCACCACCATACAGAGTATCATTGCCATAGTATCCTTTCAGGGTATCATCGCCCGCGTCACCATAAATGACTTCATTGCCGTACCCACCCCAAATGAAGTCATTGCCATTGCCACCGTAGAAGGTGTCATCGCCGCGTGACTCATAAGGAATGTTGACATAGTCGTCGCCATCGCCAAGATAGACCAGATCATTACCCGTTCCACCATCTATCGAGTCATTGCCAGCGCCACCATACAGGGTGTCATTGCCAGCGCCGCCATCAAGGGAATTGTTTGCTTCATTACCAATGATCGTATCGTTTCCTCCACCTAAAACCGCATTTTCAATCACGGTACCAGCCGCCAAGGTCATGTTCCTGAGTCTTCCACCAATATCAGACGTTGTATTTCCGTAGTTA
Source organism: Leptolyngbyaceae cyanobacterium (assembly GCA_046080785.1). GTDB lineage: Bacteria > Cyanobacteriota > Cyanobacteriia > Leptolyngbyales > Leptolyngbyaceae > JBJTUO01. The sequence continues at coordinate 3,627 of JBJTUO010000264.1, read as the reverse complement.
CTGGCATCCGCAGCGCTTCTAACGGACAAATCCAGTCTTTGATTGACATTAAAGTTGGAGAAATTAACAGTGTCTATGCCGCCATCATCAACAATGCAAAAGGCATTGGTACCAGCAAAGGTGCTGAGATTAGCGAGCATATCGTTTGTGGATGGCAGTATGTTGGTACCCACACCGTAAATAGTGTTTCCGGTGAATGCAGCCCCTCCGTAGTAAGTGCGCAACGCAGCAACGTCGGCCGCCATCATGTTGATCAGGAAATTCGTTGTACTGCCTGGAACCGTAGTATTTTCTTCCTGGTCGATATAAGACATGATTGACATTTCCCAGCTATCATTCAGGAACACATTGTTATTTGTCGTAGCTGCAGTCGAGTCTGTGATATAAATTGCATTGCCGTTGTATGCTCCGGCATGCCCCAAGCCTAAAACATGAAGAATTTCATGGTAAAAGGTCTGGTAAGTATAGTCGTTGGCAGCATTAGATCCACCGTTCCAGTCTGCTGCTACGTTAACCCAGCCATAATCAACGTATCTGTGATTAGTTCCAAAAGCTAGATTCCCAGAGCCAAAGAGTTCTGCGCTAGAGTATGCGCCAGGATCGTTATCCATAAAGAAAATGTCAACATTTTCGATCGGATCAGTTATTGTGGCGCGACGAAATGTTATTCCAAATTTGCTACTGATATCCTGTAGCACTCTATCGACAAGTATGCGGCGAACCTCTGTTAAGCCATTGGAATCCGTGCCTGCACCAGCGATACTGCTAAAACCATCGTAATCGTATATCAATTCTCGATCCACAGTCTGAAATCCTACCCCAGTTGTGGTGAGATTGAATGAGCGCGGGCTCCTACTACCAACCCCCTCCCAGTAGTCATTTCTGAGATAATTAGCCTGCGTACTTATTGAAGCCACAGGAAGTGGTGCTGCCACCTGTAAACTGCTCAGGATTGCGCTTTGAGGGATGTCATCATCAATTTTCATAGCAAGCGGTGCCGCCGAATGCGAACCGTTCAGACCTGCGCTTTGAATGATGTCATCGTCAATTTTTAATTTTGACACCGTTCCACGACTCAATTCGATGTCGTTACCAGTCAACCCGAAGAGGGGGTTACTGTCATTAATTCCAATGATAGTGGTCATAATCTTGATCCCAAACCACTTCTATCTATAAATGTAGCATAAAATACTGAAAACGGAATCTAAAAGACACTATAATAAATACTATTTATGTTTTTTGGGATGAAAGCCTGATGGGGAAATAGCTCTAGCCCATAACAGATTCACCCATCCCTGGGGGTGAATCTTTCCCGATTTAATTTATGGGCCTAAATCATGAATATTTATTAAATGAAGTGCATCTCGACTTAAGATCCTAGATTGAGTAAATTTAATCATTTGGGGCTCCACCGCAGAGACGCAAGGTTTTTGGTGTAATTGCTTTACGTCCTCGGTGTCTCTACGATAGGTTTCCAGCCTATAAATTCACATTCCTTTTCATGGGTTTAGGTGATCAATTTGTACTGCATCCGAGTGCGAATCCCCACGGATCTGTTCTATCACCTCCACGGGAGGAAACTTGAGTTGTATAGTTTTGTCTAGCGCACTCAGGGCAACAGTTGATTGGTGAGAAGCAGGGCTGGGAGGCGTTTTGGCTCGCCTCGTTCGACTCAACCCAACCCGTTACTACGGCAATGAGAGCCGCCTTTGAACACTCCCTTTAGGGGGCGATAACCAGACTATCCACAGCAACTCTTGTCCCAACATCTCCTGAATCATGTTCAGATGTTAGGGATTTGCAATTAAATAATGTACCCGCCGTAGGATATGTTAAGTTCTAGCCGTAACACATCATGGGGATTTTATTTTCACGCAAGTCCCTTAGGTTAGGCAAATCTGTCTCAAATCTTAGTGTTCTACAATACTTTGGCGAGCCTGATGCTGCAAGGGTTGCATATGGTGAAGAATTCTCTCAATGCCAAATCATTCACCTTTCGACCCCAAACACACAGAATGTTCACAAGCAACAGAGTGGTGCCTCCCCCAATAGGTTAACGATGAAAACTGGCCAACAAGACCAGACTTCAACCCAATTAACTTGGGCCTGGCGATCCAGTCATAGAGCCAGAGTTTTTCCCGCCAAAGCCTCCATTGTCTGGATCAACTGCTGAAAAGCTTGAGTTGGCCTGGTTTGAGCTACAGGCTGGCCTTTATCGTCTGGGTAGCAATTATCTCCCGATGCCTGGATCTTGCGGTCAGGATACTCAATTTCGAGGAACCACTGCATGCCGTCCATGACTTGCCCACTATTGGGACAGTGGCTAGGCCATCTCCACACCTGTAGTTGATCAAGTTGGGAGCGGAAGCGCTGCCACCGACTGGCACTTGGTTGAAGATGTAGTTCTTCTCTGCCCTGAGAAAACCGTTCTTGCCGGGTCAGAACCAACGCCATAGAAGCAGCCTTACCAAGTGACAGTTCCACTTGACTGCCCATCGCTTGACTTTGTTGAAACAATAATCGTGAAGGCAGTAGCGGTTGGATAGGTTGGCTCATCTGCGCTGAAAAAACCATTAACAGCAACGAAGCAGAGACTGCTACAGCGGTTCTTGCTCTGATGAAGTACAAGTGCATCGTCCAAAGCTATTAGCTGAAAGATCCTTCCCAGTTCAGGTGTATCTCATACGATCAGGAACTGCTATATTAAAGACATTAATAATAGGATATACATCACAATAAACGCAATGAAAAATGAAAATGCCGATTGGATCGACAGCCTTTCCTTAACCCCAATTTATCTAAGTTTAGTATATCCCTCTTGAATCACTTTGGGCATGACAAATTCATTCAAAAATGATGAACATCCTGTCCAGTTTGAGTCTTGTCAATTACTGCTTGTTTCCAATGTTTCAATATATTTAACAATGAGGCGTATATCCTAAACAGCAAGTTGGGAAAAGCCTTTAGCATTTAGAGACTATCTTGCTTGGCCTAAAGTGACATATGAGGGTCGGTTCTCGATTCAGTGGGATACAGACTTGGTTAGCTTCCCCCCTCCAAGACTCTCGCGATAGAGAACATATCCTTTCTTCCCCTTAGCAACGTGTGCACATAGCAGCCTTAGCAAAGACGAATCTTCGCGGGGTATAGCTGTAGCTACGCGCAACGAAATGGAATCGAAGCAGAACGCTTACCGAAAAACCAGCGTAAAGTCCCTGGCTTCAGACATGGGGATATAAGCTGGGCGACCGACCGAAGGGAGGAAGCAAGTATCAAAAAGATGGGCCTAAAGCATCCCCTTTCTAAGGGTACTTTTGGCATACTAGATTTAGTGGAAAAGGTATTCAACCACATCAAAAACCTTGTCGCCTAACGGCACACTGAACCTTGAAAATTGAATCTATCCGGTTCTACTGCATTTTTCTAGCCTCCACCTCGCAGTAGGTAGAAGATTCAGAGGATCTAGACGAACAGTACTTGAAGTGATTCAGCTTCAATCAAACAGGACTCGCGAAAGCGAATAGGGTAGGGCATACCCGAATCAACGCTTGGGGAGAATCCCACCTCTGGGTTAGACGCTGCAAGGTATCTAATTTAAGTGGTTTCAGTGAACCAAGAATCCCCTGC
>JBJTUO010000263.1:0-24822 GCA_046080785.1 Leptolyngbyaceae cyanobacterium | reverse complement strand
TTACCTCTGCATCGGCAGGTAAACAATCCAGCCGGAGAAGTGGCAACCCTGAATAACATGGGACTGATTGAGCAATCGAAGGGGGCGTTGCAGGCTGCGCTGCAGCACTTTAACCAGGCATTGCCCATTGTCCGCCAATTGGGCGATCGGGTCAGCGAGGCCAAAGCATTGAGCAATATTGGCACTGTCTACACCGCTCTGGGCCAGCCGCAAATCGCCCTGGACGTTTTCAACCAGGCATTACCGATTTTCCGCCAGGTTGGCGATCGCCTGGGGGAAGCCACTACCCTCAGCAGTCGGGCCGCAACTTATCAAACAATGAATCAATTGACCCCAGCCATTACAGATTGGGAGCAAGCCCTCAAAATCACCCTGGCCGTTCGCCAGGGCTTAACCAGAGACAATCGCCAACACTTCCTGCAAACCAGCACTGGCAGAATCAGCTCGCTGATTAGCTTGTTAATCGACCAGAATCAACCCGATCGAGCGTATGAATGGGCCAATCTCGCCACAACAGCCGATCTGGCTGACTACAGCCGGTTGGTGAATGCCCGGGTTGCCAACTCCAGCGCCCAACAGGCGATCGACCAGTGGAACCAGCACAACCAACAGTTGCAGCAGTTGCGACAGCGGTTACAGGAACCAGGACTGTTTTCTGAACCTCTTTCTCAGCAGGTTCGAGAACTGGAACGTCAGGTTTATCAGGAAGCCGAAGCGATCGCCCGTCGCTTTCCCGAAGTGGCTGAACTGTTTGAAACAACCCCTACCGACATCGCTCAATTGCAAGCCAGCATTCCAGCCGGAACAACCGTCATTCAGCCAGTGTTGCTAACCCCTGCCCGGAATATGCCAGCCTCTGTTGCCCTGTTTGTTCTGAGCAAAGATACCCTGAGCGTTGTCAAGCAACCCATCGATCCGGCTGAATTTGAGACGCTGCTGATCAATACCTACCAGCAACTCACCAACCGCTGGGATGATACCTACCCCGACAACCTGGCAAAACTGCATGACCTGCTGATTCGCCCAATCTCAGCCCAACTTCAAGCCACTAACCCTAAACAACTGAGTATCATTGCCATTGGCAAACTGCGCTATCTCCCCTTTGAAGCACTCTACGATAGCAAAACCGACCAGTACCTGATTCAGAAATACCCCATCAGCTATCTGACTCGCCTTTCACCTCATACTCTGCAAACAGCAAAACCTCAAACTTCCAATGCCCAACCTCCAACCATTTTTGCCTTAGGTAATCCAGTCCCCACCGCCCCCTATCAACTACCCGGCAGTGAAGCAGAGGTCAACCGCATTGCCCAGATCTTTCCCGGCAGCGAAGTGTTCATTGGCCAACAGGCGACCCTGGATACCTTCAAACTGCAATCACCCCGGTTCTCTCTGATTCACCTGGCCACCCACGGCTGTTTTCGTGCCCAGGGATGTTGCTTGAGCCGCGCCGAAGTGTGTCAAAAGTCAACACATATTGATTTGCCGCCCAACACCATTCTCTTTGCCAATCAGCAAACGCTCAATATTGCCGATGCCGCTCTGCTGGGCTGGCAAAATACTGACCTGATTACCCTCAGTGCCTGCCAGACTGCCTTAGAAACCAACTCCAATGGGGAAGAAATTGCCGGACTGGCCTACCTGTTTGAGCGGGCCGGAGCTAAAGCCACGATCGCCAGTCTCTGGAGTGCAGCAGACGAAACCACTCAGGCCCTCATGGTGCAGTTTTATCAAAACCTGAAACAGGGAATGGGTAAGGCAGAAGCTTTGCGTCGAGCAAAGTTGAGTCAGATTGACAGTCATCCTTTCTTCTGGGCACCCTTCGTGTTGATTGGTGATCCCTGGGCGACTTACCTCAATTTTCCCTGGCAAACACCTGATCAACCGTCAGCGTAAACGAGGGGAGCACCTCTGACCCAATCCGCTCTCCCCCCTGTAACACCGTATCCTCATACTGCCCGTCTACCCACCTGCACACCGTCACCCGACGTTCCTCCGGGTCTACAATCCAGTACTCTGCAATGCCCCGCGCCGCATACTCCGTATGTTTATGGCGATAATCGCGCCTGCGATTTGTGGTACCGGGTGAGACAATTTCAATTACCAGGGCAGGTGGCGGCATATCGCGGGTGATAGTGGCACGGCTGGCCCCCTCTAATGCTGCCCGTGACTCTTCGGTATGCAGCAGTAAATCAGGGGTGCGGCAACGGGCCCGTCGTCCCAGCGTCTCGATTTCAGTGCCTTTGAGCGACAGCAACCGGATCGGCACCAGCTTCCCGATCTCAACCAGCAAAAATACTGCGATCGCATCATTTTCCGTACTCTCTGGCGGCATCTCAACCAGTTCCCCATCGACCAGTTCATACCGCGTATCCGTACCATCGTCATAGGCGAGGTACTCCTCAAACGTCAAAATTTTCGGCTTTGGTGCGGCAGCTTGAGTCATGGCAGGAGTGACCCCGGTGCAATTGAGTCCTATCGCCATTCTAACCAGACAAGACCGTCAACTCGCCCTGAAGATCGGCTCTGATAACAGATCCGCCATTTCCACCAAACGATCAAACCATCTCTGTGCCTGTACCACCACATCAGTTCGCCCGGCATCATCTGCCCAAATAATTTCCCAGCGCAACTGCCATCGGGCCAACAGACGTTGCAACTCAACCAACTCCGCCGCCAGGTCAATATCAATATCTGCTGCTATCCATTCAATAAAGTACTTGCTCTCTCGTAGCAGATACTCAACCACATCACAGTTGGTCACCCCCTCTGTCAGGAATTTAATACGTACCAGATTCGTTGCCAGTTCCCCTAAGCGAGTCGATACATCCTCATGCCGAAACTGCTCTCGAAATGCATCCCAGTTTTTCATACTCCCCCCAAGAGATTCTGAACAATTTGAGCCTCCTCTACCCTAATGCCCCGTATCCGCTACTTCCTGCTGTCCCGCTACCAGCCGCAATCGCTTGTCGGTTCTTTTCTTGCCAGTCCCCTTCCCCTTCCTGGCTTCTTCAATGGGAGGAGCCAGACGATCGCCAATCACATGCAAAATTTCACCAAAATCTCTGGAGGGCATGACCTTAATTCGATCCAGAATGTCCTTGCTGGTCAGCCCACCGGTTCGGTTATACAGGTAGGCAACAAAGTCCTCCACCAGCATCCCCTTCATCAAGGCAATCTTCTCCAGATTCTCCAGACTGGGGACGTTTTTGCCATTCTCCCACTGCAGCACCGTAGACTGAGACACCTTCAGCATCAGGGCAAACTCCCGCTGTGAGCGATCGCCCCTTGCTTCCTGCACCGCCACCGCCAGTCGGCTCAAAACCCCTTCATCCACGCCCGATTTCAGCTCATAAATGACTTTACTATCCAAAATCATACGTCTAAAATCACATATTCACATGAATGATTAATCACGTATAATTTGATCGAACGATCACTCAAAGTAAAAATGAATGACTCACCGTTCACAAAGCCCCTCGCCCAGACCAAATCCACCCGCGAAAATCTCACCATTCGCATGGATCCCAAATTAAAAAAGACCCTGAAACACCGGGCTGTCGAAGAAGACCGCGACCTGTCTGACCTGCTGGAGGATGCCGCACATCTGTATCTCTCCCGGCAGGCATCCTGAGCATTGATCAAAAAATGCCCCGTAACTGCTTGTAACAGTCCGGGGCAGCATGTGTAATCTCTCAGTACATCATGACAAATTCAGACCCCTACCCTGTCGTATCCGAGGCACACAAGCCAAGGGTACAGGGTGATTTCTACCCGCTTCAGAAAGTGGAACTGATCGCTCTCCGCAAAGCCAGGCTGATCAACAATACCGCATTCGTCTATCTGGTAATACGGTATCAGCACCCCTTTGGCGATCGTCCGGTGCGGATTCAGACCAAAGAGTTCAGCCTGGAGTGGGGCATCCCGGAAAGCAGTCTTTATGAAGCGATTGCGACGCTGAAGCGGGAAAAGGTGATTCAGATCCGCACCCGTGAACTGGTCATCGAATGGAATTCTCAACAAGGGATGAATTCTGAGAATCCAGAGTCCATTCTGGGATCCCATAATCCCTTCCGAGATCCCAGAACAGGCTCCGAAGTTCCAGAAAAGTCAGCCTCGAAAACCATTTCTGGCAAGGGGTTTGAGCCACGATCGTCCCAGACCTTTAAAAGCTTTAAACCACCAGAACCATCCGGGTGTGTGGAAAACCAGGAACAGGAAGAGGAAACCCAATCGGCACTGCCGCCTCTGCTGCAACAGGCAAAGGCAGCAGGAGTAAATCTGAATGATTCCAAGCTAAAACAGGCGATCGCCGCCTTCCCGCAACGGGTTCCAACCGCCCTGGCAGCCCTCGCAGAGAAACCGGCTGGTACGGTGCGGAGTCCCACCCGCTTTCTGGAGAGTGCCATTCGCGAGAACTGGCACCCCGAAACCCATATCAACCCGGTGTTTAACCAGTGGTACAAAGAAGCCAGACAACAGGGGTGCCCGATCGCAGGAGCCCAATTCAAAGACGGGGTGCAGTGGGTCTACAGCAATCATGGAGAACGGTTCAGATGGGAGGACTTGCGATCGCTCTCCTGGGAGCAACTTCAGCAGACACTCGATGCTCCGCCAATCCTGGATCTCTCTGACACACTGGCCGCGATCGACTGTGAAATCGATCGCCTCGGCTGGACGCTGGAACAAACCCGTAGTTTTCTCCGGCGAACTTACAGCAAGCCCCACCGGGAACTGCTCACCGATGATCAACTGATCGACCTTCTCCATTTGCTAAAAGCCCAGGAGCGAGAGAAATGACGCCAGAAATTGACCCCCAACTGTTCGATGAAATCACGCAATACCTGAAGGCTCGCGCTACCCAAAAAGACCGTGAAGCAGCCCAACTCCTGATGCTGCTTAAGGATGCTGAAATTCAGCCTGACTCACGGACGCACCGACTCGATCTCAGCCGGACTGGCTGGTACAACCTCAATCAGGCCACCACCAGGAGTCAATCATTGTGACTGCCACCCGGTTTGAGTTTATTGACAAACATGAAGCCGCACAGATCCTCAAAGTGCATCCGGGTACCCTCAATCGCTACCGGCAAGAGGGCAAACTCATCGAAGGGGTTCACTACACCCGTCTCAGCTCCCAGACCATTCGCTACAACAAAGCTCTACTGGAAGACTGGGTCGCCAATCGGGATGACCCGGCAGCCCATCGTCGGGCGATCGAGGTCTACCTGGCTTCCCTCCTGGGAAATCAACCCAAAAAGCGAAGTTAAGAGCCAATCAGTTCCGGCAATCGGGGTCTTCCCTGCACATTCCCCGCATACTCCCGAAACAGTGTCTGGATCTCATGGCCCGTCATCTCGGCAATCATGGCCGGGTTCATCCCCATATCCAGCGCGTGGGAAATCAGTGTACTGCGAGTCGTGTAAGGCTTGCGATACTCCACACCCACTTTACTCAGAACCGACTTCCAGGCACGATTCCTGAAATTGTGGTCGTCGATCGCCTTTCCCTTGGGTGAGGGAAACACCAGATCATCTGGTTTAGTATCAACAGCTTTGCGGGCTATCAGCATCGACTGCAATCGAGGCGTCAGCGTCACAAATCGTGCCCGGTTATTTTTCACTTCTTTGCGATGCCCCCGACTCAAACTCTCTCCAATCCACATCACTGAGCAATCGTGGTTGAGATGACACCAGCGCAGCCCGATCGCCTCACCCGTCCGGCATCCTGTTGAAAGCAAAAACTCAACATAATCTGAGTAGTGCGAGTAATAAGGGTCAGTTCTGAATCCCTCCAGAAGCTTCTCAATTTCTTCCCTCGTAAAAGGTCTGGGCCTCTGCTGAGGTGTTACCTTAATCGACTTCAACACCTCTATCCAGGGGTTCCCCTCTACCAGCTTCTGCTTGATACCCCAGTCCCAGCAGGCCCGCATTAAAATGATTCGCTCTTGCAGCGTAATCGCAGAAATCCGCCCAGACAGCCACTCCTTAAACTGTCCGGCATCCGCCTCCCCCATATGAGCCACAACCCGCTCCCTAAAAAACTGATGCAGATACCCCAGCAGCGCATAATACTTCTCCAATGTCCGCTTGTAGACCTGCTTTGCCTTGTAGGCAATGAATTTCTCAAACAATTCCACCACCTTTAACGCACTACTGACCGGCTGGGGCGGTTTGTACTTCATCAGCGTGCAGTCAAAGTTCCCGGTCGCAATATCACCCTCAATCTGCTTTGCCTTACCCTCCGCCACAATTCGATTGGTCTTGCCATCCGGCATCCCCAGATAGAGAAAGTAGCGTTTTCCCTGATAGCTCCAACACAATCGCAACCGTTCCTTAAACACCTGCACCGCAACGGTTCCCTTTGGAGCCTTCTTCCGTTTCTCCGATTGAGATACTGATTTCTGTGATTGCTGCAACATCATCTGGCCCATACAGCCTCCCCCAAAGGTGCTCTATAAGGATTTCAGTATCGCAATCCTATCTCAATTACTGCGTCAAACCATTTCAGGTTGTGTCAGGTTGAGATACCTTATTGAGAATGCCCGGTCTATCTCAAGCTTCCTTTAAAACCTCAAAACCCTCCTTCTTAGAGGGTTTCAGACAATGGACGCAACTGGACTCGAACCAGTGACCCCCACGATGTCAACGTGGTACTCTAACCAACTGAGCTATGCGTCCACAAACCACGATTGATAATAGCACAGGATGCAGCCTTGTAAAAGGCACCCCTGAGCAAAGCTAAGTGGTATGGTCTGAAACGGGGGATAGACCCACAACGTCAACTGACGGGTTAGGGCCAGCCCATCAATGGGGCGTCAATGGCCATCGGGTTCAGATCTGCCACGATAGTTTAACCAGGTACCTGCCATGTCCATTCTGGTTTACTTGCTCTCCAGCCTGATTAGCCTGCTGACGGCAGCAGGTTTGATCGCCGATCGCATCGGCACAACTGCTTTGCGTCGCCAATTGGTCAAAGCCGATCAACTCCAGGTGCGGGTGGATGCAACCCCTAGTTATGAGTTAGCCCAGGGAAAGGCCGATCGCATCCGGATTGCCGGTCGGGGGATTGTGCCTTTACCCGATGTGCGGCTGCATATCGTGGAACTGGAGACAGATCCAATCCAGGTTAGTGTGGCCCGCTTACAACGGGGAGAGATCAGGTTAGAGCGCCCCCTGCGGGCTGGCGTCCGGATTGTTTTGAGGGCCAGTGATATCAACCGGGCTTTCCAGTCTCCTGCGATCGCCCGACAACTCACCTGGTTTGGGCAGGGCTTTTTAAACCGGGGTGATTCATCCCGGCAACGCTATGAGTTACTCAACCCCCAGATAACTTTTTTGGCCAATCAAAGACTGCGTCTACAGGCCGATCTGCGTCAGGGGAATGACACTCTGGCGATCTCGGTGGAAACGGGATTAGAAATCATTCAAGGGCGGCAGTTTAAGCTGCTTAATCCTGCCGCACAGATTAATGGGCAGACTGTGCCAGAATCGATTCTGCAATCCCTGGCAGAGGGGATTGGCCGAGAATGGGATTTGCAGACCCTGGAGCGATCACAGATCGTTGCCAGAGTTATCCAATTCCAAATCACCCCTGAGGAACTGCAGCTCGCTGCGCTCGTGCAAATTGGGCCAGAGAGTCCCCTATTAAAGACTGATTGCAACTTTACCGGAACTGCTCCGTCTTAGAGAGAAAGAGTTAATATAAGAAGCTGGTTTGATTCTGGCTGCGATCGCACAAGTGCTGACTTGTTACTTCGGCGCTATTTTACAGTCATAGCCCTGTGCAATGTGGCGGAGGCGGGTCAAAAAACCTAACCAGGTTAGGCCTTTGACCGATCAATCCTGACTTGGGCCTTCTGACCAAAGCGATCATTCCCCATCCCGGAGGACTCTGTGTTATGCATGACCAAAATTCCCGTCGCCAGATACCCGTCGGTGTCGTTGCTGGTGTGTCTGCCCTGATCCTGGCTAGTGGCGGTGCAGTTGCCTGGTGGAGTTGGAATTCCAGTCAATCGCAAAAGCCAGTTGCTCCCCATTCTGTACAAACAGAGACGCAGCAAAACCCCGGTTCAGTCCCCTTGGTGGTGCCATCCCCTCAAACCACCGCTCAAGCGCCTCAACCCCCTGCAAAACCTGAAACCATTAAGCGCACCCTCTCCCTCTATTGGGTCAGCGGTTCAGGAGAACCAGTCAGACTGGAGAGCACCGCGACTCAGATTTTCGCTAGTGGGTCATCCGCGAGCGCCATTTTGCAGGGAGCCATGGAGACGCTACTGGCGGGGCCACCTCAACCAGCTACCTCTGCCATTCCAGCCAACACGAAGCTGCGATCACTGACCGTTAAAGACGATGGCATCCACGTTGATCTGTCTAAGGAGTTTACGAGCGGGGGAGGGAGTACCTCTATGACAGCCCGTCTGGGGCAGGTGATTTACACTGCGACGGCTCTGGATCCTCAGGCACCCGTTTGGCTCTCGATTGATGGTAAGTCCTTAGAGACTCTCGGTGGCGAAGGGTTGATGGTTGACCAACCGATCACGCGCTCCCAATATGAAAAGAACTTCCCCCTGCAATAGGGCGTCAGAGTATTCGACAGGCTCAAGAACCGGGGAGCTAGTGGTCTGGGTTCATTCTGGTTTAACCCGCATTAGCGGCTGACCAAATTCTATAGGCTCCCCATTTTGTACCAAAATTTCAATCAGTTCTCCGGAGATCTCTGCTTCCAGTTCATTCATTAGCTTCATTGCTTCGATAATGCAAACCGTCTGACCTTTACGAATCCGATCGCCCACATCCACAAAAGGCGGCTCGTCTGGTGCGGGAGAGCGATAAAAGGTGCCCACCATGGGAGAAGTGATTTCGGCCAACTTGCCGCGATCGCTTGGCGGAGGGGGGGCGGCGTGAGTCGCCGTTGGGCCAGGGAAAGGAGATTCTACGGAGCCAGCAGGGATGGTAGCGGTCGGTGCTGCCGTAGACAGTGGACTGACCGTCGAGCCGGTCTGACTGGCCACTGTCTGGAGGGAAGGCATCGTAATGACAGCAGGTTGATCGGTACGGATCCCTCGCCGTATCGTGAGCTCAAACTCGTCACTTTTTAAGGTCAATTCTGCAATATCAGTCTCGTTAATTGCAGTTAGCAGTTCGCGGAGTTGATTCAGATCCAGGGTCACAGTTGACATACCCCTTTTAAGTAAATGGAAAGGAAGGAGGAATAGACCAGTGCGCCCCCTTACTCAGCACTACTCCCGACCCAGATAGGTATCGGAGCGTGTATCAATTTTGATTTTTTCTCCTACTGAGATAAAGAGGGGCACCATCACTTGAGCTCCAGTTTCCACAATGGCGGGCTTTGTGCCCCCTGTAGCCGTATCTCCCTTAACCCCTGGATCGGTTTGAGTTACCTCTAAAACAACGGAGTTTGGCAACTCCACTTCCAGTACTTCGTCATTCCAGCGCAGGACGCTGACTTCCATGCCATCTTTCAAATACTTCACCCGATCGCCAATCTGATCGGATTTAAGGTGGGATTCCTCATAGGTCTCCATATCCATGAACACAAAGTCATCCCCATCCTTGTAGGTGTGCTGCAAAGTGCTTTTTTCTAGATTGGCCTGCTGTACAGTCTCGCCCGCCCGAAAGGTGCGCTCAATCACATTACCAGATTGAACGTTTTTTAGCTTGGTTCTAACAAAGGCAGCTCCCTTACCGGGCTTAACGTGAAGAAACTCCACGACTTTCCAGACAGATCCATCAAGCTCAATGCTGACGCCTGGACGAAAATCATTACTTGAGATCATGGGGCATTCGTTGAGGAAATAGACTCGGCAATTTATTGTACCGCTCCATTGGTCTCCTATAGTGAAATGCTTCATGGCAAGATAAAAGATTAGGGGATGCAAGAGATGGCTGGTTGCCAATGGGCCGACGTTTAAGCCTTAGTGGATGCCCCACGCACAGGTACGCATTAGTAAAGGGAAACCTATGAACTTTCAGGGAATTCAACGTTTGCAGCAGTGGTTAAAAACGGGAGTAACTCTGCTCCTGCTGGTGATTCTGTCCTTAGGCTTGAGCGCCGCTAAGGATCGCACCAGCACACTGCCCGCGGGTAATGCCATCACCGATGGGCAAGCCATCTTGCGCTACGCCCTGCCGATCGAAAATCGTCCCATTCGAGAACTGCAAAAAAGCCTGGAAGATGTGGCGACTCAGTTGCGTTCAAACCGTCGCTGGGGAGCGATCACCTCAGATATCAAGCAAGCAGGTCGCATCTTAAGCCAGCCTGACGCCCTGCTTGCTGGCATTACCCAGCAGGATCAACAGGGGGCAGCAAATGAGTTAATTAGCCAACTGAAAGACAACCTGGCTGCCTTACAGACGGCAGCGGAAGCTAAAGATAAGGAACAAACCTGGGTACAGCGATCGAAGTTACTGGCCCAGGTGGGGAAGCTGGAAGAACTGATGGTTCAGCAATTTCCCTTTGAGGTGCCAGCCGAATACAGGAACCTACCCCAACTGAAGGGGCGGGCGACCGTGGAGTTTATCACCAATAAGGGCAAGATCACGGCCGTCGTAGATGGCTACAGTGCCCCCGTTACTGCGGGTAATTTTGTGGATCTGGTGCAGCATGGCTTTTACAACAAATTGCCCTTTACCCGTGCAGAAGAGTCCTATGTCCTCCAGGCCGGGGATCCTGTCGGTGAGGCCGATGGCTTTATTGACCCTAAGACCAAACAGTATCGATCCATTCCCCTGGAGTTTTTGATTGAGGGCGATAAAACCCCAACCTACGGCATCACGATGGAAGATGCAGGTCGCTATCAGGATCATCCAGTGCTGCCCTTTGCTGCCTACGGAACATTGGGGATGGCTCGCCCTGGTGATGACCCCAATGGCGGCTCTTCTCAGTTCTTTTTCTTCCTGTTTGAGCCAGAGTTAACCCCAGCCGGGTATAACCTATTGGATGGCCGTTATTCTGTGTTTGGCTACGTCACGGAAGGCAAAGAGGTGCTGGAGCAGCTCAGAGCTGGCGATACGATCGAGTCCGCTAAAGTGGTGGCTGGCTTAGAAAACCTCCAACAACCTGGCAAGGGGTAATTTTTTAGGTTGGTCAGGCTTCCTGAGGCGTTGTAAGAGCCATTAAATATTCAAGACAAGCCCCAGCAGTCGGTTGCTGGGGGTTTAATTCCAGTGCCTTTTTCCAGGAGTCGATCGCTGGCTGAAACGCTCCCTGCAAGGCTAAAAGTTGCCCTGCTAAGGCATGGAAGTCAGCATTACCAGCATGCAGAGCCAATGCCTGATTATTTTGAGCTGTGGCAGTTAAATAGTCTCTAGCTTTGAAGGACTGGAGAGCCAGTCGGTGATACCAGAGTGCCTGGTCATGCAGCCGAATCAGGGGTGAGAGGTCGGCCCCACAACGGCGACACTCTAGAGGGGTTTGCCTTAGATCCCCGACAGTTCCCTGACTGGCTACAGGAGCCTGGTAAGTTGCGCGACAAACAGGGCATTTCATTTAAGCATTGGTTGTTCCGTAGTACAGAAAATCAGCAATTTCTTCCTGGAGTTCTGAGATGCCATTCTCGTTTCCTGCTGAGATCGCCTCCTGCAGTTGATCGAGCAAGTCTTGTAACTCCTGCGATCGCTCAGCGTCTAGGCTGTCTAAGGCCTGTTGGGCCTGCTCAATTAAAGCGGTTAACTCGGAGTCAAGGTCGATTGACTCCATGGCTTCAGAACGGGCAACAACAGGGATTGTTTCATCCACCTCAAATAGCGACTCTAAGTCGGCCCTGGCTTGTTTCAACTCATGACTAGAAAGATGCTGAACTCCCCCAGCCTGATTCACAACCAGTTGGCTCTGCTGCCCCCCCCCTTTCTCAATGGTCGTGACGGTGAGAATGCCGTTGATATCAAAGTCAAAATGCACCTCAATTTGCACACTTCCGGCTGGCCCCGGAGGCAGCCCTTCTACTTTATAAGAACCAAGGGGGACGTTTTCTTCTGCTCGCTGATGTTCTCCCTGAAAAATTTCGATCTCAACTGCCTTTTGATCATCGACAACGGTGGAATAGACCTCAGACTGAGAAATGGGGACGACGCTGTTGCGGGGAATAATCACACTAAAGAAACCCGGCATGATGCCAAAGGCGGTGGTCACGGCGGCAGCGATACCCAGAGAGTGGGGAATCACATCCACTAAAATGGCATTCACATCCTCGCCGATCAGGACGCCAGCTTGCAGGGCTGCCCCCAGCGCCACACACAAATCGGGCTGGACACCATCCACAGCAGCCTGCCCCAAATGGTTTTCTACCATCTGCCGCACCAGGGGAATACGGGTAGAACCACCGACTAAAATGACCCGGTCAAGATCATCTGCTTCTAGTTTGGCATCGGCTAACGCCCGGTCGATCGCTTCTAACGTCTCATCCAACAGGGGGCGAATCAAATCTTCAAAGTCAGAGCGGGCAATTTCAGTCTCCAGGTGAAGGGCCGTTTCTCCCTTGCGCCCCAAAAATGCTTCTTGTACGGCAGCAAAGGCATGGGTACTGAGGGTGATTTTGATCTGTTCTGCGACGCGCAACAGGCGGGCCTGCGTTACCAGATCATCGGGGACATTGACACTGTGGATCTGACGAAACCGTTCTGCCAGGTGGAGCTCCAACCGGCGATCGAAGTCATCGCCTCCCAGACGGTTATTGCCATGGCTGGCCAGCACTTCGGTGACTTCCGCTGTAATTTCAACCACAGACACATCAAAGGTGCCGCCGCCTAGGTCGTACACCAATACTCGTTCTGTTTCCTCTGAGCGGACATCATAGGTAAGGGCGGCAGCGGTTGGCTCGTTAATAATCTGCAGAACTTCCAGACCCGCGATCTCGCCAGCCGTTTTAGTGGCCTGCCGTTGGGCATCAGTAAAATAGGCTGGCACCGTAATTACCGCCTGGGTTACAGATTCGCCCAAAGCATTCTCGGCCCGTTGCTTCAGGGCACGCAAAATCATCGCTGAAATTTCATGGGGCAAAAAGGTGCGGGTTTCCTCCGATGCTGTGCCGCCGACATGGAGGGTCGATGGATGGTCAGTACCCATCCATCGCTTAATCGATCGCACCGTCCGGTCAGGGGCAGCGGCATATTGGCGCAATGCTTCCCGCCCTACCAATAACTGCCCTGTATCACTGAATCCAACACAGGATGGCAATAGCAAATCTCCATCGTCTCCTGGCAAGACCCGTGCCTGGCCATTCTCAATGATTGCTACTTCAGAATTGGTTGTTCCTAGGTCAATTCCAACTGCTTTACCCATCGTTTCTACCTCTTATCTTTTCCTTGTGGCTACAATTACCTGTGCTTCCCGCAACACCTGCTCCCCCCACAGGTAACCCCGCACAACTTCTTGCACAACACTATTTTCCGGAAAATCCGTCGTCTCCTGTCGCCCAAGGGCACACATGGTTTTGGGGTTAAAGGGATGCCCCTTTGCCGAGATCGGGATTACCTGCCGCTGCCGCAAAATATCCAGCAGCGATCGTCGGATCAGGGCAACCCCTTCCTGGTTACTGACTAAAATATCGCGCAGGGTAGATTTGGAGGCTGACTTAGCCTGAGATGACTGAGAGGGAGCGATCTGTTTTTTCATCCACTGCTGCCATTTTTTCATCCACCGCTGCCAGCAAGAGGGGGGGGAGGGCATCGGCCCTTGAGTTTGATCCAGCGCTTCAATCTGCCCCTGCCAGTGGGCGCAGGCCTGATCTAGTGTGTCTAGCACAGAGATCAGGTCTCGCCACAGAGCCTTTTGTTCAGGCAAGGTAGACTGCTGGCTCTGGCTGTCTTGCAACTGCTGTTGTAACGCTGCTTTTTCGGCCTCGGCTTGATTTAATCCCTGTTGCAGCGTATTTTGAGCTGCTTGCAGCAGTTTTCCTTGCTGCTTCACTTCATGGCGCAATGCAATCCATTCGGTCACCATCTGATAAGGGTCAAATGCCGATACTGATTGGGGTTCCTGGTCTAAATATTCAGGAACTGCTGGATCCGATTCCAGAAAGCTAAGAAATTTGTCGAATAGCCCTTGCCGATCAACCATAGCCGCTTTTTGCTAAAGATTTGCCGCTTGCTCAGAAGGTTTCTCGAATGAGATCCTCCAGACTCACTTCCAACTGGCTGATCAGCCGTTGTCGTAATTTTTCTACCACCTCTGGGTCAAATTTAGATTCTAGCGGGCGCAGGAGAAAAAAGAAATCATCTGCCTCAGTAGACGCTGTTTTGCGGAGCGTGTCATAGGCTGCTCGAATTTCCTTAAACTCTTTAGGGTGAGTGTGGGCGGGAAACTGCTTAAGTTTGGCATGATAAGCAGCCTTGACTTCGGCGGGGGTTGCCGCCGGAGAAATGCCAAGCAGATCGTAGGGGGATGTCATGGTGGAGATATTTAAACTTAAAGGAGTTAATTATGTTTTGTTGCACTAGCGTCGCCGCTTATTTTTTTTAGGGGGGCCAAATGGAAAGCCTCCAAAGGGGAACCTGAACCCAAATCCTTCCTCTTCCTCTTCCTCCTCCAGGTTGGGTATGCCATCCAGCATCATTTTCTTGAATTCAGGCAACATCCGTTTCAATTCATCAGGGGGAACCTGGTTGCCCAACATCTTACGGATCAACCCCTCTAATAGATTATCAATATCTGAGAGGTCAAAGTTCTCAAAATCAGCAGGTGAAGGCAGAAACTCCTGCACTTCCTGGGCTTGCAGAAATGCCTGCTCTTCCCGGAAAGCTTGGAGTGCTTTGGCGTCCTGCAACCGTCGGGCAATTTCAAATCCCTGTTGTTGAAACTCTTCGTACTTGGGGGAATTGTCTGGAAAGGTGGTGGCCCTTGCCAGCAGCAGCAGCGGATTTTGGGGTTCTTTTTTCAGCGCTTCTTCCAGATAGACCTGTAATATGCGACTTTGTGCAGTAGTTTGGGCATATCGGCGGAGCTGGAGCTGAATCTGGGCCAGGGCATTGCCGGGCTGCGGGGTGCTACCCAGGTAGGATTGCAGTGGAGCTTGTAGCTTTTTAGCATCCTGCCCTTTTAAGGCCAGGATCACCAACTGGGCTGCTCTGGCTTCAGGATATTGAGTTCCCAGATCAGAAAGCTGGGCCATGTATTGATTGATCAGGCCTGCAATACCCTTTTCTCGTTTGGCAAACAGCAACAAAGAGAGGGCGATCGCCTGCAAGGTCGGTATTTGTTGCTTAGCTGACAAACCCGCCAAGAGTTTAGACCATTGCTGAGTAGCCTGCGTTTGATCCAGTGACACCTTGCCCCCAGCGGTTGGGTTTCCCTGCACCGCGTCAACAAAGATTCGACAGGCCCGCATGGCGGGATCGGCACTACTCTTTCCCTGTACCAGGGTTTTAAACAACGAGTAATCGCGGGTAGACAGAGCATCCACCCAGGGTAAAACTTCCACATCTGCTTCGGGGCTGAGATCGTCAAACTTCTTGCCAAAGCGACGACGAGCTTCCATGGCCGCTTCAGGGTTTCCCAATTTTTTCCAGGTGGAGATCAGAACGTGATAGACCTCTTGACATCGGCATCCCTCTTCTAGGGCTTGAGTCATCAGTTGAGTCGCCTCTTCATGGCGATCTTCCAGCGCTGCTATTAGACCGTGTCGGCCCTTAACTTCAGGCGATTGCGGATCAATACGCTCCGCGGTCTTGAGCTCGCCCAGGCCAGCCCGCGCCCGACCCATGGCCATCCAGGTATCTGCTAAGCGGCAGTGGGCATAGGTCAGGGTGGCCTTACGCCGTTCTTCTGGCCAGTCCTGCGGGTTTTGCTTGAATGACTGCTCCAGCCACTTAATCAGTCGGGTCAATAACCGCTGGAGTTCCGGGTAGTCTTCATTTTCATCCAGTGCCTTAACCAGGTTGACTGCCAGTCGGGGATTAAAAGGTTGCTCCCGATACACGACTTGCCAAAATTCTGCGGCACAGCCGACTTCTCCCTGGCTCAATGCCTGCTCTCCGGCCTGCATCAGCAGGGCTGGTCGCAGGGTAGCTAATTCTGGAAATTGTGAAGAGCGGGGGTTTAGTTTAAGCAGGACATGGGCTGCTTCATGGGGATTTTTGTCGTCAATGAAATCCAGTATGGATAAGGCATCCAGAGTCTCTTTAGACACAGGCTTATCCATACTGAAATGCAGGCGATCTAAACTGGGCTTGCCGGTTTTGAATTGCTGCCAGAGGGCTAATCGCTCTAGGAGGGGGTGCTCGCTATAGGTTGGCTTCAGCAGCCGCCCGGATAGTGGAGAAACTTGTGATTCCAACCCCAACTGGCGAGCGGATTGTTCCCACTGTTGCAGTGCCTGCTCCGTATAAATCTGCCAAATCAGGGGGAGATCGCCCGGCGTCACAGGCCGTTTTATTTTTTGGAAGGAGATCAGCGCGGCTTCTGGTTGTTGCGCTTTGAGGGCCAGAACCCCTCGCAGCCAGTGCTGCTGTGCCAATGGAAAACGCTTTGACTGATTGCTTAATAAAGCTTCAACCGCCGTAGTGTCGCCCTTTAGCAACAAAAGTTTGGCGTAACAAATGCTGTAATCTTTGGCTAAACTGCCATCCTCAAATACAGGACGAAGTAACGCGATCGCCTCATCCAGTCGATTCATGGCCAGTAAAGACCTGGCCAACCAATAGTGGGTTTCGCCCCCTAACCCCAATTGCAAGGCTCGCCGAAATGCCGTATCGGCCTGTTTAAGATCACCCTTTTGAAAATCATGCTTACCCCGCAACATCCAAATTTCAGCTTCTGATGGCGTGGTCTCTAAGTCTGGCTGCGATCGCTGGGCTTTGTGAATTTCTTCCAGGGCTTGACGATATTTTTGCTGTTTCAGTAAAGATTGCAGCTTTGTAGAAAAGCTATCTTGAGGCGATGGCGGTGCAACAGCGGGGAATGATTGCCGGGTCGGGGGGCGTCGCTTAATCACAGCAGTTTCTTGAAATGAACAGGCTCTAATACTACTACCAATAATAAAGAATACCTGCTATTTCTCGGAAGGGTCAAAAAACTTTTAGTTTATTTAGGGGTATCAACTCATCAGGGGCCGTTATCAGCTCCAGCTAGAGGAGCCCTTCTGGATCCCAGAGATTGAATTGGGCCTTGGGCGAGCCCAGGGAGAGTTGGGAGGCATCTGGCGAGAATGGCTGGCCTGGCATGATGCTAGTGGCAACCCCTCCCCCCTCCCCCATGAACTGATTCAGCGGCAGAAAAGACAGTTGCAGCAGGAACAACAACGGGCTGAGCAGATGCAACAGGAACTGGAACTGGAACGGCGAGAAAAGCAGCGATTATTGGAACAGTTGCGACAGTTAGGGGTAGAGGTAGAGGGCGGCTAGCCCCCACCTTTAGATCCCCGACCTTTCTGCCCAGTAACTCATCATGGGTTCGACAACAGGGAACGAGTCGGCAATTGTATGGCACCACATGCTTGCTCAAATCGTTCCAAAATTTCGTGCACATCGGCGTCGGTTACAATCAAAGCTGGCCGTATCTCCACCACATTACCTCGTCCATGCTCGGAGATACGCACAATCAGCCCCTGCGCCAGTAAGGCTTTGTGTAATTCCAAAGCAACGGGATTATCAGGTTGATTTTGCTCATCGACGATCTCAACCCCGATCATCAAACCGACTCCCCTGGCTTCACCCACGAAGGGAAACTTGACAGAGAGTGATTGCAACCCAGCAAGCAGTTGTTGTCCTACTTGACGTACGCTAGCTAAAAAATAGGGGCGTTGTAAAATTTCGATCGTTTTTAAGGCCGCTGCTGCCGCCGGCAGCCATCCTCCATAGGTAAATCCGTGAAACAGTTTATCCAGCCCTACTAATCGTTCTTCGGTGAGAATAGCCGCAAGCGGCAAACCAATACCGCTGATCCCTTTCGCGACTGTCATGATATGGGGCGATACACCAAAATGATCGGCGGCAAACATCTGGCCACAACGCCCAAAGCCAGTCTGGCATTCGTCAAAAATCAACAGAATATTGCGCTGTTCACAAAAGGCTTTCAAGGTCTCAAAGTAACCGGGGGGTGGAATGATATTGCCACCAACAGCCAGGATTGGCTCCACTAAGATGCAGGCGATACTGCCTGTGCTGGCATATTGAATAAAATCATCAATTCGAGTGATACACAACAATCCACAGTCGTTGAATTTTTGCTTATAAAAGCAACGGGAACAGTAGGGCGACGGAACTTGCACACCACCAGGAAATTGATTTGGGAAGGGGGTCCGAGGGGTGCTGAGGCCAGAGACCCCGGTCATGGCAAAGGTTTGTCCGATGTGACTGCGGAATAAGGTGATCACATCCCGCTTTCCCGTAATGTATTGGGCAATCCGAATCGCCCCTTCGTTGGCAATGGATCCGCCGGGAGATCGCAAGTGAACGCGTGTCAAGTTTGCGGGAGAAATAGCAACCAATGCCTGAGCCAAAGCCTCCACTGGAATAGAGTTGAAGGTCGAGCTAGCAAAGGTTAACTCATCCATTTGTTGCTTTGCTGCTTCCACTACTTCTGGATGGTTGTACCCTAAAATTAAATTAAATGTCCCTGAAATACAGTCGAGGTAATCCTTTCCTTGTTCATCGGAGATCCGCAAGCCCCTACCTTTCACCATCTTGATTGGCGAGATTGGATAGTAGAATGGGCTTGTTTCTGTGATGTAGGAGAAAAGATCCATACAGCTTGTCTAAGACCGTTAGGGTGGCCAGTCGCCTGGGCCTACAGGGTTGCTAAACCAAGCCACGATCGCCGCCGTCAACCCATCGAGGGTATATTCTGACGCTTCCACATCGACCCGGCCCAGATACTCGACACAGGCTTTACTGGTCTGAGGGCCAATCGAGGCAATACAAACATTATCCAGCCAGTCTCGCCAGCTATCATTGCCCTGAGCCTGCCGCAATAGCTGACAAAAATGTTTTACAGTTTTAGAACTGGCAAAGGTAACCCCGTCTACCCTACGTTGACGCAGGGCTTCCCAGGCGGCGGGGGCGATCGCCGAAGGGCAACGAGATTGGTAAGCGGCTACTTCTACAACAGCGGCCCCCTTTTCTGCCAGATCCTTAATCAACAAATCCCGTCCGCCACTTTCAACCCGGGGAAACAACAAGTGCAGCCCCTCTAATGGAGAGGGAAACTCTGCGGCCAGAGAGTCTGCGACAAACTCCGAAGGCACAAAATCGGGTTTAATACCTCGTTGCTCTAAGGCTTCGGCTGTTTTTTCCCCCACCGCTGCAATCTGGAGCCCTGCCAGTGATCGAGCATCCAACCCCTTCTCTAGCAAGCGCTCAAAAAAAGACTCTACCCCGTTAGCAGAAGTAAGAATGACCCAGTCATAGTCACACAGTTGGGCAATCGCCAGATCAAGCCCAGCCCAGTTGGAGGGGGGGCCAATCTCCAATGCTGGCATCTCAATCACCGTGGCACCCAACTGGTGCAGGCGA
Source organism: Leptolyngbyaceae cyanobacterium (assembly GCA_046080785.1). GTDB lineage: Bacteria > Cyanobacteriota > Cyanobacteriia > Leptolyngbyales > Leptolyngbyaceae > JBJTUO01. Next base: position 5,354 of record JBJTUO010000263.1, on the reverse strand, counting down.
TCTCTAAACTGACCGGCCTGGCCGGCAGCACGGGTCACCACAATTGTTTTGTTTGCTAAAGCTGACATGGTAGGGGGAGATGAATGGGTTGCAGCAGTTTGATTGACAAGATAGGGACGCAGGCGCACCACTTCTCCAATCACCACGACACAGGGAGACAGGGTTTCTCCGGCAGTCAACCGCCCGATGCTGCCCAAAGTCCCCTCCCACACTTGCTGTTGCGGTCGCCCTGCCCATTGAATAATCGCGATCGGGGTATCTAGCGATCGTTGGTGCTGCATCAGGCGATGGGTAATTTCGTTGACATGCTGGCCACCCATCAAAATCACAAGGGTTTCCAGTTGGGCTAAGGCCGCCCAATCCAAGGCATCGGGGTGATGGGCTGTCAGCACCGCAAAACAACGACTCAAGACCGGGTCGGTCAGAGGAATGCCCGCTAAAAGGGGGGCAACCAGGGCAGAAGAAAGGCCGGGAATGACTTCCACCAGACAATCTGCTTGCTTCAATGCCTGAATTTCTGAAGTGGCCCGCCCAAAAATAAACGGGTCACCGCTCTTAAGCCGTACGACCCGGTGCCCCCGCCTGCAATATTGCACCAGTAATTGATTGATTTCTGTCTGGGGTGTACTGGGTGCCCCCCCCCGCTTGCCCACATCTAGGGTAAGGCAGGTATGGGGTACCAGGGGCAGCAAATCGCTATCTACCAGAGCGTCGTAGATCAGCACTTCAGCCTCGGCCAAAATTTGACGGGCTTGCAGGGTCAGGTAGGCGGCATTGCCAGGGCCAGACCCCACTAAATAAACTTTGCCTGTTTGAGATGCCATACAGTTCACGGCGGCCACCAAGATTCTCAACTTTATCATGCCGCCTGGAAGAACTTTGCGCGACCCAGCTTAAATTCGGTATGGTATCCACAGGCACTGCAAGAATACAGAACAGCATGGAAGTGGGATTTATTGGCACCGGGTTGATGGGGTTACCGATGGCCCAACGGGTTGCCCAGGCAGGGTTTCCCTTAATTGTATATAACCGAACTGTAGAGAAGTTAGAACCACTGAAAGCGATGAAAGTGGCAATCGCCGCCACCCCCGATGCCGTGATTTATGCATCTAGTTGTGTGGTGTTGATGCTGACGAATGCAGCCGCTATTCAAGATGTAATTTTGTCAAAAACGGCGCAGCGTGCCCTGGCTGGAAAAACCATCCTGCAAATGGGGACAATTGCTCCTTCAGAAAGTCGAGTAATTCACCAGGCAGTAGTGGCAGCAGGGGGTAACTATGTGGAAGCTCCTGTACTGGGTAGCATCCCCGAGGCTCAAAGTGGTACGTTGCAGGTGATGGTGGGCGGGACGGTGGAGCAGTTTGACCAGGTACTGCCCCTGCTCAAGTGTTTTGGGCCAGAACCGCAACTGATTGGCCCGGTGGGCAGCGCGGCTGCTGTGAAACTAGCCCTAAATCAATTGATTGGCACCCTCACTACTGGGTTTGCGGCCAGTTTGGGCTTCGTACAGCGCCACCATGTCTCCGTTGATGCCTTTATGCACCTGTTGCGCAAGAGCGCCCTCTATGCCCCCACCTTTGATAAAAAGTTGCAACGCATGGTCGATCGCAACTATGCCAACCCCAACTTTCCCACCCGCCATTTGCTGAAGGATATGAGCTTATTTTTGTCAGAAGCAGAAAATTTAAAACTCAAATCGGATGTAGTAACCGCCGTAAAAACCATTCTGGAACAAACTGAGGTTGAGGGCTGGGCTGATGCTGACTATTCTGCCCTGTTTTCCACGGTGACTCCTCCCGAAACCGATACTCAAGACGATTGGACTCATCCGCTTAAGCGCCCATGATTGAGCTACTGGCCGTGCTTTCCATTTCCGCAGCAGTGGGGCTTCGCATTGCGTTGCCCCTTTTACTAGTGTTTCTGCTGTACAGCGATAGTCTCTGGTCAAGGATGCCTTTGCTCTCCCACCTGTCCCTCCAGTTGGTTCTTGGGGTGCTGGTCAGTTGGTCGTTGGCAGAGCTGATTTTGTCTACGGATCCCGTGGGTAGCCGGATTTTGTACCTGATTCAGTTGATCGCCAGCCCTCTGGTAGGGACGTTGATTGGGATGGCTGTTGCCAGTTGGGCAGGTGCCACCGATTGGTTACTGGGAATCTTAGGGGCGATCGGGGGGCTGTTGGCGTTGGTACTGCAACTGGTACAATTGGGCTGGCTCTACCGTTTGCGCCGGCTCCCAATCTGGGTCATCCTTTTACAAGACGTTCTCTGCATTCTACTCGTTTTGTTTGCCCTGGATGCTCCCCGTCAGGGTGGGTTAATTGCCCTACTGCTCTTGTGGTTGGCAGTTCGCAGCTCTAAAGCGTGGCATGGTTGGCATACCGATCGATCAACGCCCCGCTAGTAAGCCATCAAAACAGCTAGAGTAACCCCAGGGCATGTAAGGGCCCCTGACCCACCAGCATCTCTAACAGTACGGCCAGAATTCCAAGCATCGCCAGCCGCCCATTCCATACTTCGGCAGAGGTTGTCATCCCCCATTCCCACTGTTCTGGAGGATAAATCTTGGTCTTCTTCGGTGGATGCATGACTTCGGCCAGGGTCATAGGAGGCCCTGCTATTGCTTCTATCACCAGATCAGCTAAATCTTCAATGAAGAGTGAGTGGGTATTCAGAGCAGGTACGCGATGAAAGTGTTCAATTCCGGCGGTTTCCGCAATTTCTCGGTACTCCATATCAATCTCTTGCAGGGTTTCAATGTGCTCAGAGACAAAGCTAATGGGTACCACAACTAGGTCGTTGACGCCCTGGTCAGCCAGTTCTTGCAAGGCATCCTCAGTATAGGGTTGCAGCCACTCTATCGGGCCCACTCGACTCTGGTAAGCCAGGGTGTAGGGGTTGGGGCGATTCAAGGTTTGCATGATCAGCCGGGTACAGTCTTCAATTTCTTGCTGGTAGGGATCCCCCGCCTCCTTAACGTAACTGACAGGAACGCCGTGGGCACTGAAAAAGACATGCACCTGGTCGGGGTTGGAAAACTGACTCAGCGCCTGGGTAATCAAGTCGGCCATGGCCCTCAGGTAGCCAGGGCGATCGTACCAGGAGGGAATCACCGTGTAATCAATTGGGGCCAGATCTGGATCACTTTGCCATATTTGCTCAAGCAACCGGAAGCTGGAACCGCTGGTGCTAATCGAAAACTGGGGATATAGAGGTAAAATCACCAGGCGCTCTGGCCGATCGCGTTTAATCTGGGCGATCGCTTCTTCTGTAAAGGGATGCCAGTAACGCATACCAATATAAACAGCGGCTTCGCAGCCCCGTTGTTGCAGGGTTGCCTCTAAAGCTTCAGCCTGCTCCTCTGTAATGCGACGCAGGGGCGACCCCCCCCCGATTAAGCGATAATTTTCTTGCGACTTTTTGGCCCGACTGGTCGAGATCCACCAGGCTAGTGGTCTTTGCATCCAGGGAAAAGGCAGTCGAATAATTTCGGGGTCAGCAAATAAGTTATACAAAAAGGGGCGGACATCTTCTAACCGCTCTGGCCCGCCCAGATTAAGCAATAAAACCCCAACTCGCCCCATAATGATTAGCGTTTCTAATTGCGCTCCAGCTTTTAGCTGATTTTAACAATAAAAATTCCATAAACTTAAGATTGTCAGGAAATACTTGGATCGGCTGGGTATCAGGATCAAAAAGTATGGGGACAACGAAAAACACTACATCCATCGATACTCGGATTGAGCAGGTCAACCAACGCCTGAAGGCTGCTCGTCTAGGATTTCAAATCGAACAGCGGGGGCACAAGTTAAATCTGCGCGGCACCCTGCCACCGCGACCCGGCAGTATGCGTCTGCAACCCCATCAGCAGCGCTTGAGTTTGGGCTTACCTGCCACCCCAGAAGGATTAAAACTGGCCGAACAAGAAGCCAAAGTGATTGCAGCCCAACTGATTCAAAAAGCCTTTGACTGGCGCAATTACCAGCTTCATGGCAGTAGTGGACTGCGCTTAAACCAGATGGAGTTATCAGAACAGATCCAGGCCTTTGAGCAGGAGTTTTTTGCTGACCCAGAGCGTCTGAGTCAGCCCGCCTCTGCTAAAACGACCTGGGAGAGTGCCTACGCCCCCTATCTGAGAAAGTTGCAAGCAGTTGTCCAGGCCAACCCTCGGTTTAGTTTGACCGAGAGTTTCTATGCCACCGTGCAGTCGACCGCCGTCAATTCTCGCAGTCGACAGGTCTGCTGTACTGCACTCAGCAGTCTGGCCGAGTTTCTGACCATGGAATTGCCCGTCGACCTAAAATCGTTTTGGGGGAATTATGGTACCAGTCGTACCCAAGCGCGTGACTTACCTTCGGATCAACAGATTGTCACTTACTGGGAGGCGATGCCCAATCCGGCCTGGCAATTTGTCTATGCCGTGATGGCCACCTATGGGTTACGCAATCACGAAGTGTTTTTTTGTGATTATGCCGCTCTACGCCAGGGCGACCAGACCGCAGTCATCCGCGTGTTAGACTCGACCAAGACGGGTGCCCATGATGTCTGGCCCTTTTATCCCGAATGGGTCGATCATTTCAACCTGCGACAACTGACGCTGCCAGTAATTCAAACCGATTTGAGCAAAACCACGCTACAACGCATCGGCCAGCGCGTTACCTCCCAATTTCGGCGTTACGGCATTCCCTTTTCACCCTACGATCTGCGCCATGCCTGGGCTGTTCGCACAATTCACTTTGGTCTGCCAGATACGGTGGCAGCTCGTATGATGGGCCATTCGGTGGCGGTTCATACCCGTACTTATCACCAGTGGATTACCCATCGCGATCAACAACAGGCGGTAGAAACGGCCCTCAATCGCAGTCAAATCAAGCCTCCTGGCCCACAGTCACTAACCAATCGGGAGAAGATGATGGATTTAGAAGAAATTGACAGCTAAGCAAAACTACACTATTGTAATTGCGGCCAATTCCACAAGTTGTAGGAGTTCCGCCTCCGACAGCAGCGAAATACCAAGGGTTTGGGCTTTGGTTAACTTTGATCCCGCCTCTTCTCCCACAACCACGTAGTCTGTCTTTTTGCTAACCGATTCCGTCACTTTGCCTCCTCCTTTCTGGATCAGCGCTTTGGCTTCGTCACGCTTTAGCGTGGGCAAGGTGCCAGTAATGACAACTGTTTTGCCCGCCAGGGGGCCCTGTTTCACGGGGGGGGGAGCACTGGTGGCATCTCGCTGCAACTGGAGCCCCGCCGCTTTCAACCGATCGAGGAGTTGATGATTGGCAGGATTTTGTAACCACTGATACACCGACTGGGCAATTTCAGGGCCGATACCGTACACCGATGCCACTTCTTCTACTG
>JBJTUO010000262.1:0-2702 GCA_046080785.1 Leptolyngbyaceae cyanobacterium | reverse complement strand
ATGGTTGACCGCTTTAGGGGGTAAGGTGACATAAAGCTTGCCAGTGACGCTCTGATTCGCTGTGCGCTGCAAGCCCTGCACCGCATCCCCCAACTGATCGGCCGCCAACCAAAACTGAACCTTGCCACTACGAGTTAAATAGGGTCTGGACTGAACCGTGCCAACGACAACCGTCTGCTGACCCACCGGTGGCAAGAACTGGCTGATATCGGTGGCAGCAGGTTGAGGAATCCGCAAATAAAAATAACCAGAGGCAAGTAACCCAATTACGCCAGCCAGTAGCCATACCAGCGGCTTCGGCCCTCTGCGCCAGTAACGAGGCAGAAGCAGCGCTATCCCCAGTGTAAAACCAGCAAGGCCCCAACCTCCCCAGGGCACTGCTGTAGAAAATAAGCCCAACAGAATAGCCAGACAAAAAATAACCGCGATCGACCCATTGACCTGTTGATTCTGAGATGCAACACCCATCGTTAATATCTCCCAAAATAAGGTGAGGGGTCTCACCCCTCACTCAGGCATCAGTGTGCCCATTTATGGGAGCTTTTCTTCAAATGCCGCGATCAATTATCCAGACAGGTATTTTTAACGTGTATGAGAACTGCCTAATCAATTTGCAGCACAATTTTACCGGTTGTGGAGCCTGTCTCAAGCAAACGATGAGCTGCTTCTGCCTCTGCCAGGGGCAAGACCTGGCTCACATGCAGTTGCAGTTGGCCTTGATCAATCAAACGAGCGCATTGCTCCAAAATCTTCGCCTGGGCTTTCTGTTCTTCTACCAAACCTTGCAACATAGGCGTCAACATCAGTTCCAAACAAATCCGCTGATTGCGAGTGCGGGCAGTTTTCCAGGTAGTCGATGGGTCTGGCTCCAAAAGAGTGACGATATCCCCATAGATCTGCACTGCCGAGAAGGTTTTGCTCAATAATGGGCCACCCACTGTATCAAAGGCCAGATCCACCCCCTGACCATTGGTCCACTGCAAGACCTGCTGCACAAAATCTGATTCTTTATAGAAAATGACCTGATCTGCGCCCAGGCGACGTACCAGATCTCCCTTGGCACGGGTACTGACAGTGGTGCTGACGATCGCCCCCTGCAGATGGGCCAGTTGAATCGCCACATGCCCTACCCCTCCTGCTCCAGCATGGATTAAAATATGCTGCCCTGCCTGTAATCGCCCCCGATCGTAGAGGGCCTCCCAGGCGGTAATTAATACCAGCGGAGCAGCGGCAGCTTCCACAAAACTAAGGGAGGCAGGCATGTGAGCTGCAAACTGCTGATCCACGACGGCCCACTCAGCATAGTTGCCGGGATGCCCACCCAGACCCCCATTACAGAAATAAACTCGATCTCCTACCCGAAATCGCTGCACCTGGGAGCCGACGGCTGCCACAATACCGGCACCATCACAACCCAGGATGGCAGGCATGCGATCGGGGTAAAAGGTACCGCGCTGGCGTAGTTTGGTATCAATGGGATTCACCCCAGCCGCCTGCAACTTTACCAGCAAATCAGTCCCCTGCTGTAAGGTGGGTTCTGGCACCTCTTGGAGTTGCAAAACCTCAGGGCTACCCGCTGCTGTCATCAAAACTGCTTTCACTGTGATTTTCTCTACACCGATTCCGTTAACAGCATACAAAGAAATCCGCCCCTGATCCCTTTATCCTGGAACTAGGAGACTGAGACAATGGCATGCTGGATAGGCAACAATCAAACAATGGAGAAACCGCTCATCCAATTCAATCCACCGTTGGGCGGCTGACACCCCCAGCAAAACCAGGTCAACACCTGAAAGTAGCTGTGATTGGAGATGTCCACGACCTGTGGGAGGCAGAAGATGAGCAGGCCCTACGTTATTTGGGGGTCGATTTGGTTCTTTTTGTGGGAGACTTTGGCAACGAGAATGTGGAGTTGGTACGCCAGGTTGCCGCCCTGGATTTGCCCAAAGCCGTCGTCTTGGGTAACCACGACGCCTGGTACAATGCCACAGATTGGGGCCGTAAAAAGTGCCCCTACGATCGCAGGGTAGAAGACCGGGTACAGGAGCAGATTGATCTATTGGGTGATTTCCATGTGGGCTATGGCAAATTAGACTTTCCCCAATTTAATTTAACTGTGGTAGGCAGTCGCCCCTTTAGTTGGGGCGGTTCTGAATGGAAGCAGGGCCCCTTCTATGGAGAACGCTATCGCGTTTACTCTTTTGAAGAATCCACTACTCAAATTATGCAGGGTGTGCATCAGGCTGCCCACGATACGCTAATTTTCATTGGACACTGTGGCCCTCTGGGGCTGGGCGATCGACCAGAATCTCCCTGTGGGCGAGACTGGCAACCCCTAGGTGGGGATTTTGGCGACCCGGATTTTGCGGCTGCCATTACCCAAAGCCGCCAGCTAGGAAAACACATTCCCCTGGTTGCCTTTGGTCACATGCATCATCACTTGCGTCATACCAAAGATAAATTCCGTGTCCCGGTCACGATACATCCTGAAGGCACTCTTTTTCTGAATGCGGCCTGTGTCCCCCGGATCGTTCGGGGCACAGAACACTGCCGCCGCAATTTTTCACTGGTCACCCTGGAGGCGGGTGTGGTAACAGAAGCATCCCTGGTCTGGGTTGATCAGGGGTTGCAGATTGTAGCCCATGAAGTGCTCTATCAGGGGAGGCAATAGGAAGACAAGGATTTGGCTTCTATTGAATCAG